>JAITSU010000106.1 GCA_031287525.1 Zoogloeaceae bacterium | reverse complement strand
GGGAGCCATACCCCGGCCTGAAGGCCGGGGTTTCGGCGACCGTTTTGGGAGGGGATGCAAACCCCTTCCAAAACACGTTAGACCGACAGGCCTGAAGGCCTGTCGCTAATTTCTTGCTGCGATGCCCCTGACGCTGCCGTGTGGCAAAGGGGGGAATCATACAAGGTTGCGTAGAACGGCGCTTTCTTCGATTCCGCCCTGCCTTTTGTCTTCCCTGTAAAATGCCGACTTTCCCACTCGAAGTGACGGACACCGCATGTTGCGTCTTACCGAAGTCCGGCTGCCTCTGGAACACGACGAGGCGGCGCTGAAAACCGCGCTCCTTGCCCGTCTGGGCGTTACGCCCGACGCGCTGTTGAATTTCAAGGTTTTTCGCCGCGCCTATGACGCGCGTAAAACCACGCAGATTTTTTTCATCTACACCGTGGATGTGGAATTGCGCGATGAGGCAAAAGCGCTGCGTCGCTTTGCCAATGACCCGCATCTGGGGGCAACGCCGGACATGGCGTATCGCTTTGTCACCCAGGCGCGCGCCGACGAGCGCCGTCGCCCCGTCATCATCGGCACCGGACCCTGCGGGCTGTTTGTCGGGTTGCTGTTGGCGCAAATGGGGTTCAAGCCGCTGATTCTTGAGCGCGGCAAAATTGCGCGCGAGCGCGCGCAGGATACCTGGGGCTTGTGGCGGCAGGGCAAGCTCAATCCTGATTCAAATGTGCAATTCGGCGAAGGCGGCGCGGGTACGTTTTCCGATGGCAAACTGTCCAGCCAAATCAAAGACCCGCGCTTTTTGGGGCGCAAGGTGCTGGAAGAATTCGTCAAGGCGGGTGCGCCGGAAGAAATCCTCACCATCGCCAAACCGCATATCGGTACTTTTCGGCTCGTAAAAATGGTGGAAAACCTGCGCGCGCAAATGCAGGCGTTGGGCGCGGAAATCCGCTTCGATCGTCGGGTTGAAGAAATTTTGCTCGACGCCGACAGACGGGTACGAGGCGTGCGCCTCGCGGATGGCGAGGAAATCGCCAGCGAGCATGTGGTGCTGGCAGTCGGGCATAGCGCCCGCGATACCTTTGCCATGCTGTACGAAAAGGGCGTCAGCATGGAAGCCAAGCCTTTTTCCATCGGCGTGCGGATTGAGCACCCGCAAAGTCTGATTGACAAGGCGCGTTTCGGTCGCTTCGCCGGACATCCGCTTTTGGGCGCGGCGGATTACAAACTGGCGCACAAGGCGAAAAACGGGCGCACCGCTTACAGTTTTTGCATGTGCCCCGGCGGGCAGGTGGTGGCCGCGACTTCTGAACCGGGGCGAGTGGTGACCAATGGCATGAGCCAGTATTCACGCGCCGAACGCAACGCCAACAGCGGCATGGTGGTGGATGTCGCGCCGGGACGGGATTTCCCCGCGCAACCGCTGGCGGGCGTCGAATTTCAGCGGTATTGGGAAGGCAAGGCGTTCGAGGCGGGCGGTTTCGCCTATCAAGCTCCCGCCCAACTGGTTGGGGATTTTCTCGCCGGTCGCCCTTCCACCCGCCTGGGACTGGTGTTGCCATCCTACCAGCCGGGCATCCGCCTGACGGATTTAACCCTCTGTTTGCCTCCTTATGTGATCGAAACCCTGCGCGAAGCCTTGCCGGTTTTCGGTCGCCAGATTCGCGGCTATGACATGGCGGACGCCCTGATGACCGGCGTGGAAACCCGCACTTCCTCGCCGCTTCGCATCAAACGCGACCCGCATAGCCTGCAAAGCGTGAATACCCACGGGCTTTATCCGGCGGGCGAGGGCGCGGGCTACGCGGGCGGCATTCTGTCCGCCGGAGTGGACGGCATCAAAATCGCCGAAGCCGTAGCGCGGGCGATGAACGAATCCACGCCTTGAGGGGAACAACATGAATCCAGATGACATCCTTTTCGCGGGCGAAAAAACGCCGCCCATACTGCCCGTCGTCGACCACTACGCCGGTTCGGAAAAATTGATCCGCAAGGCGCTGGCGCTGCAAGCGGAAATGGGCGCGGTGTTCGACATCACCTGCGATTGCGAAGACGGCGCGCGCGCTGGAGCGGAAGCCGAACACGCAAAAATGTGCGCCGCGCTGATTGCCAGCGAGGAAAACCGCTTCAACCGCGTCGGCGTGCGGATTCACGACATCACGCATCCGCATTGGCAGCATGATCTGGACATCATTCTGGCGCGGGCGGGCGCGCGTTTGCCCTTCATCACCCTGCCCAAGCCCCGTTGTGTCGAAGACGTGCGCCGCCAGATGGTCGCCCTGCGCCAGACGGAAGCGCGTTACGGTCTGCGCCACGGCATCCCCGTACATGTGCTGATTGAAACGCACGGCGCGTTGCGCGATGTCTGGCAAATTGCCGCGCAAGAAGGCGTCGAAAGTCTGGATTTTGGTCTCATGGATTTCGTTTCCGACCACGGCGGCGCGATTCCCGGCAGCGCCATGCAAAGCCCCGGTCAATTCACGCATCCGCTCATTACCCGCGCCAAATGCGAAATCGCCGCCGCCGCCCTGGCCTCTGGCGTCGTCCCTACGCACAATGTTTCCACCGAACTCAAAAATACCGACAGCATCCAGAACGACGCCCGCCGCGCCCGACAGGAATTCGGCTTTTTACGCATGTGGAGCATCCATCCTGACCAGATTCGCCCCATTCTCGACGCCATGCGCCCGGATTTTTCAGAAGTGGAAACCGCCCACGCCGTCATCACCGCCGCCAAAGCCGCCGACTGGGGGCCAATCCAGCATGAAGGCAAACTGCATGACCGGGCTTCGTATCGGTATTACTGGCAACTGCTGCAACGGGCGCGGGTCATGGGGATGCAGGTTTAGGCAGGACACGCTCCGGGCGCGCCGGATGAGGTTACATCCGGCGGTTTTGGAGAAACCCTCTTCCCGGAATCAAAACACCTTCCACCAGGCCTTTTTCTGTTCCAATCCCTGCGTGTAATAAACGCTATCAGGAAAGTTCAGCCGCATGACGCGGAGGGCGTCGGCGCGGAGGTCTTCCAGCCCCAGTTTGTCATAGGCGACGACCAGAATGTAGGCGGCTTCTTCCTGTGAGGGGGTGTTGGGATAGTGCTGGAGGGCGTACTGGCTGCGGTTGGCGGCGGCAAGGTAAGCGCCGCGTTTCAGGTAGTAGCGGGCGACGTGCACTTCGTGCGCGGCGAGCATGTTGACCAGATAGCTCATGCGGAGCTGCGCGTCCGGCGTGTATTTGCTGTCGGGGAAGCGCGTCACCAGTTCGCGCAGGGTGTCAAAGGATTCCTGCGAGGATTTCGGGTCGCGTTCGGTCTGGTCTTGCGGACTCAGGTAGCCCATGTAGCCCAGGTCGCCGTTGAAAGTAATCAGCCCTTTCAGGTAGTACATGTAATCAAGATTGGGATGATTGGGGTGCAGTTTGATGAAGCGGTCGCAGTCCGCGAGGGCGGCGGCGTCATCGCCGTTTTTCCAGTGCGCGTAGGCAACTTCCATCTGCGCCTGTTGGGCGAAGCGACCATAGGGATAGCGGGATTCCAGCTTCTGGTAATACTTCAGGGCTTCTTCCCAGTTGTGGTCGGTGAAGGCGGACTTGGCTTCCGAATACAGGCGCGAAGCCGACCAGTCGGCGGTCATGTCGATTTCTTCGGGCAGCAAGCCGCAGGCGCCGACGATGAACGCGGCGGACACCACGAGGGCGCGCAGAAAAAATGAAGCGCAAATTTGGGAATGACCGCCCGTTTTGGCGGCAAGCGCGGCTAAACTTCGCATATGGAGATTCCTGAAAAAAATTTTGACGATTATAGCCCAGGCGAAGACATGCCCTCCGATGTCCTGCAACCGCTTTTGCTCATTTGTCCGCCCGAAGCGGCGGGCAAGCGGCTGGATCAGGTGTTGGCGCGGTTGTTGCCGCAGTATTCCCGCAACCGCTTGCAAGGCTGGATCAAGGCAGGGCAGTTCGCCATCGACGGGGTGGAAGAACGCGATGTGCGGAAGAAACTGCGCGGCGGCGAAGCCTTCGCCCTGACGATCGCGCCGGAAATGGACGCGCTCGCCAACACGCCGGAAGACATCGCTCTCGACATCGTTTTTGCCGACGCCACCCTCATCGTCATCAACAAACCCGCCGGACTGGTCGTGCATCCCGGCAGCGGAAACTGGAGCGGCACCTTGTTGAACGCGCTCCTGCACTACGACCCCAGGCTGGCGGAAGTGCCGCGCGCGGGCATCGTGCATCGGCTGGACAAGGAAACCAGCGGCTTGATGGTCGTCGCCCGCACGCTGGAAGCGCAAACCGACCTCGTGCGCCAGTTGCAGGCGCGAAGCGTCAAACGCGAATATCTGGCCGTCACCGTGGGCGAAGTCGCGCATGGCGGCACGGTCGACGCCCCCATTGGTCGCCACCCGAAAGACCGCGTAAAAATGGCGGTGGCGCGCGCGGATAACGCCACCGGCAAGCCCGCCGTGACCCACTATCGGGTGAAACAACACTTGACCGGCGCGACCCTGTTGGTTTGCCAACTGGAAACCGGACGCACGCACCAGATTCGCGTGCACATGGCGCACATCGGCTATCCCTTGTTGGGCGACCCGGTGTATGGACGCGCCGCGACGAAACTCCCCGCCTTTCATCGTCAGGCATTGCACGCCACCCGACTGACGCTGACGCATCCCGTGAGCGGCGAAACCATGCGCTGGGAAGTGCCGATGCCGGAAGATATGGCGCATTTGTTGGCGCAACTGCGGGGTATGGCGTGATGCTTGCCGAATTTCGTAGGGACGGCTACCCGCCGCTCGTTGTGCGGTTCAGAGAGGGCGAGCGACGGATAGTCACCTCTACGAAACCCAAGGTAGGGCGGGATCGAAGAAACCGCCGCAGTCAACAAACGGCGCGCTCGGAGAACGCGCCCTACCTACGCGCCCTACCTGAATCGCCATGATTAAACCCGTTTTCATCCACCCCGACTGGTCAGCCCCGCCGAATGTCAAGAGCTTGCAAACGACGCGCAAAGGCGGCGTCAGCCTTGCGCCTTATGCCGGTTTCAATCTCGGCGAGCATGTTGGCGACGCGCCGGAAGCGGTGACGCGCAATCGCGCCCTGTTGCAAACAGAAGCGCGTCTCCCCGCAGCGCCCAACTGGTTGGAACAGACGCATGGCGTTGCCGTGTTCGACCTTGCTGACGCGCCCATAACACACATCCCCCCACGCGCCGACGCCGCCGTGTGCCGCGTACCGGGCAGGGTTTGCGCCATTATGACTGCCGATTGCCTGCCCGTGTTGTTCTGCGACGCAGCGGGCGCAGTCGTCGCCGCCGCCCATGCCGGTTGGCGCGGACTGCTCGCGGGTGTGCTGGAAAACACCGTCGCCGCCATGCAAGTCGCGCCGGAGCAAATTCTGGTCTGGTTAGGTCCCGCCATCGGCGCGACGGCGTTTGAAGTCGGCGCGGAAGTCCGGGCTGCTTTTACCGCACATGCCGCCGAAGCCGAAAGCGCCTTTTTGCCGAATACAGCGGGAAAAGCGGCGGGAAAATATCGGGCAAACCTCTATCAACTTGCCCGCCAACGCCTGAGCGCCCTGGGCGTCACCCGAATTTTCGGCGGCGATTTCTGCACCCACACAGACGCGGAACGCTTCTTCTCCTACCGCCGCGACGGTCGCACGGGAAGGATGGCGAGTTTGATTTATCTTGGGTGAGGAGGATGCTGTTTGTGTAGGGGCGGTTCGCGAACCGCCCCTACACAATCAATGCCAGGTCATATATTGACAATGCCAACAGCACAAGCGCGAAAAACAGGCAAATTTTCTGGATGTGGCGCGGCATGAGGAATTTTCCATGTCCTTACAACACTTCCGCCGCGTGATCCGCCAGTCTTGACCGTTCGCCGCGTTGCAGGGTGATATGCCCGGAGTGCGGCCAGCCCTTGAAGCGGTCGACGACGTAGGTCAGGCCGGATGAGCCTTCGGTGAGGTAGGGGGTGTCGATTTGGGCGATGTTGCCCAGGCAGACGATTTTTGCGCCGGGACCGGCGCGGGTGATCAGGGTTTTCATCTGTTTGGGCGTGAGGTTTTGCGCTTCGTCGAGAATCAGGAATTTTCTTAAAAATGTGCGTCCGCGCATGAAATTCAGGGATTTGATTTTGATGCGCGAGCGCAGCAGGTCGTGCGTGGCGGCTTTGCTCCATTCGCCGGAGAAGTGGCTGTTACCGCCGCTGCCCGCGCCATGATTGCCGCTGGTTTCTTCGGAGTGGGTGAGCACTTCCAGATTGTCTTCCAGCGCGCCCATCCAGGGCGCCATTTTTTCTTCTTCGCTGCCGGGTAGAAAACCGATGTCTTCGCCGACCGGCACGGTGACGCGGGTCATGATGATTTCGGAATAGAGCCTGGTTTCCAGCACTTGCGTCAAAGCGGCGGCGAGGGTGAGCAGGGTTTTGCCGGTACCCGCCTGTCCGAGCAGGGTTACGAAATCAATGTCCGGGTTCATGAGCAGGTTCAAGGCGAAATTCTGTTCGCGGTTGCGGGCGTTGATGCCCCAGACGGCGTGTTTGGGATGACTGTAGTCAGTCAGCGTTTCCAGCACGGCCTTTTTGCCGACGGCTTCTTTGACGATGGCGGCGAATTCCGGCGCGCCTTCGAGATAGACAAATTCGTTCAACAAAAAGTCGGGACAGAGAGAACCTGTGATGCGGTAGCGGGTTTTGCCGTCTTCTTTCCAGGATTCCATGCCCTGACCGTGCGTTTCCCAGAAGTCGGCGGGCAGGGCGCGGCTACCGGCGTAGAGCAGGTCGCTGTCTTCCAGCACCTGATCGTTGAAGTAGTCTTCGGCGGGCAGCCCCAGCGCGCGCGCCTTGATTCGCATGTTGATGTCTTTGGACACCAGAATGACTTGCCGCTTGGGGTGGCGGCGTTGCAGGTGGATAACGACAGCGAGAATCTGGTTGTCGTATTTTGAGGTGGGCAGCGCGGGGGGGAGTTCGGTGTGGATGGCTTCGGTTTGCAGCAGCAGATTGCCAGTGGCAAGCCCGTGGCTGGGTTCGGCGAGTGAAATGCCTTCGTCAATGTCTTCGGAAAACGCCAGCAGTTCGTCCAGCGAGCGCGACACCTGACGGGCATTGCGGGCGATTTCGGACATGCCCTTTTTGTGATTGTCGAGTTCTTCCAGGGTCATGATGGGCAGATACACATCATGTTCCTCAAAGCGGAACAGGCTGGTGGGGTCGTGCATCAGCACGTTGGTGTCGAGAACGAAAATTTTGCTAATGGCTTTGCGGGATGGTTTTCTGGGCATGAGAGGCATCCGAAACGATTGGGAAAGATGATTGAAAATGAGAGTTTACAGGGAAAGCACATCATCAAGCACGCTTTGGACATGATTCGGCAGCTTGACCGCCCGCCATTCGCGGGTGAGCGCGCCTTCGCGGTCAATGACAAAAGTGCTGCGCTCAATGCCGCGCGCTTCCTTGCCATAGAGTTTTTTCAGTTTGATGACGCCAAACTGCTGGCAGAGGCGCTCGTCAGTGTCGGAGAGCAGCGCGAAGGGCAGCGATTGCCGGGCTTTGAAATTTTCGTGCGATTTGAGGCTGTCGCGGGAGACGCCCACCACCAACGCCCCCGCCTTGACGAATTGCGGATACAGGTCACGAAAATTCTGCGCCTCGGTGGTACAGCCGGGCGTGTTGTCTTTGGGATAGAAATAGAGAACGACAATAGTTCCGCGTTGTGCGGAAAGGGTGAAAGTTTCGCCGCCGGTGGCAGGCAGACTGAAATCAGCGACCGTATCGCCGGACTGAATGGCGGACATGGGAACACCAGGAGGATGGAAAGGTGAGATTGTCATGGCGGGAGATTGTTCGGTCAAGGCAGTATTTGTGACGGCGAAGCCACTTGGGAGAGGCAGGGCGGCATCATAGCCCCCGCCCAACCCACTCCGTGGTTCAGGTAGGGCGGTTTCTCCGAAACCGCCGTGGTTAACGTCCGGCGCGTTCGGAGAACGCGCCCTACCTGACGCCCAACTCTGTAGGGGCGGGTTTCAAACCCGCCCTGCGCTCCGACAATGCCACTGCGGGCAGGTTTGAAACCTGCCCCTACGAAATATCCCCTTCCCTACGGTGTACGCCCACAAGGGGAGCGGGTGAAACATACAAGGGGGCTTTCAAGCCTTTCTTTCCGGGGAAGGCGGCGCGTAGCGCCGGCATTAACCCGACAACCGCCTTCTCGCCTCAAACAAGCACACGCCTGCCGCCACGGAAACATTGAGGCTTTCCACCGAACCGGACATGGGGATGCTCACCAGTTGGTCGCAGGTTTCGCGGCTCAAGCGGCGCATTCCTTCGCCTTCCGCGCCCAAGACCCAGGCGGTGGCGGCTGGCCAGGTGGCGGTGTAGAGGGTTTGCGGCGCGTCGCCGCTTGTGCCGACGACGTGAATCTCGCGTTCTTTCAATTCGCGCAGGGTACGCGCCAGATTCGTGACCATGATGTAGGGTACGCTTTCCGCCGCGCCGCTGGCGGTTTTGATGGCGACATCATTCAAGCCCGCCGCCCTGTCTCTGGGCGCGATGACCGCGTGCGCGCCGGCGCCGTCCGCCACGCGCAGGCAAGCGCCGAGGTTGCGCGGGTCAGTAACGCCATCCAGCACGAGCAGCAGGGGCGGGGATTCCAGCGTGTCAAGCACATCGTCCAGATGCAGCGCCTTGCGCGCGCCTTCCAGCCGCGCCACGACACCTTGATGGCTGGCATTGGGCAACATGGCGTCGAGCCGCTTGCCGTCGACCAGCGTGAGATTGACGTTGTGCAGTTTCGCATGTTTCAAAAAATCCTGTATCCGCTTGTCGCCTTTTTCGTGGCGATGCGCATCAAGCAGAATTTCCTTGACCGCTTCCGGGTCGTGACGAAGTTTGGCAGTGACGGCGTGAAAACCGAAAATCAGACGGGACATGTTCAGGTATCAGAGGACAGGTGACAGAGGACAGAGGACAGAGGTAGGGCGGGATCGTAGAAACCGCCGTGGGTTAACGTCCGGCGCGTTCGGAGAACGCGCCCTACCAGGGTATTTGGCGCGAAGCGCGGAGTTTATCAGCAGCAACTATTTCACGCTTTACCTTTGCCACTTTTCTTGTTTGATTTGCCGCGCGCGCTGTCGGCGGCTTTTTTGACGGCTTTACCGACTTTGCCCATGAAATTTCCCGCTGCGCTTACCATGCGTTGCGAGGCGCTTTTTTTGGCGGAGGCGGCGGGTTTTGACGCGGGAGCGGGTGTCGGTGGCGCGGCATTCCCCCGCCGTTTTCCACGACTCGCCGCGCCTTTGCTGACTTCTTCCTGCGTCAGCACGAAATCAATGCGGTTGCTTTCCAAATCGGCTTTGACCAGTTTGACCCGCACGCGGTCGCCCAGGCGAAAACGCTGCCCGGTGCGTTCGCCCAGCATTTGATGCTTGATGGCGTCGAACTGAAAATAATCCGCGCCCAGTTCAGAGACATGCACCAGACCTTCAACATACACCTCGTCCAGCGCCACGAAGATGCCGAAGGCGGTGACGGCGGAAATCGAGCCGACAAAGGTTTCGCCGATGCGCCCTTGCATGTAGTAGCACTTCAACCAGTTTTGCACATCGCGGGTGGCTTCGTCGGCGCGGCGTTCGGTTTGCGAGCAGTGGATGCCGATGTCTTCCCAGTCGCCGGGCGTGTAGCGTTCTCCCGCCAGTATAGACTTGATAGCGCGATGCACAAGCAAATCGGGATAACGGCGAATGGGGGAGGTGAAGTGCGTGTAATGCTCATAGGCAAGCCCGAAATGCCCCAGATTGTCGGGGCTGTAACGCGCCTGTTTCAGCGAGCGCAACATGATGGTTTGCAGAAGCTGAACATCGGGACGCGCCTTGGCTTTTTCCAGCAGTTGCGCGTAATCGCCCGCCTTGGGCGCGTCGCCGCCCGCCAGTGTCAGACCGAATTCGGAAATGAAGCTCCGCAGGTTTTTCAGTTTTTCTTCATTCGGACCTTCGTGGATGCGGTACAGGCATTCCTGCTGATGTTCCGCGAGAAAATCCGAGGCGCAGACATTGGCGGCGAGCATACATTCTTCGATGACGCGATGAGCGTCGTTGCGCGTGACCGGCACAATCGCCTCAATTTTACCTTCGTCATTAAAGCGCATTTCGGTTTCGACGGTTTCAAAGTCGATTGCCCCGCGCTTGACCCGCGCTCCGGCGAGCGCCTGAAACAGTTTGTAGAGATTTTGCAGTTGCGGCTGAATCGCCTTGTGCGCCTCTGTTTGCGCGGTGGTCGCGCCGGAGAGCCAATCCCAGACCTGATTGTAGGTCAGGCGGGCGTGCGAGCGAAATACAGCGGGATAAAAATGGTAATCCTTGATATTGCCCGTGGTGGAGATGTTCATGTCGCAAACCATCGCCAGACGTTCCACATCCGGGTTCAGGGAGCAAATGCCGTTGGAAAGTTTTTCCGGCAACATGGGGATAACCCGACGTGGGAAATAAACCGAATTGCCCCGGTCAAAGGCTTCCTTGTCCAGCGCCATGCCGGGTTTGACGTAGTGCGAAACATCCGCGATGGCAACAACCAGCCGCCAGCCGCGCCCCTGTTTTTCACAATACACCGCGTCGTCAAAGTCGCGCGCGGTTTCGCCGTCAATCGTGACTAACGGCAACTCGCGCAGGTCTTTGCGACCTTTCAGGTCAGTCTTTTTCACCTTCTCCGGCACTTTCGCGTTCTCGGCGAGGCAATCTTTGGCAAACTCAAAGGGCAGGTCGTGCTTGCGTAACGCGATTTCGATTTCCATGCCGGGGTCGGCGTAATTGCCCAACACCTCGCTGATGCGCCCCACGGGTTGCGCGTATTTGGAAGGCTGCTCGATGATGTCCACCATCACAATCTGACCGGCAGTGGCTTTGACTTTGCTTTTCTTCTCCGGCGCAATCAGGATGTCCTGCGTGATGCGGCGGTTTTCCGGCACGACGAAGGTCACGCCATGCTCCACGAATACCCGCCCGACGACGCGGCGATTGGCGCGGTCAGTGACTTCAACAATGCTGCCTTCCGGTCGCCCTTTTTTGTCTGTGCCCGTGATCCGCGCCAACACGCGGTCGCCGTGCAGCGTCTTGTTCATCTGGCGCTGTTCCAGAAAAATATCCGGGCTGCCATCGTCGGGAATCAAAAAGCCGAAGCCGTCCGGGTGCCCCTGCACCTTGCCAGCGATGAGGCTGGCGCGCTCCGGCAGGAGATAGTCATTCTTGCGATTTACGAGCAACTGCCCCTCACGCGCCATCGCGCCCAGCCGCCGCTGGAAGGTTTCCCGTTCCGCCGCGCTGATGTCCAGCAATTCGGCAAGCAGGGCAAAGCTGACCGGCTGCCCCTGTTCTTTCAGGATTGCCCCGATGTACTCGCGCGAAGGCAGCGGAAAATCGTAGCGTTTACACTCGCGCTCGAAAAAAGGGTCAGCGCGACGAATTTTTGAGACCTGTGGTTTATCTGTTTTTTTTGTTGACATCGAATGTTCTTTCATTAGAATGTGCGGCTCTTCGCACCTGTGCCCAGGTGGCGGAATTGGTAGACGCACTAGTTTCAGGTACTAGCGCTGCAAGGCGTGGAGGTTCGAGTCCTCTCCTGGGCACCACGAAAAATTCATAAAACCCGCTATAAACCGCGTACTTATTGGTGGTTGGCGGGTTTTTTGTTATGTGCTTTTCCCATTCTGGCGCAGTTGCTTGCGCCGCGATCGCGTCGACGGGAAATTTCCACACCAGCGTAGTCCGGCACAATAGCACAATCATTCCCAATCGTTCTCGTCTGGTACATCCGCGCGCGCGTCATGTCGGGCAAACGTCGACCTTGCCGGTTTTTTTATGCGTTTGAAACGGGTTGGGCGAAATGGACAAAGGCTTGTCGTGGTTGGCTGGGAGGGCGTGGGGAAGGATGTGAGTCTGCCGGGAATATGCTGGCGGAGAGGGGGGGATTCGAACCCCCGTCAGGGTATTACCCTGAACACGCTTTCCAGGCGTGCGACTTAAACCACTCATCCACCTCTCCGCGAAAGAGGGCGCATTTTAGCAAAGATTCCCGCGCTGTCCAGCGTTTTTTGTCGGCTTTGCCAAGCGACAAAGCATACAAACGCAATGTAAAAAGCATACGGCTCAATCCGAAGATTGACCCGTATGCTTTGAATAAATGGTCGGGGCGGCGGGATTCGAACTCGCGACCCCTTGCACCCCATGCAAGTGCGCTACCAGGCTGCGCCACGCCCCGACAAGCCGCGCATTATAGGTGAGCCAATCACGGATAGCAAGGTGATGACGCAT
>JAITSU010000097.1 GCA_031287525.1 Zoogloeaceae bacterium | reverse complement strand
ACCACACCCCCCCCCCCCCACCGGGGGGGGGGGGGGGGCGGGGCGCGCCGGGGCGGGGCGCCCCCACCCCCGCGCCCCGCCGGCTCGCGGCCCCCCCCCCCCCCCGCCACTCTGATGTTTTTTACTCCAGATTGATTTTTTCTCCCATCACGATTTCCAGAGTCGCGATTTCCCGCATCAGGTCGGTTTCGCTGTCTTCAAAGCGGGCGGCAATGGAGATGAATTCACCATCCAGCGCCAGGAAAGCATGTACCACATCCGGGTCGAAATGTTTACCTGCGCCCTGAACAATGATTTCACAGGCTTTTTCGTGGCTCATGGCGGGTTTGTAAACACGGCGGCTGATCAGCGCGTCGTAGACATCCGCCACCGCCATGAGACGGGCGGAAATGGGAATGTCGTTACCCGCCAACCCGTAGGGATAGCCGCTGCCATCCCATTTTTCATGGTGCGAACAGGCGATTTCCTTGGCGCAAACAAGAAAATCAACGTCTTTGCCCAATTGCTTTTCGGCTTGCGCGATGGCCTCATAGCCCAGAACGGCATGTTGTTTCATGATGTCGAATTCTTCCTCCGTCAGCTTGCCCGGTTTCAGCAGGATGCGGTCAGGAATACCGACTTTGCCAATATCATGCAAAGGCGCGGATTTGTAGAGCAATTCTATTGTGTCCCGGTTCAGGTAATCCCGAAAACGGGGATGTTCACTCAGGCTCTGGGCCAGTATTCGGACATAACGCTGGGTGCGGTGGATGTGATTGCCGGTTTCGTTATCGCGGGTTTCCGCCAGTGACGCCATCATCAGAATGGTGACATCCTGAATCGCCTGGATTTCGCTGGTGCGCCGGGTGACTTCGGCTTCCAGAAAGGCGGATTTGTCGCGCAGGAAATCGGCGCTCGCTTTCAACTGCAAGTGGGTGGCGACACGCGCCAGCACGACGGCGGGCACAATCGGCTTGGTGATGTAATCCACCGCGCCCATTTCCAGCCCGGTCTGCTCATCCCTGGCTTCATGATTGGCGGTCAGAAAAATGATGGGAACGTTACGGATGACCGGCAAGGATTGCAGATATTTGCAGACCTCGTAACCGTCCATTTCCGGCATCATGACATCGAGCAAAATCAGGTCGGGAGGCGTCCCCGAAGTGGCGATGCTGATTGCCTTTTTTCCGCTGTTGGCGACTTTGACCCTGTAGAGATCCTTCAACAGACTGCTCATCAGGACAAGATTGTCCGGCACGTCGTCAACGATCAGAATGGTAGGCGCGGCGTTAATTTCTATGGTCATTTTATATGCTCCCGTTTTATGCGTGAGTGTACAACAGGTCATGCGCGCGATCAAAATCAAAAGCCTGTATTGCCCGCTCAAATACCGCGAAATCCGCGCCGAGCGCCGATTTCAGCGCGGACGCTTCCTGCCGCAATACATCGCTCGCTTCCGCGTCATTTTCCGCCAGCAATCCTGTGATGAGCTGCACGACAGACTGTACATGCGCGGGGTCGGCGGGCGCGTCGACGTTCTCTGTGGTATTCGCCGCCTCGATTTCGGCGGACACAAAAAATTCCCGCAACGCCGCTATGAAGGGCGTCATCACGGCTTCCAGCGCGGCTAAAGCATCCGGCAGGTATTCCACTGATTTTTCCCGGCAAATGGCTTGCAGTTCGGCAGCGCGTTCAGAAATTTCATCCGCGCCGATGTTGCCCGCAACGCCTTTCAGGGTATGCGCGACGCGCTCTGCCAGCGTCCAGTCATCTGCGGCAACGGCAGTACGCACTTCGACAGGCGCGTTCCCCTGACTGGCGATGAATTTTTGCAGCAGTTCGCGGTACAGCGTTGTCTTGCCCATTACCCGACGCAAACCGCCCGTCACATCCAGACCGCGAATTTCCGGCAACAAGGCTTGCTCCTCTACCCCGCCTACCCCGCGCACGACCGGCGGTTGAGCGTCATTTATTTTCCTGAATTCCGGGCAAGGCGTGATCCATTGCCGCAGCACCGCCCAGAGCCGATCGGGTTCTATGGGCTTGTGCAGATAATCGTTCATGCCCGCTTCCAGACAACGCTCGCGGTCGCCTGACAGGGCATTGGCGGTCATGGCAATGATGGGCGTGGTGTTGCCCAGGGCGCGAATCTGCCGGGTGGCTTCCAGCCCGTCCATAACCGGCATCTGCATGTCCATGAGAATCAGGTCGCACGGTAGTTGCCCGCCTTCTCCTCCTCCGCGCACCCATTCCACGGCCACCTTGCCATCGCAGGCGATGGTGACGTGGAAGCCTTCGTCTTGCAAAATTTCGCTGGCGACCTGCTGGTTCAGCTCATTGTCTTCCACGAGCAGGATATGCGCTCCGGCAATCTCTTCCAATCCCGTTGCGGGCGCGGTTTGCCGGGAGTCTTCTTCCCGGAGTTCTTCACCACGTCCCTCATCTCCCAGCGCCCGCGCCATTTCATTGAACAGCAGTGAGGCGCTCACAGGTTTGATCAACACGTTTTCAATACCGCTTTGGGCGGCGGAATGCAGCAATTCCTCACGACCATAGGCGGTCGCCATGATAATCCGGGGACAATTGGCGCCCAGAATTGTGTGCAGGCGATGGGCAACTTCAATCCCGTCCATACCCGGCATCCGCCAATCCAGCAATATGACATTGAAGGGTTTGCCCTGCGCCTGTGCTTCCGCAACCATGTCCAACGCGCGTTGACCGGAATCCGCCTCGTCGACGCGCAGATTCATGTTCGCCAGCATTTCATGGAACACATTGCGGGTGCTTTCGTTATCGTCCACCACCAGTACCCGATGCCCTGCCAATTCATGGCTCAACACCAGCGGACGGGACTTTTTGTGACTGATGCCCAGACGCGCCGTGAACCAGAAGGTCGAGCCTTTGCCCGCTGTCGACTCAACGCCAACTTCGCCCTGCATCAGTTTTGCCAACTGCTTGCTGATTGCCAGACCCAGACCAGTACCGCCGTATTTGCGGGTAATGGAACGATCCGCCTGACTGAAACTCTGAAAGAGTTGCGCCTGTTGTTCCGGCGTAAGGCCGATGCCGGTGTCACTGACAGAAAACTTGAGCATTGCCTGAACGCTCGTTTTTTCGAGTACGCTGACTTCGATGCTGACCTCGCCTTTTTCGGTAAATTTCACCGCGTTGTTGGCATAGTTGATGAGCACCTGCCCCAAACGCAAAGAGTCGCCCAACAGGTAGCGCGGCACTTCTGGATGCACCTGAAAGACGAGTTCCAACCCCTTGCTGTGCGTTTTTTCGGCAACCAGGGTACTGACATTTTCCATCAACTGTTCCAGATCGAATTCCACGCGCTCCACCTGCATCTTGCCCGCTTCAATCTTGGAAAAATCGAGAATGTCGTTAATCACGCCAAGCAAATGCTGGCTTGATTGCTGGATTTTTTGCAGGTAATCGCGCTGCTTGGGCGTCAGTTCAGTCCGCATCGCCAGATGCGCCATGCCGACAATGGCATTCATCGGGGTACGGATTTCATGGCTCATGTTGGCAAGAAAATCAGATTTGATGCGCGCGGCTTCTTCCGCCATCTGCTGCGCTTTCTTTTGCGCGGAAATATCCACGATGACGCCGAGCAGACCGCCGGGACGACCATCGGCAAGCAGGAAGCCACAACTGGCGTAGAGCACATGCCGACGCTCGCCATCGGCATAATCGAATTCCATTTCCTGCGAGAACTTGCCCGATTCGGCAACCAGGCGCTGATCCTGATAGTGAAAATCCCTGCGCGCTTCCTCCGTCAAATAGCCGATTTCCAGCACGGTTTTACCCGCAAGATCCTGCCGCGACACGCCGAATGCCTGTTCGTAGGCGCGGTTGCAGCCAATGAAACGGCACTCCGGGTTTTTGTAAAAGATGGGGTCGGGCAGGGTGTCAATCAATTTCTCCTGGAACAACAACTGGTCAGCCAGGGTTTGCCGCGCGATCTGGGCTTCGGTGACATCCAGCCAATAGCCGTTCCAACACATGCGCCCGTTTTCCAGCATCACCCGTTCCGCGCGCGCCTCCACCCAGCGCATGGCTTGCCCCGGCAGGCAAATCCGTAGCAGAAACACGCCTTTATGTTCCTTGCGTAAGCCTTGCAAGAGGTAACGCGCCTGTTCGACATCATCAGGATGCGCGTAACGCCAGCGCGACTTCGGGTCATTTATGATTTCTTCGCATGAAAGCCCCAGAATATCCTTGACCTTGCTGCTCACGAACACAAAATTCACTTCGTCTTTTTCGTTATATTCATAACGGAATGCCGCGCACGGCAGGGAATCCGCCATGTCAATAATCATGCGTTGTGAATGCTCGGCGTTCACCTTGCTCGCTTCCAGTTCAAGCGTGCGTTCTCGCACCCTGTCCTCCAGCGTGGCGTTGGTTTCTTTCAGTTGCCGCGTCGCCTCCAGAAGTTCAACGCGCATGGTCTCCTGCGCCGCTGTCAGGTGCTCGATTTCCGGCCAGGAAGATTCGACTTGCACCGGCTTTTCCAGTTCCATGTTGCCCAGACGCCGACTTTCTGCCGTCAGTTGCAACAGGGGTTGGGCAAAGCGTCGGGCAAGGCGCGTGGTGGTGACAAAGGCGAACAACAGCACCATGCTCACCAGCAGGGACAGCATAATGATGTCCTGACGCTTGCCGGGAACGAAATCCTCTTGTGGCGCGAAAACGCCGATCCAGAATTTCTGATTCCCCGTGCCAAAACTATGGAAATAGCTGAACCAGTCTTGATCATCGTAGGTGTATTCGCTCAATGTATTATCGGGCTTCTGCGCCAGCAACCAGTGATTGAAGCCCTCGGTGAGTTCGTTGATGCCCAACTGCTGGGGCATTGTCACCCCCAATAAAGCGTCCTTGTCTTCACCCTCGAAGCCCGGATACTTCGGCATGCCGATCAGTATGTTTCCCGCGTCGGAAAACGGGATGACGAAGCCCGATTTACCCACTTGCAAGCTCGAAGTACGCCTGGATAACGCGGCCAGTTCCACATCATGTTCC
This sequence comes from Zoogloeaceae bacterium, assembly GCA_031287525.1. Taxonomy (GTDB): domain Bacteria; phylum Pseudomonadota; class Gammaproteobacteria; order Burkholderiales; family Rhodocyclaceae; genus Azovibrio. The sequence continues at coordinate 32,526 of JAITSU010000097.1, read as the reverse complement.
ATGATCCATGTGACGCCATCTGCCGCCTTCCAGCGCCGCGAGACGGTGACGCCCGGATACTGGGTGGTATGATAGATGTAGGGTTCCGTCCAGTAATGATCGCTTTCGTTCGACAGCCCCATAGCGCCTTTGAACCACGGGCGTGTTCGGGCGTCGTAATCCTCTATGTCCATTCCGACGTTTTCCAGCCGCCCCTCGCTATCCCAGGTCAGCAAGTAAGTTCGCCCTCCCCAGGCATCGGGATTGCTCAGGCGATTGATCCAGCGCCCGCCCGTTGTACGCACGAGCAGAAGCGCCAACCCGCTTTCATTCGCCAGGACAACCGCAGGCATCTCCGGGTGATTCTGCATGATGGGAACAAAGAAGCGGTTGAAGGCGAGCACATCGTCGACGCTCAACCTTCCCGCGCGAGCATACTGGACGCTGTTGTCCAGCGTGAGCGCCACCCGTTCCAGCAGGTATTGCATACGGAGTTCAATCTGGTTGCTCACCTGCTCCACCTGAGTATGCGCGATTCTCTTGATGGAAGGCGTGAGCACAAACTGGGAAGCCCCTGCTATAAACAGCACAAGCACCACCAAAACCATCAGAAAGGCACGCAGCACCAGGCTCTGACGGATACTTAACCGATAGGTAAACATGGAAACCCCGCACTAAATAAATGGCACGGCGGCAGTTCGCCCTCCGCGCAATAAAGAAAATCATCATGTAGACAATTAGCATCATAAGTCAGAACATCGAATTTATTTATCCCATTCCGCATCCAAATTTTGTAAATGTTGTTTCTGGCGCACAGGTTGAAAATTCATGCTTTTATCATTGACCGATGGACGCCGATTTATGGGCACGGGACACCATCCCTGATTACAATGCCAACCTTCCTTCACCCACCCCGCGACTTCCACCATGCTGAGTTACCGCCACGCCTTCCACGCCGGAAATCACGCCGATGTTCTGAAACATCTGGCGCTGGTGCAGATGCTCGACTATCTGACCCAAAAGCCCGCTCCGCTTTATGTGATTGACACCCACGCCGGCGCGGGGCGCTATCGCCTCGACGCCCGCGAAGCGCAAAAGCTGGGCGAATACCGGGAAGGCATTGAGCGCATCTGGGGCAAGAACGGAGAGGACGCGCCAAAACCCGTCGCCGCCTACCTCGCCGCCGTGCGGGACATGAATCCTTCCGGCGAATTGAAGCAATATCCCGGCTCGCCCTGGCTCGCCAAACGGGCGTTACGCGCGTCTGACCGGCTGCGCCTGTTTGAACTGCACAGCAACGAATTCCGCCTGCTCGCGCAGAATTTCAAGGGCGCGGGGCGCGAGACGCAGACAACGGCGGGCGACGGGCTGGCGTTGTTGAAATCCCTGTTGCCCCCGCCCAGTCGCCGCGCGCTGGTGTTGATCGACCCGTCCTTTGAGACGAAAAATGACTACGCGAATGTGCTCGCCACCCTGAAAGACGCCCTGAAACGCTTTGCTTCCGGCACCTATGCCCTGTGGTATCCACAACTCGCCAAAATTGAATCCCGCCAGTTGCCCGAACGCCTGAAACGCCTGCCCGCAGCGGATACCGACTGGCTGCACGTCACCCTGCGCGTACACGCTCCGGCAACGGATGGCATGGGCATGAGCGGCAGCGGCATGTTCATCATCAACCCACCCTGGACGCTGGCGGACGCGCTCCGCGAAAGCCTGCCCTGGCTCACCCAAAAACTGGCGCAGGACGACACGGCAAAATGGAAGGTGGAAACGTCGGCGGACAAGTGATGTGGCGGACACCCACATCTCCCCTCGCCCCAAAGCATTAGCGCGGCGAGAGCCGCGCTTTTTTCGTTCTGGTGAGGCTTCACCGCTCAATATCAGGTTCTGCTGGGGCTTTGGATTTCTTTGGCGCGGGGCGTTTCTCTGCTTCGGCGGGTTTCGTTCTTTCCGCTATTCCCTTCTGTATGCCGTCCCGTATTGCGGCGATGTTACGCTCACTCATACCCTGCGCTTTTGCTTGCGCCAGAAATTGCTCTGCAAACTTTTGGTATTGCGCTTCGGTGTACACCTTGGGCTGCGTCTTGGTCGGTTCTTTATGTCCTCGCCCTAACGTCTCCTCCTGCCACCCGATGTAGAGTTTTTCGCCGGTTCGGATGTTCTGTTGCCGCGCCTGGATGATGGCTTTTTCGAGGTCGTCTGATTTTGTCTTGTCGTAGTTTATGAGACGTGCCGCATGTGAGCGGAAGGCAATTCTCGCGCTATCCAGTGGCAAATCGCTTGAATCCCGTACCTTGGGCTGCACATGGGACATGTTGATTTCCTTGTACCGCTTCGGGTCGCCTACCAAACCGATATTTGTTTCGATGGCTTCCAGTTCTTTTTGCGCCGTGGTCAGGCTGGACATCATGTTTTTGCTATTGGCATATTCTTTGAGATCAAACTTAACGATGCTTTTTTCGGCGGCGACAATGGTTTCCAGACTGCCGGATTTTCCAATGTCTTTCAGGTCGGATAGTATGCCCTGTTGAACTTTATCGTTGCGTTGTGCCAGTCGTGTCGATTTTTGTTCTGTCGCTATGCCTTTCCCTCTGGCAAGCCTTCGTGACAGGGAAAGAAGTTTTTCTTCTATCATATCTTGAAGCCTTTGGCTTTCAAGAACTCGTCACCGCAAACTTCTTTGAGGATATAGTTTGCTGATTCCGGCAGTTCCGCCAAGGCAAGCCATCCCCAAGCCGCTTCTTCGTCCCCTGCTTCATCGGCATCAGTAGATTCGCAGAGATAAATCGCGTTCTGGGACATGCCTACCTTGTCTTCTTCCGGCATGTAACTGCGCGGCAAATGGCGGTCTAGTGTGGTTGTGGTCATTTGGGAATCCTCCAGTGAATGATTAAAGTATACAACTTCTATCATCGTTTAATGTCGTCCATGCTTCGGGTGTTTTCTCTTGACGTTGTTTTTTCCTGCGCCCTGCTCCTTGTGGGAGAGGGGAATGGTTCAGCGCGAAACACGCTAGAACATGCTGAACCAGCTTCCCCCTCTTCCGCCCTGCGGGCACCTTCTCCCACGAGGGGAGAAGGGAATATTCCCCCAACCACCCCTGCCCCACCAAACATCACTCCAATGCCGTATATTTCTCCCGTCGCCCGTAACTCTTTGCCACCGGATATTTTTGCGCGTTTTTCGCCAGTTTCGCGCGCAATGCCGCTGTCAAATCAATTCCGGCGCGGTCGGCGAGCAGCAGCAGGTAGGCGAGCACATCGGCGCATTCGTCGGCGAGTTCCGCGCGGCTTGCCGCATCAGCCGCCAGCGCCTCTACCTCGTCATCGCTTTTCCACTGCGCGAGTTCCAGCACTTCGGAAGCTTCCAGACTCAGGGATACCATCAGATGCCGCAAACCGTGAAACTGCGCCCAGTTGCGCTCGTCCCGAAAATTCAGCACGGCTTGCGTCAGGTCTTCCAAACGTTCACTCATCGTCACCCACCTCGTTCTACCCACCTTGCAGAGAAACGCCATGATACCCAATCCCGCCGCCATTTTCGCAAATCTGAACCCGCCCGCCGTCTGGCGACATTTCGCCACACTCTCTACGATTCCCCGCCCCTCAAAACATGAAGCCGCGCTGGTCGCGCATCTCGCTGCGTGGGCGAAAGCGCACGGCATTGCCGCGCGTACTGACGCCGTGGGCAATCTGATTCTCTCCAAACCCGCCACGCCCGGACGAGAAAACGCGCCCGGCATCATCCTGCAAGGGCATCTGGACATGGTGTGCCAGCAGGTGAGCGGACACACGCACGATTTTCAGCGCGACCCGATTACGCCGGAAATCGAGGCGGGCTGGCTGCTGGCGCGTCGCACGACCCTGGGCGCGGACAATGGCATCGGCGTCGCGCTGGCGTTGGCGGCGCTGGAAGACGAGCGTCTGCCGCATGGCGCGTTGGAAGTTCTGCTCACGGTGGATGAAGAAGCGGGCATGGGCGGCGCGCATGGTCTGCAAGCGGGAAGCTTGCGGGGGCGCGTTCTGCTCAATCTGGACACCGAAGAATGGGGCGCGTTTTATCTGGGGTGCGCGGGCGGCGTCACCGTCGAAGCCTGCCTGCCGGTCGCCGCCACGCCCGCGCCAGCCGACTGGCAAGGCGCAGAACTGCGCGTGGATGGGCTGCTTGGCGGACACTCCGGCATCGACATCCACCTGCCCCGCGCCCACGCGACCCGCGTGCTGTTGGCCACATTATTGCAACTGCCGCAACAATTTGAAGTCGCCGCCTTGTCCGGCGGCGACGCCATCAATGCCCTGCCGCGTTCAGCCAGCGCCCTGCTCGCCCTGCCGCCGGAAGCCTATCCGGCGCTGGCAGACGCCGCGCGACAGGCGGAAATCGCCTTGCGCCAGCAATGGCGTGAAGAACCGGGTTTACGGTTATCGCTGACGCCCGCGCCGCGCCCGGAGCAGAACTTGTCAGAATGGCGCGAACTGTTCGCGGCGTTACTCGCCCTCCCCTACGGCGTCGCCGCCATGAGCGCCGATTTTCATGGCGTGGTGGAAACTTCCAACAACCTCGCGCCACTGGACATTGCTCCGGCGGGCGCGCGGGCGAGCTTTCTCGCGCGTTCCCTGCTGGATACCGAACGGGATAAACTTGCCGGGCGCATCGTCCGGCAAATCGAACAACGCGGCGGCACGGCAGAAGCGCAAGGCGCGTATCCCGGCTGGACGCCTGACCCCGATTCCCCGCTCCTGCAACGCTGCCTGTCCATTTATCAACAGGAATTCGGTCATCGCCCCCGTCTGGAAGTCATCCACGCCGGTCTGGAATGCGGTCTGTTCGCGCGTAGCCATCCGCAACTTGCCATGCTCTCTTTCGGTCCCGACATTCGCGGCGCGCACGCGCCGGGCGAACGGGTGAACATCGCTTCCGTCGACAAGTGCTGGCAACTGCTCACCCGCCTGCTTGACCAGCTTTCCGTTCCAGAAGACAGAAAATTGAGGACAGAGGACTGAAAATATGAGCATTTATCAACTTGAAAACATCGCGCCGCAACGGGGGAAAAATGTCTGGGTCGCGCCCAATGCCAGCGTAATTGGCGACATCCGTCTCGCGGATGAAGCCTCGGTCTGGTTTGGCGCGGTGCTGCGCGGCGACAATGCGCCGATTGTGATCGGCGCGCAAAGCAACATTCAGGACAACGCCGTGCTGCACACCGACGCGGGCATACCGCTCGTCATCGGCGCGCGCGTCACCGTCGGACATCTGGCGATGCTGCACGGCTGCGCGATTGGCGACGGCAGTCTGATTGGCATCAGCGCCGTGCTGTTGAACCGCTGCCAGATTGGACGCCATAGCATCGTCGGCGCGCACGCCCTGATTCCCGAAGGCAAAATTTTCCCCGATCGCGTGCTCATCGTCGGCTCGCCCGCTCGCGTGGCGCGTGAATTGAGCGACGAAGAAGTTAAACGCCTGGAACACAGCGCCCTGCACTACGTCGAAAACGCGCGGCGCTTTCGGCAGGGGTTGACGGAATTGCCTGAATGGTAGGGCTGTTTCACCGAAACAGCCGGACATAACATCCGGCGCGTTCGGAGAACGCGCCCTACCCGAAATGGTACCTACCCGAAATGGTACCTACCTGAAATGGTATCTACAAAATTGAGCGATGAAGAAGTTAAACATCTGGAACACAGCGCCCTGCACTACGTCGAGAACGCGCGACGCTTTCGGCAGGGTTTACGGGTCTTAACCGACTGAACTGGAGATCAAACCCGATGGAACTCTTACTCTGGCGACACGCCGAAGCGCAGGATGGCACCCCTGACCATGAACGCCAACTGACGACACGCGGGCAAAAACAGGCGCGAAAAATCGCGCTCTGGCTGGAAGCCAACGCTCCGAAAAATCTGCGGCTGCTGGTCAGCCCCACCTTTCGCACTCAACAGACTGCCGCAAGATTTCGATACCCGATGGAAATCTGCGAGGCATTGGCAACCAACGCGCCGCCCGCCGAAATCCTCTCCATACTCGATTGGCAGCACACAAAAACGCCGCTCCTCGTCGTCGGACATCAACCCATGCTGGGCGAAATCGCCGACCACCTGTTACAAGACACGCCTCATCCCCGGACGTTCAACAAAGGCGCGCTCTGGTGGTTGCATGGCGAAGCGGGACAAAAAACCGGATTACGGCAGGTCGTGGAAGCCAAAGGACTTTCCGGCATCATCGCGCACATGCGACCGGAAGATGAAAAACAGTTTTGTCGCGCCCACCGTTTTAAGGACGCCGGGAAATACCGTAAAGCCTTCAAAATTTTCCGAAAACTCGCCAAACGCAACACCTATGCGATGGTCAGTCTTGCCAACCTGTATTCCGGCGGATTCGGCATCGAATACAGCTTTGAAAAAATCGTGAAGTGGGAGAAAAAAGCCGCTGAACAAGGTGATGATTGCGGGATGATCAACCTTGGCACCACCTACCGCCGCGCGGGAGATGTCAGAACCGCGAAAGCATGGTACGAAAAGGCGTTGCAAGCCGGAGACGGCAGCGCCGCGCTCGAAATCGCCAAAATGTACCTCATCAGCGACCTGGAAACCAAACGTGTGAAAAACTATCTCCATCGGGCGCTGGAAGTTGGTCAGCTTTGCGAGGCGGACGAAGAGGAAATACAGGCATTGCTGGAAGAACTGGGGGAAAAGCCAGCGCGGAAAAATGCCTGACAAATAAAAACCCGGCGCGAGACCGGGTTTTTCAGTGGAACCGCCTTAAGTCATCCAGCGGGATTGCTCAGATTGGAGAGCACGACATTGGGACGCAAGCGGGACAGCATTTTTTGCAGACCGCGCCTCGTCCTGGTGTTGATAATCAGCGGCGCGCGCAGATTTGCCGCCAGACCGGAAGCGGCTTCCTGCTGTTTGAAGAGCACCACCACCACCACCACGTCTTCGGGTTTGTCGAGTTTCAACAGCGCGGTTTCCGCGTCATCCAAGCCCAGTTCATAGGTAAAACCCAGTGCCGCAGGCTCAATAATCTGGAACGCCACGTTCGGGTCATCCAGAGATTGCAATGTGAAGCTCACCGGCTCCGCCCCGACATCGGTTTCATGAATCAACAGGAAACGCTTGTTGTTTTCAAAATTCACGAGACCCTGCGGGAACTCGATGACCAATTCCGGGTTCACTTCCACATCGCCAAACAGAAAAGTCTTGACCTTGCTCATTGTTCTTCCTCCTTGTGAATAGGGTGTCTGACAGCAACATCGGGATACTACATCAGGGATTCTGATTCGGGGGCATGAAGTAGAAAAAATCACAGCGCAGCAGTAACGACGTGGAAATTTGTCATCTCGCCCCGCTTCAAAAACGAAGACACCAATCCCTTCAGCCAACATACCCATAGCATATAAAGAGATGCGCGATTGTCAGCAGATTTTTAAACGGGTTCGTCTTTCAGCAGAATCGGTGCCTCGCGATAAACGCCTTGTTTTTTGTGGGTTACTTACCACGCTTGCAGATGAAAGCCTGTTTAATCAGAAGAAAGCAAATCTTGTTTCGTTGAAAGTCACTGTTTCCGCCGGTGCGGAAAAATAGGCGATCCCCAGGAGCGCAACCAGCGCCGCAAATATGCCCTGTGCAAAATAATGCCGCCCGCCCCAGGTTTGGATAATCTGCCGGGCGACAAAGAAACTCCAGATGGCACCGAGCGTCACGCAGACGCACAGGATGAGGCTTCGGGCTTTTACTACGCCAAATCCGGCTTGTGCCAGGAGCGCAAAAGCGTGTTCCAGCGCCCCCGAAAATAACCCAGATCCAGCCAAGGGAATCAGGGCATAAGCAAGATGAGCGGCATTCCTGGGTTTGGCCTGGGCTGCCACGAGCAGCAACAGGGTCGAACAACTGCCAAGCAGCGCTGCAATCAGCGCAATATCCAGAAAGGCTGTCAGAAAAGTGTTTGTGGGCATCTCTCCCAGTATTCCAGATTGCAGAAAACCGCCGACACCAAGCGCCTGCCCGTATATTGCGCCGTAACACAACCCGATCAGTACGAAGCAGACTGCGAAGGCATCGAAAAAGCGAATTTCATCCTGCGCCATGCCAACCACCTCGCTCCCCGGCCAGCGGACAGACAGTTTGACGGCATTGCGATGACCGCTACAACGTCCGCACATGCTGCATTTTTCATTGCTCCGCAAGCGTCTGACATCCAGCAGCGGCGGGCAGTCGACGCCGCGCGGCAGGGGTTTGGACGCATTGTCCCAGGCTTGACGGTCGACTTTGAAGTGAAAAATCGCGCAGCGGGCAAGCAGAGAAAACATGCCGCTGGCAGGACACAGATAGCGGCACCAGACCCGTTTGCCGCGACCGAAAAAATAGCCGCAGACAAGCGCCAGCAGCGAAGCGCCACCCAGCGAGAGGAGCAAGGCGCGGGGCGTCTGATAGGCATTCGCCAGATGCTCATAAACCACGACAATAGAAAAAGTCAGTAAAGGCCAGCCCCCCCAACGTACCCATGCGGGGATTTTGCCGCCCCTGCCATGACGACTGACAAATTCAGTCAACGTACCGTCGGGGCAGAAAACGCCGCACCAGAATTGACCGAAAAGCAACATGCTGAGAATGACGCATGGCCACCAGATGCCCCAGAAAATAATTTCCGCCAATCCCGCCAGACTGCTGAAAATATCTGTCCGGTTTATGGGTTGCGGCAACAGGGCGGGCGTGATCAACAAAAAGTAATAAATCAGCACAAAACCCCATTGCAGACGGCGGATGATGTCCTGACGCCGTTGCAGCAAATCGCCCGCCGCTTGCAGCGTGACAGGTAAACGCCTTGGCTTGGGGAAGCGTGGCAGACGCAGGATAAAATTCTGGATCATGAATTACCGCGAATCGCGTCCAGCGCGCGGGTGGCTGTTTTGCGGACGTCGACATCGGTGTCGTGCCGTACCGCCGTCTCCAGCGCGGAGATGGCTTCGGGATTGCCGATTGCGCCGAGCGCGGCAGCGGCTTCCCTTCGCAGATTACTGACAGGATGCGCCAACGCGCTGATCAGGGCGGGTGTCGCCGTAACCGCACGGTGTCGTCCCAGTGCTTGCGCCGCCTTCAGGCGCACTTCCCAGGCGGGGTCATCAAGACCTTGCAGCAGTATTGCCCCGATAGCAGGTCGCGTGAGTTTCCCCAGTGTTATGGCAGCTTCTTCGCGTACCTGCCAATCGGAATCTGCCATTGCCGTGGACAAGGCAGGCAAAACTTCGTCAGTCGTGGCAAATAACAATGCGCCCGCCGCCGCCCGACGTACTGTCGGGTCGGTGTCATGGGTCAGCCGCTTTGCCAGGGCAGGCAAGGCGGCAGCGTCACGCAGATAGGCCAGTACCCCCACCGCTTCGCGGCGCACGGCAGCCGAGGCATGTTCCAGCAACATTTCCGCCGGAATTCGCGCTTCGGGCAGCCGCAGTTTGCGGAGCGCGGCAAGAATGGCGGCGCTCTCTTCCCCCCGATTTTGCTCAAGCAGTTCGAGCAGAACAGCCCCGGCAGACGGGTCACGCACTTCAGATAAAGCATCCCGCGCCGCGTCCGCGACTTCCGCTTCCTCATCATTTAACAGCGCAACCAGCGCCGTCAACGCCGCCGGATTGCTGTTGCCTTCGAGCGCGCGCGCCGCCTCAAGCCGGATGCCCGCATCGCTATCGTGACTGGCAGTGATGAAGAGTTGCGGATATTCGTCGGCAAAATCGGCGATTTGCAGCAAGGCTACGCGGCGCACCGCCGGGTCAGTGTCAGCCAGCAAAGGGAGAACGGCTTCGGCTTCTGGAAACATGAACAGCCTCACCGCAGCAGATAGGGAATTTCGACACGAATCGCCTTGGTCGGGCAATCATGTTCGCAGGGCAGGCAGTACCAGCATTCGTCATAACTCATTCTGATTTTGCCCTCGTCATCAAGCGTCAGAATATCGGTCGGGCAAACGTCAATGCAAATCCGGCACCCTTTATCGGCGATGCATTTGTCGTGATCGACCATGATGGAAACGGCGAATTGCGTTTCATTGGTATTCATCAATTTTTCCTCATTTCCCTTGTTTTTTCATGCCGCCAGCGTGGTGTCTTCAATGCGGATGTCGCTGTAAGCCTTACGTTCTTTTTCAGTCAGCGGATAGAGATAATCCGGCACTGGTCGCGTGAAAATTTCCATTTCGCCATGAGCGTTCTTTTTGACCTGGACAAAGGCGAACCAGTTGGCGTCGTTGCGTTCGGGATAGTCCGCGCGATAGTGGTAAAGCCCCCATCGGCTTTCAGTACGAAAAAGCGAAGCGCGCGCCGCCAGTTCAGCGCAATCAAGAATGGCGTAAAGCTCCATGACCCGCATCAATTCATGTGGATTACGCGCTTTCAACTGTTCCAGGTCAGCGCGGATTTCGGCAAAGCGTTGCAGGCCGATTTCCATTTTTGCCGTTACCTTGGGCGGTTGCAGATAGTCGTTGACCATGCGTCTCAACTTGTATTCAACCTTTGCCGGAGACAGCCCTTCCGCACGTTCAAGCGGCGCGTAAATCCGTTCGCGTTCCGCTTCAATGGCGGCGACATCAAGTTCCGCCAGTTCCTTGTCCGCGATAAATTCCAGCGCGTCCTCGGCGGCAATCTGACCGTAGACCATCGCGCCCAGCATGTAGTTATGCGCCACGTTGCACAAATCGCCCGCCGCATACAGACCGGGGACGGTCGTGCGCGCATGTTCATCGACCCAGACACCGGAAGCGCTATGTCCGCCGCACAAGCCGATTTCGGAAATATGCATTTCAACGAGATTGCGGCGGTAATCGGTGTGCCGCCCTTCATGGAAGCGACCGCGCGTGGGGCGTTCGGTGATGTGCAGGACATGCTCAATTTTTTCCACCGTTTCTTCCGCCAGATGGTCGAGTTTCAGGAATACAGGGCCATTACCGCCTTCCAGTTCGCGCCAGAATTCCCACATCATTTGACCGCTCCAATAATCGCTCTTGATGAACCGTTCGCCTTTGGCATTGACGGTATAACCGCCGAAAGGCCCGGTAACATAAGCGCAAGCGGGGCCGTTGTAATCCTTGATGAGCGGGTTAATCTGAAAACACTCCAGACCGGAAAGCTCAGCGCCCGCGTGGTAGGCCATGCTGTAGCCATCTCCGGCATTGGTCGGGTTTTCGTAAGTGCCGAACAGATACCCGGACGCGGGCAGCCCCAGACGCCCCGCCGCTCCCGTACAGAGCAGCACTGCCCTGGCGCGGATAACGACAAAATCCCCCGTTCTGGAATCAAGCGCCAGCGCCCCGGCAATACGACCATCTGCCCCCAGCAACAGGCGGGTTGCGGTCAGGCGGTTGCTGATGTCAACCCCCAGTTTGCGAATCTGCTTGAACAACACCTTCTTGATGTTGTACCCCTCCGGCATCGGCAACACGTAAGCGCCCAGGTGATGCACTTTCTTGACAGCGTAATCGCCGGTTTCGTCCTTGTCGAACTTGACGCCCCAGGCATCAAGTTCCTGAATCATGTCGTAGCTGCGAACGGCATAAGCGTTGATGGCGGCCTGATTAACAATGCCATCATTGGCAATGGTAATTTCCCTGACGTATTGCTCAGGGGTCGCATAGCCGGGAATCACGGCATTGTTGACGCTATCCATGCCCTCCGCGATCGCGCCGGAGCGTTTGACATTCGCCTTGTCGAGCAGCAAAACGCGGGTATTCGGCGATTTTTGCCTGGCCTTGATTGCCGCCAGCGGTCCGGCGGTGCCGCCGCCAATAATGAGAAAATCAGTTTCCAGATGTTGGGTGTTCATGGGGTTCCTTGCGGTGAATGGGGTGAAAGGCAAAAATTTATTCGCGCTCGGCGCGAAGTTGAAAGTGAAAGGAATCCCCAGGGTAATAGAGATATTCAAAATCAATCGGCTCGCCGGAACGACTCCAGGTGAGCCGCTCGGTACGCAAGACCGGCGCGCCGACGGCAATATCAAGCAGTTTTGCCAACATAGCGTCAGCGGCAATGGCATCAATTTTCAGATCGGCATGACCCAGAGGAATACTGTAATCGTTCTCAAGAATGAGAAAAATGTCACGGCGAACCAGGTCTTCGCGTGCCAGCCGTTCCCCCAGAGTTCGCCGCACGTAAGTAACATCCAGTGAAATGACATTGCCGTTAGCATGGCGTATGCGCCGGAATTCCATCAGCGGACTGCCCTCCGCGACTTGCAGACGTTTTGCTACGAGGGCATCTGCCTGTATCGTGATCATACTGACGACCCGGTTGGTGACGGTGATGCCCAGATTGAGCATGGCTTCGCCGAATCCCTGGAGACGAGTTGAGTGTTGAAAGGGGCGGGGTCTGGCAACAAAAGACCCTTTGCCGGGAATCTTGAAAATCAACTGCTCGTTTTCCAGATCGCTTAAAGCCTGACGTACCGTAATCCGGCTGACGCCATAATGGTTCATCAGCTCGCTTTCCGAGGGAATCCGTTCGTGTTCCCGGTAACCGCCTTCAATAATCTGCTCACGCAGGGTTTCCTTGATCTGGGCATAGAGCGGCAGTGAACTATGGCGAAAAACAATAGGGTTTTCAGGCATATTGATAACTGGTCATGACAGGTTGAAGAAAATACCCAGACGCGCGATTAAAGGCAATATCAGACACAACATCAGATAAACGCCCCGGCAAATTGCAGCGCCAATTCAGATTCATTTTTTGCGCCGTGTCCAAGCTGGTGTTCATCGCGCATGAGATCGAGGCAATACCGTTTCAAGTGAATAAAGTCGTCGGAAGTCACCCACTCTTCGCCACGAGGTCGTCTGGCGGGAATAACAATTTCTTCCCGGATGCGCCCCGGACAATGCGACATCACCAGTACGCGATCCGCCAGAAAAATGGCTTCGTCAATATCGTGGGTCACGAACACCACCGTGGTACGGATGCTTGCCCAGACTTGCAGCAGGAGTTGCTGCATGACCCAGCGCGTTTGCGCGTCAAGCGCGCCAAATGGTTCGTCCATCAAAAGCACGCGCGGCTGGTTAATCAGGACACGGGCAATTTCCACCCGTTGCTGCATTCCCCCGGAAAGCGAAACCGGATATTTGTTTTCAAACCCGGATAATCCGACGAGTTTCAATAATTCATTCGCTCGCGCCCGCCGCTCATCAGCGACAACGCCTTTCATCTTGAGACCGAAAGCGACGTTATCCACAACCTTTTTCCAGGGAAACAGCGTGTGCTGCTGGAAAACCAGCCCGCGTTCCGATGACGGGCCGCGAATCGCCTTGCCATCCAGGGTAAGACAACCGGCGGCAAGAGGAATGTGTCCTGCCAGCGCGCCCAACAGCGTCGATTTTCCGCATCCCGATGGCCCCAGCAGACAAATGAACTCGCCCGATGCGATATTGAAGCTGACGCGCTCAATGGCGCGGAAGTTTTCTCTCCCGTTGCCCAGATCAATGCTCAAATCACGGGCTTCGATGTGTCCGGCATGGATTTCACTCATGACGACGCGCTCCCCTGATTTGATACCAGGGAATCAACAGGTCGCCCAGCTTGCGAACCAGTACGCTGCTCCCCATGCCAAAAACCCCGATGAGCAACATCCCGACCACGATGTCGGCATAACGCTGCAAGTTGTAGGATTCCCAGGTGTAATAACCGATGCCGTACTGACCCGCGATCATTTCCGCTGTGACCAGACAGAACCAGGACGTGCCCATGCCGATGGAAAGCCCGGTCACAATACTGGGCGCGGCGCCCGGTAAAATGACTTCGGCAAACAACCGCAGACGCCCTGCGCCCAGACTACGCGCGGTTGCTGTCAGGCGCGCGTCAATTCCCCCTACGCCGTGAATGGTATTGAGCAAAATGGGAAATAACGCGCCCATGAAGGTGATGAAAATCATGCTCAATTCGCTGGAAGGAAACATCAGAATCGCCAACGGAATCCAGGCAACCCCCGGAATGGGGCGCAGCATTTCCAGCGGCGGCTGTAACAAATCTGCCGCCAGACGCGAGCGACCAATCATTAACCCCAGTAAAATCCCCGCCAGCGTCGCGGAAAAAAATCCCGCGAAAACACGGTACAGGCTGTTGCCCACATGATTTCCCACCTTGGGGGATTGCAGGAGATTCCACAAGGCGGGTAACACTTCGCTGGGCGCGGGGATGCTCTGAAAAGTCATCAACCCCAAATTCAGATGATGTTCCGCCGCAAACTGCCAGAAGGAGACAAACAACATGAGAGAGATGAGCCGAACCATCAGGCGGCAGGGCGAAATTCGCCAGCGTTTGCCACTCACGGTTTTCTCTGTCGCCGTTGTGTCCGCCGATGCGGATACCGCTGTGGCTTCCGAACCACGCGCCAGATTCATTTGTGTGCAGGTTATTGAATTAGCGGGCAGCATGGGAACTGGCAGTTGCGGCAAAGGTCGAAGCAAAATTCAGGATGATTCCGCCCTCTTTTTGCGCTGCTTTCCAGGCGGCTGCTTTTTCAAGATACGCATTGATACGTCCATCAGGATTGCGGGCAAACCATGCCTGATTCGCCAGCAATTTGAGACCGCTATCGTAGTCATGCACAAACACGACGCGAATTTTTTTACCCGCCTTTTCCGCTTCTCGTACCGCGAACAGCGCGGACTCCGGCGAAACGTAGTGACGAACTCCGGCTTCACCCTCAACCCAGACCTGGGTAAGCCGTTTGATGTCCGTGATGGCAGCACCGTTTTGCGCGGTTTTGGCAGTCAGCGGTTCTTTGCCATAAGCCTTTTGCGCCTTGTCGTAATCCAGTTTTGAAAGCCTGAACGCCTCGCGCAGATAATGGTCGTCAATCAACTCGTCGGCGGTCAGCGGCACATCATTACGCTTCAACAGCGCCAGAGTTTCAATCGCCGTGGTGAGCGCGGCGCGATATTCCGGTTTGAAGGTGAAGTCCCGTTTTTGTAAACCCAGCGGGCCATGAAACAGATAATTGACCTCGGCCTCAATACCCGTCGTTTTGGCAATCAATTCACTGTATTTTTCAGGGACTTCCCTGAGCAGACGATCCGCTTCAATGGCGGCGCGCAAGAAGGCAATGACGATTTCAGGGTATTTTTTCGCGTAATCGGCGCTGACCAGGGTTCCGTGAAAAGTGGGCGAATTGGCTTGAGAACCATCATAAATTTTGCGGGCAAAACCACGATATGGAAAAAGCTCGGCAAAAGGCACGAAATCAGCGTGCGCGTCAATCTTGTGACTTTGCAGGGAACTGCCGCCAATTTCGGGCGACTGTGAAACCAGATTGACATCCCGTTCCGGGTCAAGCCCCTGAGATTTCAAGGCGCGTAAAATCATACTGTGCGCCGTCGAACCAAAGGGAACGGAAATGCTCTTGCCCTTCAAGTCGGAGATCGACTGAATGGGCGAATCAATCGGTACGACGAGTCCATTACCGCTCCCTTGCGGGCTGCCCGACAACACGGTGATAAAAAAGCTGCGTTTGCCCGCTTTCTTGAACGCCGCCGCATTCAACGCGCCCGGAAAATCCGCCATAGAACCAAAATCCAGTTTATCCGCCACCATTTCATTGGTGAGCGGCGGACCGGAAGTAAAATTTTTCCAGATGATGTCGTATTTGGCGTCCTTGTACTTGCCGTCGTGCGGCAGATATTTTTCCAGCAGATTCAATTCCCGAATCAGCAAACCGCCCGTCGCGCAGTTGATGGTGGTGTCCTGCGTACCGATGGCAACCCGGATGATCTCCGCTTGCGCCCAGACGCTCCCCAGGGCAAGAGATAACGCAAGCAGTGTTTTTTTGATGGACATGGAACGCTCCTTCATGGATAAGTCGCGCTAATCTAACGAGGACATGCGGCAACGACAACGATAAAAAAATGATATGGATACAACCTGTTATGACAGGTTGCGGCATCAAATGTGGCAGCAGCTTGCCTTTCCCGCCCGTTTTTGGCATGGTGCGTCCCTTTCTCTGACGCCTGTCCCCTGATTTCTGATGCCCGAACACACCATTGAACACCGTATTGCCCTCGAACTGGGCGCTCGTCCCGCGCAAGTCATGGCTGCCGTCCAGTTGCTGGACGAAGGCGCGACCGTGCCTTTTATCGCCCGTTACCGGAAGGAAGTCACCGGCGCTCTGGACGATACGCAACTCCGCAGGCTGGAAGAACGCCTGACCTATCTGCGCGAACTGGAAGCGCGGCGCGAAGCGATTTTGGGCAGCATCCTCGAACAGGGCAAACTCACGCCGGAACTGAAAGCGGAAATCGTCGCTGCCGAAACCAAGCAACGGCTGGAAGACCTCTATCTGCCCTACAAGCAAAAACGCCGCACCAAGGCGCAGATTGCGCGTGAGGCGGGCATAGCGCCGCTGGCGTTGGCGCTGCTGCAAGACCCGACGCTCGTTCCCGAAACGGAAGCGGAAAAATACCTCAACGTCGAAGCCGGATTTGCCGACGCCAAAGCCACGCTGGACGGCGCGCGCCAGATTCTCATGGAAGCATTCGCGGAAGACGCCGAATTGCTGGGCGCGTTGCGGGAATATCTGAACGAACACGGGTACATGAAATCCACGGTGCTGGAAGGCAAGGAAAACGAAGGCGCGAAATTCCGCGACTGGTTCGACTTCGCCGAACCCATCGCCAGAATGCCCTCGCATCGGGCGTTGGCGCTGTTTCGCGGGCGTAACGAAGGCGTGTTAAGCGTGTCGCTGGTATTGGATTCCGAACTGAATCTGGAAGCCGCCGGGCAGGTCAAACCGGGGTTCAACCCTTGCGAGCAGCGCATTGCCGCCCGCTTCGGCGTCAAAGACCTGGGTCGCCCCGCCGACAAATGGCTGAATGACACCGTGCGCTGGGCGTGGAAGGTCAAGATTTTTCTGCATCTGGAACTGGAATTGATGAACGCGCTCAGGGAACGCGCCGAAGAAGAAGCCATCCGCGTCTTCGCCAGCAACCTGAAAGACCTGCTGCTCGCCGCGCCTGCGGGCGCGAAATGCACGTTGGGGCTTGATCCCGGCATTCGCACCGGCTGCAAGGTCGCGGTGGTGGATGCCACCGGCAAACTCCTGGGCACGACCACCATTTATCCGCACGAACCGCGTAACGACTGGAATGGCTCAATCAGCGCGTTGGCGAAAATCTGCGCGGAATTTGGCGTGCGACTCATCGCCATCGGCAACGGCACGGCCAGTCGGGAAACCGACAAGCTGGCCGCCGAACTGATGCAGCGTCACCCGGAACTGAGCCTCGCCAAAATCGTGGTGTCGGAAGCGGGCGCGTCCGTCTATTCCGCCTCGGAATTCGCGGCGCGGGAATTCCCCGAACTCGACGTTTCGCTGCGCGGCGCGGTATCTATCGCCCGCCGTCTGCAAGACCCGCTGGCGGAACTGGTCAAAATCGACCCCAAATCCATCGGCGTCGGGCAGTACCAACACGACGTTTCGCAAAGCAAGCTGGCGAAAAGCCTCGACGCGGTGGTGGAAGATTGCGTCAATGCCGTCGGCGTGGATGTGAACACCGCCTCCGCCCCGCTGCTCGCCCGCATCTCCGGCTTGAACGCCACCCTCGCCGCCAACATCGTGAGCTACCGCGACGCAAACGGCGCGTTCAAGGAGCGAAGCCATCTGAAAAAAGTGCCGCGTCTGGGTGAAAAAACCTTTGAACAGGCGGCGGGTTTTTTACGCATTTTGAATGGAGACAATCCGCTGGATGCTTCTGCTGTGCACCCGGAAGCCTATCCGGTGGTAGAAAAAATCCTCGTCGACCTGAATAAAGGCATCAAGGAAGTAATTGGGGATGCCCGCGTCGCGCAAGGCATCAACCCGATTCGCTATACCGATGAAAAATTCGGCTTGCCCACCGTGCGAGACATCCTGAAAGAACTGGAAAAACCGGGACGCGACCCGCGCCCGGAATTCAAAACCGCCACTTTTGCCGAAGGCGTCACCAACGTCAAAGACCTTGAACCCGGCATGATTCTGGAAGGCGTCGTCACCAACGTCGCCGCCTTCGGCGCGTTCGTGGATATTGGCGTGCATCAGGATGGTCTCGTACACATCTCCTGCCTCTCCGACAAATTCGTCAAAGACCCCCGCAATGTGGTCAAGGCAGGCGCAGTGGTCAAGGTCAAAGTATTGGAAGTGGATATTCCCCGTGGGCGCATCAGCCTTACCCTGCGCCTCTCCGACGACGCAATCCCGGCAAGAAACCCCCACGCGCCCCCGCGCCAGAATGGACAAAGAAACACAGCCCGGACACCACGACGGCAGGAAGCCTCACCCCCCGCAAGCGGCGCGATGGCGGCGGCGTTTGCGAGGTTGAAAGGATAGGCAAAAAATGAGCGGCGCAAATTCGTCAACAGGATTGTGTTGGGAGAAAATTGATGGCAGGGATTTTTCAGAGTGTTTCGTGAATGGGGATAGTTTGTAGATGGTGGAAGGCGTTTCGCTTTTCCACCCAACAGCGGAAGCCAAAGCTGCATAATATTGCGCTCAGACGAGTGCTCCCACCGCCAATGTTCCGATGAGTAACGTTAATGTTAATCCAGCTAAAAACAATACTTTGGCATATTTTCCACGTATCATAATCCCTAAAAAAACCAGGATAATTGATATTATCATTGGCAAGATAAACATCCCATTAAACCTGAATATTGAGAGTGCATATCCATGTAACCATAAATTCAAGAACTCAAAGAAGGAAAGACTGAAAAATTTCGAGAAAACCATAAAGTGTATAACCGATATAATAATTGTCCAAGCAATAAGTACGCAATAATGTTTTTTTATATCCATTCTAATCTCCATTTATGTCCAAGCTACCTGCTCTTGCATATATCTGCATTAGGCTTTGCAGATTCAGGGTAAACAATACAATTCCAGGTAATATTTTCTCCAGACACAATTGGTTCTTGAACCACCACCACTCCATATTCTTCATTATACACTATAATAGAACCGCTTGATGTCACCCATCCAAAATCCACTTTCATAATCATTTTCCCTTCTTCACTTTGAGTAGAGAAATTTCCTGCTTCCATGACAGGAGTGCCATTGGCTAGATTTTTAGAAATCAGCTCTCGTATTGCTACGGTATCCGCAAGAACCATACTTGCATAAGACCGGGGCGTTATCTCATAAACGGATGGAGAATATACAAAATATGCGAAAAAACAGATAACGCTGATGCATATTAAGCTACAGAGGGTAGAAATTATCTTTTTCGACATACATACTCCTTGTCTGCATTGCGTATAGCAATATATTGTTTTTTTACATCATCAGTAATCATCTTGTCTGCCAAATCGTCTAGAACACGATGTGCATATCCAGGAGGATTCCCTGTCCTTATTTTACTGAACAAACCCTCTATCCAGTTCTCATAAAATGAGGTCACCCCCGTTATTCGCGGAGCAATCATAGCGAATTCTTCTTCGCTAAAGATATTTTAATTAAAATGCAAATAAAAAAACATGCGATAAACTGTACAACAAACACTCCGTACACGTTTAGTTCAGACGTATCTAAAAAAGAGTCAATTATTCTGGATGGAAGTAACAAAGAAAATAAAATTCCCCCAATAATAGGCGACCCATGAGCTATGCCTAGTGCATACATAAATATTATTATAGATGACACTGCGTATGCCAATGATATTAAAGGTATTAAAATGCAAGCCTTCGAATTCATATATTTCACCACGCACCTGGTTCAAAAAAATCCCCAATTCCAAAAGAATGGGTGAGGTTGTCGGTGCGTTTGCCCGCAACGTAGGTTTCTGTTTCCCATATCGCCCGCGCTGTCGCTCCTTCTCCGTCCCACTCAATGTTCATGCCCCGTTCGGTTCGGTCGGTGTAGCGGGTCAGCAGGCAGCAGCGAATCGTGCGCCGTCTCGTGGGGACGGCGCGGCATGGGGAGGAAACAGAAGCGTTGGGGAGGCGCATGAAGATAAATTTCAGTTCGAGACGGGGTGGGTTTGGCTATTTGAGAGGATAATCGAGGAATTATAAGATGTCAATAGGATTGTATTGTGAATGACGGTAATGTGCAGAAGGTAGAAGGCGCTTCGATTTTCCATCCTGCGATGTCCGAGCTACCTGCTTATGCAGGCGAGATTAAATGCAAGGCATCAAGCTCATTGGACAATCATGTGCGAACATTGGGTTGGTGGTGGATGATGTTACGCGAAAGATATTCGATTCACGCATTCAAAAATACATTCCAAGACCAGCTAACCCTAGAAACTCCCACAGAATCAGACCAATAATTAACCCGACCTTTCCATACCGACTTTTGCGCTTTAGAATACCTACAAAAATCAACAAGGCAGTCAATATGACATATGCTATATAATCATAGCCTTCAGCATAAGATATGATCCTCATAACTCCTACCGGAACCCCAACAAACAGTATCGCCGGAATTATCAGGATTAATAGAACGACTACTTCGAATCCGTGCATCTTGTCCTCATTATCACTAAAAATCTGGTTTGCGTCAGTCCGTTCTTTAATGTCCGTTCGATTTCATAGTGGTCGTCATGATCGTATCTCATGGAATATAGGTTCTTTGCCCGATTATTCCTTTTCATGCCTCCCATCCATTTTGCTTCTTCTCCGTCCCATTCAATGTTCATGGTCTGGTCGGTGTAACGGGTCAGCGGACAGCAGTAAACCGTGCGCCGTCTTGTAGGGACGGTACGGCATGGAGAGGAAACAGAAGCGTTGGGCAGGGACATAAAGAAAAAATTTCAGTTCGTGACGGGATAGGTTTGATTATTTGAGAGGATAGTCAAGGAATTATAAGATGTCAATAGGATTATATTGGCAGCGAATGAATGGTTGAAATTCATAGATATTTTTTATAAATGAGAGTAATTCGCATATGGTGGAAGACGCTTCACTTTTTCACCCTACGATTCCTGGGCTGCTTACTTGCTTGAATCAGGATATTCTGAAGAAAGGTCAATTTTTTCAATTTGTGTAATGCACACATATGATTCATCAGAATCTGGGAGTATTGCACGCATACGAACATGTGAAGGATATAGTTTCTTAATTTGGAGTGTTGATGCCCCCGATAGAGCAACAATAATGTCGCCATCGACGAACGTTGCAATCACACGGCTTTGGGTCATCAAATCATCATTTTTATCTTCTTCATATTTATTTTTTGGCACTATGGACATATGAGCTGCCTTGGTAGACTCATTCAACAATTGTTGCAATGATCCTTCTGTTGGATGGTGGTTTACAAGATTTAGCGTTCCGACGCGAACTGAATAAGCCAAATTATTAGACACGAATACACCATTATGACAAGTCCCAAATTCTGTAGTCCAATCATATTCTTGGAGACGCTCAGTTTGATACCACTTCCAGACTGCTCTGTCACTTAGCACAGGGAATCCTGAAAAAAATTTCGACGCGCTTGATGCCGCGTAACATTGCTTTTCTTCATTCGGGTGAATTTCACACGAAGATGCATGAATCGGAAATATTGCAAAGAAAAATAAAATAATGGCTTTCATTTTATCGTCTCACCCTTGTTCTCATTTTCGCAGCAATTTCCGCTGCGTCTATATGTCGGCTGTTGCCGGACCATTCGCTTCCAGTTTGTGATACTGACTGCCGTCTTGCCAGCGGTGGAACACTAACGGTTGGCTGTGTTTGGCGATTCTTCTTCCCAACGGGTCGTGCCTGTCAGGTCGATTTTTTCGATCAGGTTTGCCGCGCTGGTCGTAGCGATAGCGTGTTCCCTGATAGTCCCGGATGAGGTTGTCGGTGCGTTTGTTCGTAACGTGGGGTTCCGTTTCCCGTATCGCCCGCGCTGTCGCTTCTTCTTCGCCCCACTCAATGGTCATGCCCCGCTCGGTTCGGTTGGTGCAGCGGGTCAGCGGACGGCAGCGAATCGTGCGCCGTCTTGTGGGGACGGTGCGGCATGGGAAGGAAACAGAAGCGTTAGGGAGGTGCATGAAGAAAAAATTTCAGTTCGAGACGGGATAGGTTTGATTATTTGAGAGAATAGTCAATGAATTATAAAATGTCAATAGAATCGTATTGACAGCGAATGAATGGTTGAAATTTTTGGACATGTTTCGTTAATGATGGTAGTTTGTAGACGGGGGAAGACGCTTCGCTTTTTCATCCTACGATGTCCGGGCTACTTGCTATTCACATTCAAAATTGTCTTTTCGACATAGACCATTATCATCGCATTGATAATTGATGATATAGGTATCTCGTTTTATGTTATTGTATTCGTCAATTGATATGTGCGATGTATTGCCTATTTCTTCATTGTTAATATAAATACCACTATTCCGTGATTCTATTTTAATACCATCTATCTCAATCGCTATTTTTGAATCGAATATTATCTTTGTTAGTTTTCCTGTTTTTGTATAAGATAAAGGAACGAGAGTGGCATCAAGAAGTTTAATGCTATTCTCATCAGAACCAACAATCCATAAATTAAAATGTTTCGGATAAGAAAACTCTATATTCAGTACTTTATTAAAGAACTCTAAATCAGGACAGCTTACAAACACCAAGCTGCGCTGAAACTTTTCTTTGTCAATAACAAAGAAATCATCAACACTACGAACAATTCCTTCTCTACTTATGAAGTAAAAAACCTTGTACTCGCCCGGCATTATTATTTTTGCTATAATATTGCCATGAGTATAGTCCAAACTTAACTGCCGATTCGATTCTTTTGATAAAAATAAATTGATAAAAACATCTTCATCAATCGTATATTTGCATATACCCTCACCAATGCTATCTTCTGACAATGGAGCATATAGCTCCGTATCAAATGGCTGATAATAAACCAATGCTTTATTTTGCGAATCGGATGTTGCCAATACTGATTCTGGCATTAGATAAAAAATCATCATAAAAACCAAAAATTTGTACAAATACAACTTCATTTTCTCCCTCCTGGACCAGCAGTAACGGGTTGTACCTGTCAGGTCGATTTTTTCGGTCAGGTTGCCGCGCTGGTCGTAGCGGTAGCATATCCCCTGATAGTCCCGGATGAGGTTGTCGGTGCGTTTGCCCGTAACATGGGTTTCTGTTTCCCGTATCACCCGCGCTGTGTCCATGCCCCGTTCAGTTTGGTCGGTGTAGCGGATCAGCGGGCAGCAGCGAACCGTGCGCCTTCTCGTGGGGACGGTGCGGCATGGGAAGAAAGCAGAAGCGTTGGGGAGGTGCATGAAGATAAATTTCAGTTCGAGACAGGGTGGGTTTGGTTATTTGAGAGGATAATCAAGGAATTATAAGATGTCAATAGGATTGTATTGTGAGAGAATGGGAAGCATCATTTTTTAGCATGTTTTGTGAATGGCGATAATGTACAGATGGTGGAAGACGCTTCGCTTTTCCACCTGATGCTTACTCGTCTGATTCCGGTACGTGTTCAAATGCTCTAGGAAACTTGTCACAAACAGATTCATATGAAACTTCTGGGAAAATCTCAGAATTCCAAACCTTGGACTGAAAATCAGGTTTTATGACGACGACTACTTTTAGTGGGTCGCTAACAGCAATAAACTCTCCGTTTCTACCAAATGCAATGCTGCTAAAAATATTCTTGTCTTCCAAATGCAAATCATCCCACTTTCTATACAATTTTTCTAAATTTTCATCGGGTATTCTTTTATTATACAACATACTTTCAATTGTAGGTTGCATATTAATAAACGCAAAACATATTACTGACAGCTTTGGTGAGGCTGGATATTTGTTGTTATTATATTGTGCATACATATAATTAAACGCTAACAACATCATTGTTACCAAAACGATAAAAAATACCTCTTTCCAGATTTTAATTGATTTAAGAATCATTTTTCTCTCTCGTACAAATCGTGAGTATCTGGCGCTCTATCTGGAGATAATGGGTCTGTTTTTTTCATCATGAAATTGTATAAAGTAATAAATAAAGCCAATACAATACCTATAAAAAAGAATTTGATTGAACATAAAATTTCAAACATAAACCACGCAACATCACCAGGATAAGGAGGATGATTTGTTATTACAGGGAAGATATAAGGAATAATGTAATGTCCTATATCATCATGTGCCAGCCACCACATCTCCTGTAAAATTACACCATTTGGATATCCGGTAATGTTAGCCAACCACATAAAAAGGTAAGAACTCATCAAAAATAACACGTCAATCAACCAAAAAAACACGGCTATTTTAAGAATTTTTCTTGATGATTTCATCATTCGACAAACCGGATATTTCAATAAGGATTATCCGCAAACCCGCCCTGCGCCAGATTCTCGAAACGGGTGTATTCGCCCAGGAATGCCAGTCGCACGATCCCGGTGGGGCCGTTACGTTGTTTGCCGATGATGACTTCGGCGATGCCTTTGTCCTGGGTTTCCGGTTTGTAGTATTCGTCGCGGTAGAGCATGATGATTACGTCGGCATCCTGCTCGATGGCACCGGATTCGCGCAGGTCGGACATCATCGGGCGTTTGTCGTTGCGTTCTTCCACTTTCCGCGAGAGTTGCGAGAGGGCGATGATGGGAACATGCAATTCTTTTGCCAGCGCCTTGATGGAGCGGGAAATTTCCGAAACTTCCGTGGCGCGGTTTTCGTTTTGACGCGACGAACTCATCAGCTGGATATAGTCGATGACGAGCAAGCCCAGCTTGCCGCCATGCTCGTGATACAAACGGCGGGCGCGGTTGCGTAGCTCAAACGGGTTCAGACCGCCGGTTTCGTCGATGTACAGCGGCGCGGCGTGCAGCTTGCCGAGGGAAACCGTCACCTTGCCCCATTCCTCGTCACCGAGCCGCCCCGTCCGCAAGCGTTGGGAATCAAGGCGACCGCAGGAGGCGAGCATCCGCATCGCCAGTTGTTCGCCGCCCATTTCCATCGAGAACACGCCGACTGGCAAACCGCTATGCACGGCGACATTTTCGGCGATATTGAGGGCAAAGGCGGTTTTCCCCATTGAGGGACGCCCCGCGACAACAATCAGGTCGCCCGGTTGCAAGCCGGATGTTTTCTGGTCAAGATCGATAAAACCAGTGGGGACGCCGGTAATGTCGTCAGGATTGTCACGGTCGACCAAATCCTGCAAACGCTCCATGACCCCCTGAAGCAATGGATTGATGTGCACAAAGCTTTCGCTGCTGCTTTCACCCTGTTTGCGAATCTTGAGAATCTTCTCTTCGGCTTCGTCCAGAATGACTTGAGCGTCGCGTCCCGCTGGCGCCAGCGCGTGACCGGCGATTTCATCACCCACTGTCACGATTTGCCGCAGGATGGCGCGCTCGCGCACGATTTCGGCATAGCGTTTGATATTCGCCGCTGATGGCGTGTTGCTGGCCAGTTCACCAAGATAGGCAAGACCGCCGGTGTGTTCGCTCTCACCCGCCGTATCCAGCGCCTCGGCGACCGTCACCACGTCGACGGGTTTGCCCTGATTCAGGAGATTGCTGATTTGGCGAAAGATGCGCCGATGCTCGTCACGGTAAAAATGCGTGTCGACAATCTGGTCGCTGATGCGTTCCCATGCGCTGTTATCCAGCAACAGCCCGCCAAGTACGGATTGCTCCGCCTCAATGGAATGCGGCGGCAAGCGCAATTGGGCAATGGCGGGATCGGCGCTGGCGTAGTTGCCAGCGCCGAATTTTTTGAATGTTTTTTCTTCGGACATGGGTGCAGGAGTGTACTCGTTTCAGGGGATTCAGTTATCAGGCAGCCTGTTTGCGTTGTCGCAATTTTTCATGCAGTTCGTCGAGTTGCAGATTGACGCCCAGTTCGTCTTGCATGAGCGCAAGCAGGGGCAAGAGCTGTTCGCCCAGTTGCCCCAGTTGTTGCAACACGACTTCGGGACGGCGGGCGCGCAACAATTCCAAAGCTTGCCCGATATTCAAAAGCGGAACGGTCGCGGTGGGGTCTATAGCGCCGCATTTTGTACAGTTGCCGCCTGCGGTGACGGCGTTTTCCATGCGTTCGTAAGCCAGGTCAATCAAGGTGCCTGCCGCCGTGGTTTTATCCATCGGCACACTGGAGACGCCAACACTCATGGTCAGTTTCAGGCGCTTGCCACCGGAAATGATGGCGGCCTCCGCCACGGCGCGGCGCAGGCGTTCGGCAAATACCACGCAGGATTCCGGCGATGTTCCCGGCGACACAATGACGAAACGCCCCGGCGAAAAATGCCCCAGGCTGTCTTCCCGACGCACCTTGCTGGCGACCTGACGGGCAAAGCGCAAGGCGATTTCCGACGCCTTGTGTTCGCCCAGCTGATCGACCAGCGCGGCGTAACGGTCAAAGCCGATAATCATCAGGCTGACGGTGGTGTTATGCCGGAAAGCGTGCGAAAGCGCCTGCGCGGTCTGCAACTCAATGTAGCGACGGGTAAACAGACCGCTGTCAGGGTCTTGGGTTTGCGTAGTACGCGCTTCTTCCAGACTTTGCCGGGTATCAATGAACTGCAACAGATTGCCCAGTCGGGCTTTCAACTCCGCCGCGTTGATGCCCTTGTTGATGAAATCGGAAACGCCCAGGCGCTCCGCCCTGTCCATGGTTTCCATGTCATCGTCGCCGGAAATCAGCACAAAGGGAATTTCCCGCAGACGCTTCAGTTTGCAGCCGCGCAACCGTTCGAGAAGCGCGAAACCATCCAGCACCGGCATCTGCAAATCCGAGATGACCGCTTCGATGCTGTGATCCAGCACCAGGGTTTGCCACGCCGATTCGCCATTTTCTTCTTCCCGAATCTCGTACACCCCGTTCAGATGCCGCCCCAACGAGGCGCGTACCATACGGGAATCATCAACAATCAGGATGCGGCGCAGGTCGGACACGATTTAATTCTCCTTCCAAAACAAGGCAATCGTTTACAAAATCGGCAGTTTCGCCTAGATTCGGGCTATGCCTGAATTTCGCCAAGCCATCATTCTCGCTCTTTTTGCTGTCGTCGCCACAGCGGGAGCAACTTTTTCTTCGTCCGCCCTCGCCGAAACCGGCGCGCAACACGACGAAAAAAAATCATTTCTCGAACGTTACTCCAACGCGGCTCAGGATGTCCTCCTGAAAGGTCTGGAGCTCGTCGGCATCCGCTATCGCGCGGGCGGCGCTTCGTCCGACGCCGGGCTGGATTGCAGCGGTTATGTGCAACTGGTTTACCGCGAAGCCGCCGGTCTTGTTCTGCCGCGCACCGCCCGTGAACAGGCGAATGTGGGCGAAGAAGTCGTCGGCAAGGCAGAATTGAAGCCGGGCGATCTCGTGTTCTTCAACACCATGCGCCGCGCCTTCTCGCATGTTGGCATTTATCTGGGCGACAATTATTTTCTGCACTCTCCGCGCAACGGCAGCGCCGTGCGCGTAGAAAGTATGCAAAACAGTTATTGGGTGCAACGCTACAACGGCGCTCGTCGCCTGATTGACAACGGCATCACGACTGACATCAACCCCGACGTAAAAACCAACTGAGGCACGATCGCCATCCGGCGCAGTTTCGTTATTCACCACCGCCACCATGATTCCCTGGCTGCAAGGGAACGCCCCCTTCCCTCCTCTCTCCCAAGCCCTGCGCGAGCCGAACGGGTTGCTGGCGGCAGGTAATGATTTGTCGTTGCCCCGCTTGCTGCAAGCCTACCGGCAGGGGATTTTCCCCTGGTTTTCGGCGGGCGAGCCAGTGTTGTGGTGGAGTCCCGACCCGCGCATGGCGCTGTTTCCCGCCGAGTTTCGTCTGCATCGTTCCCTGCTTAAAACGCTACGCGGCGGGGGCTACGAAGTTCGTCTGGATACGGCATTCTCGCAAGTCATTAACGCCTGCGCCCAAACGCCCCGACCGGGACAGGATGGCACCTGGATTACCGACGACATTGCCGCCGCCTATCGCGCCCTGCACGACGCGGGGTGGGCGCATTCGGTGGAAACCTGGATGGACGGCGAACTGGTCGGCGGTCTGTACGGCGTCGCCATCGGGCGCATGTTTTATGGCGAATCCATGTTCACGCGCCGCCGCGACGCGTCCAAAATCGCTTTCGCCCATCTGGCGCGCTTTTTGCGCGCGCGGGAATTCGGACTCATCGACTGCCAGATGAACACCGCGCATCTGGCTTCTCTGGGCGCGCGCGAGATTTCACGCGCGGAATTCATCGCGCGGCTGGAAAATCTGACGATGGCGGCAAAACCCGCCTTTTGGCGCGCCGATGCCGCCGCCCAGCCTTGGGGAAATCCGTAATGAGCTTGCCCGACGATTCCCACCTGCCTTTTTCGCTGTTGCAGTTTTACAGCACCGCGCCCTATGTGTGCAGCTACCTGCCTGACCGCATGGCGCGTTCGCAGGTCGCCACGCCCGTACACCTCATCGACGCCGCCATTTACAGCCAGTTGATTCGCTCCGGTTTTCGCCGCAGCGGGCCATTCATCTATTGCTCCCACTGCGACGCCTGCCGCGCCTGTATGCCGGTGCGTCTGCCCGTCGACCGTCTGGAACTTTCGCGCAGCCAACGCCGCGCAAAGCAGCGCCACGCCAATCTGGAAACGCGCGAACGTCCGCTGCTCTACGACGAGGCGCATTACCGCCTGTACGCCCGCTACCAATCCAGACGCCATCCCGGTGGCGGCATGGACGAAGACAACGACGAGCAATATAGCCAATTCCTGCTCAACAGCCCGATGGAAACCCGTTTGATGGAATTCACGGAAAACGGCGTGTTGCGGATGGTCAGCATCATCGACATGCTGGATGACGGAATTTCTTCGGTCTACACCTTCTTTGACCCGGATGTGCCGGGCGCGTCTTACGGCACGTACAACATCCTCTGGCAAGCCGCGCTCTGCCAGCGACTCAACCTGCCCTATCTCTATCTCGGCTACTGGATACGGGAAACCCGCAAAATGACCTACAAGGCGAATTTTCACCCGATTCAAGGCTATGTAAACGGTATCTGGCGCGAGCTTGCAAAGCAGGAAACAGGTGACAGGTGTCAGGTGACAGAAAAACCGCCTCTGTCACCCGTCGCCTGACACCTATACCTGATTAAAGCCCGACTTGGCTGATTACCATTTCTTTCAGCTTGTCAGAAACGGTGAATGACGCTTCGGTTTCGGCGCGGATTTCTTCCACGCTGACGCCGGGGGCGTATTCTTCCAGCACCAGCTTGCCGTCATGGAAGCGGAACAGCGCCTTTTCCGTGACGAGGGTGGATACCCGCCCCTTGGCGGTCAGCGGCAGGTTGCACTTTTTCAGGATTTTCTTTTCGCCTTTGGCGGTATGCTCCATAGCGACGATGACCTGTCTTGCGCCAACGGCGAGATCCATTGCGCCGCCCATGCCGGGAACATTTTTCCCGGGCACCATCCAGTTGGCGAGGTCGGCGTTTTCATCGACCTGCAACCCGCCCAGCACACAGGCGTCAAGGTGTCCGCCGCGCATCAGGGCGAAGGAAATCGAGGTGTCGAAAGTGGAACCGCCGGGAATGATGCTGCACGGTTGCCCGCCCGCGTTCACCATGCGCGGCTTGCCGATGGGGGGGACATCTTCCGGCACGGGACCGATGCCGAGAAAGCCGTTTTCCGATTGCAGCATCAGATGTACGCCTTCCGGCAGGTAGTTGGCAACCAGCGTCGGGAGACCGATGCCGAGATTGACCACATCGCCATCTTTCAGTTCCAGCGCAATGCGGCGCGCGATGAATTCCTTGGCGCTCAATTCTTGTGTCATGGTTCTCTCCTTTTATTTGGGGTACACGATGTAGTCGACCAGAATGCCGGGGGTCATCACCTCATCCGGCGTGATGTAGCCGACTTCGACGACATCATGCGCTTCGACGATGACCGTCTTCGCGGCGAGCGCCATGAGCGGGTTATGATTACGCATCGAACCGTAATAAACGAGGTTGCCCATCTTGTCCGACTTGACGGCTTCGAGCACGGCGAGGTCAGCAACCAGCGGCAGTTCCAGCAGATAATCCTTGCCATTGATGTTCAAGGTCTGCTTGGTGTCGTATTTCTTGCCATTCAAGGAAATATCCTGCTTGTCTTCGGCAACCGTCGTACCCACGCCGGTTGGCGTCAGTACGCCGCCCAGACCGGAGCCACCAGCGCGGATGCGTTCAGCGATGGTGCCGATGGGGGAAAGCTCAATTTCCATCTCGCCCGCGATCATCTGACGCTGCGCTTCCTTGTTGAGACCGATGTGTCCGGTAATCATCTTTTTGACCCGATGATGGCGAATCAACAATCCCACGCCTTCCGGCCCTTTGGTCGCGTCGGAAAACGCCGTGTCGTCGCCGATCATGGTCAAATCCTTGACGCCCGAATCAAGAATCGCCTGCATGAGGCGAGGCGGCGTGCCATTTCCCATGAAACCGCCATACATGATGGTCATCCCGTCACGCAGGAACGAGGCAACCTTTTCTATCTCCAACCTTTTTGATTTCATTGTGTTTCTCCTGATAATGATGCTTGGTGAAAACAGGCGGATACGCTTTTTTTACCCAATGACCTGTCCCCGGACATTCTAGGCGGGTTACAGGTTTCAGGCAACTAACATGAGCGTAAAACCCCTGAAAAGGCATGGAAAAGTGCCGAACGGCGTTTAACTTGCAATTTTGCAACTTTTTGTTTGAATTCGTGCCGACCGTCTTCCGCGCAAGCGCAAGCACGGAGTAGAATGCGGGCTTTTTTGCTCCCGCCGGTTTCGTCGCTCACCCGCGCCGCCACGCTTTTCAACCCTTCAAACAGGAACACACCATGTCTGACCGCATCCTCAACGCCTCTTTCCGCAGCAAAATCATGAGCGCCGACGAAGCCGCCGCCCTGATTTCCTCTGGCGCTGCCATCGGCAGCAGCGGCTTCACCCCCGCTGGCGCGCCGAAAGCCGTTCCCGTCGCGCTCGCCAAACGCGCCGCCGCCGCCAGGGAAGCCGGAGAGGATTTCAAGGTCGGCGTCTGGACAGGCGCGTCCACCGGCCCCTCCGTCGACGGCGCCATTGCCGGCGCGGGCGCGATGAGCTTCCGTATGCCCTACCAGGGCGACACCAATTGTCGCAAAGGCATCAACAGCGGCGAAATCGACTATGTTGACATGCACCTCTCGCACGCCGCCCCCTTCGCCGCCGCCGGGTTCCTCGGCAAGCTTGACTACGCCATCATCGAAATCGTCGGCGTCACCGAAGACGGTCGCCTGATTCCCTCAACCTCGGTCGGCAACAACGCCACCTGGATTGATCTCGCCGATAAAGTCATTCTCGAAGTCAACGAATTCCAGACCACCGACCTCGAAGGGATGCACGACATCTACCGTCCCGCCATGCCGCCGCATCGTCTGCCGATTCCCATCGTCAAACCCTCTGACCGCATCGGTGAACCCTGTTTTCGCGTCGACCCGAAAAAAGTCGTCGCCGTGGTGAATACCAACGCTTCCGACATCTGCGCGCCCTTCACCCCCGCCGACCAAACCTCGCAGACCATCGCCAACAACATTCTGGAATTCCTCACCCACGAAGTGAAAAAAGGTCGTCTGCCGCAAAACCTGCTGCCCCTGCAATCCGGCGTCGGCAACGTCGCCAACGCGGTGATGGCAGGCTTGCAACACGGCGCCTTCGAGCATCTCACCGCTTACACCGAAGTGCTGCAAGACGGCACACTTGACCTGCTCCTGTCCGGCAAGCTCGATTGCGCCTCCACCACCTCGCTCACCTTCAGCCCGGAAGCGCAAGCAAAATTCCTCGCCAACAGCAAGGCGCTGAAAAGCAAAATCATCCTGCGCCCGCAAGAACTCTCCAACAACCCGGAACTCATCCGCCGCATGGGGCTGATTACCATGAACGCGCTGATTGAGGCGGACATTTATGGCAATGTCAATTCCACCCACATCCAGCAAGGCACGGCGATGATGAACGGCATCGGCGGCTCCGGCGACTTCGCCCGCAACGCCTACATCTCCATGTTCATGACCCCCTCCACCGCCAAGGGCGGCGCGATTTCCTGCATCATGCCGATGGTCACGCACGTCGACCACACCGAGCATGACGTGCATGTGCTCGTCACCGAACAAGGTTTGGCTGACCTGCGCGGACTCTCCCCCAAAAAACGCGCCAAACTCATCATCGAAAACTGCGCCCACCCCAAATTCCGCCCCGCCTTGCAGGAATACTACGACCGAGCGCTCCGCCTCTCCCCCGGTAAACACACCCCGCACCTCTTGGAAGAAGTCTATTCCTTCATGCCCAGGTGGTTCGCCGAACACGGCGAGAAATAAGCGGTAACGCGAAAATGAAAACGGTCGACGTGATGTCGACCGTTTTCATTTGTTAATCTTTCTACGGCAAAGATTTGCAGTACCTGGTGTTCCTCACGTTACCACCCCGTCGCTTCGCGCCCCCCCTCCAGGGGAGGGGAATTGGTCAAACACGGACATAAGCCAAACGAAGACACGTAAAATTCCCCTTTTCGGAGGGGTGGCAGGCGAAGCCTGACGGGGTGGTCGCGGACTCCAAAAGCACGACAACGACTTACTGCAACGTCTCCAACCGCAACCGCGTCACCTTGCCCTTGACCGCGCTCAAG
>JAITSU010000059.1 GCA_031287525.1 Zoogloeaceae bacterium | reverse complement strand
CTGCCCCGCGTCGAAGTTTGTTTGTGTTGAGCGCTCACGTTACCTTTGGGCATCACATCAGAAAGGGCACATCATACGCCGAACAACATGCAACGCAAAATCAAGAATGGTGCGGGCTGCAATGGTGGTCATGGTTGAAACTCCTTACTTGGCAAAATGGATTTTTGAAGGATCAAAATCAATGGGAATTAATATCTGACTAATAAAGTCATACGGATATTTTCCCTTGTTGATTTCAGGAACTCTACCGATAGATCGATAAATCATGTTCTTTGGGCAAAAATAAGCAAACTCCCAATTCAGACGTGTAGGCCCTTGACGCGCTATTGCAAAGCTACGTCTCACACCTAAGATTTCGCCAGTGATACGGTCAAGTACAATCAGTTCGCCACCAGCAATGCCATGTTTGCGGTCAGCCTCACGATGAATTCCACGCCAAGTGTAAGCGTAGCTGGCTTCAATCTGTTGGACGGGAGCGACCTGACCTGAAGGCTTGGTGTAGTCAAAGTGATGATAACGCCAGTAAGGTGCGATCCCTGATTTAGTCCAAGGAATGATTTGCCAGTCTTCAACTGAGTATTTATTGGCAATCTCTTTCGGAGGACGCCTACTTTCAAAATAACGGAACCCTGTGCTTGGCCCCCCAATAAACGAATAAGGGCTAGCATCCTCTTCACCATGTGACCAATCCGCCGGGTCTTCAAAAGCGTAACGATCTTCCATCACTTTATCGTCACGTTTGGGCATAGTCCGCATCTGGTAAATGCCTTCCACCTTATCCACCGTCTTGAAGATGTACTCTCCAGCTTCGGTCGCGCAGAGGTGGTCAAAGTAGGCAAATTTTGTAGTGCGACGATTGGAAAATAGATGGCGCACAAAATTGAATGGCACAGGTTTGGGCAGGCTCTCCGGCAGTTTCAAGGCATGGGCGTATTCGTAGGCTTCCAGTTCTCGCGGGTCAGTCGGCTTGTCCCAACCCCGTTCCTGCATCGGCCAACCTTTGGGCGTATACCACTCGCCACCCATGACGGTAAAAAACACCCATTCTCGCCCCATTGGTGTCAGTGTTGCTATTGCCAACACGACACCCCCCAGCATCACCAGCCCCCGCTTGCGCCAAGACCAACCTTGCCACCTGCCCCGCGTCGAAGTTTGTTTGTGTTGAGCGCTCACGTTACCTTTGGGCATCACATCAGAAAGGGCACATCATACGCCGAACAATATGCCACCCAAGTACACAAGAAACATGTGCGCTTGCCATATTGTGAACTGCCTGTTCAAAAACGACCGACACTCACCCCCCCGCTTTCTTCTACAATGACAAGCTTTCGTTCCACGTGCACACCATGAGCGCATCCACCGATACAACTTCCACGACCTATTTGCTGCAAGACCTTGGCGCAGACTTGCTGCATCCCGATTTTTACTGGCAGATTCCTTTTGTGCTGGTCTGTCTGGGGATCGCCTGGATTCTGGCGCGTCACCTGCGCCATCGGCTTGCCGCGACGCAAGACCGCATGGGGCTTTGGCAAGCCCTGCTGGAACAAACTTTTCCCATTCTCTCCGTGCTGCTGCTCGCCGTGACCAAATCGCTTTTGCCCTTGATACGTCCGAGCGAGGTGCCGCCGCATCTGTTCAATCTTTTCATTCCGCTCCTTCTCTCGCTCACCGTGGTGCGCGCCTTGCGCCACATGCTGCAATGCAGTTTTCCCCGCGCCAGTTGGCTCGACAGTATCGGGCGCATTTTTTCCATTCTGGTTTGGGTGTGGTTGGCGCTCTTTCTCTCCGGCGTCGCGCCGGAAATCATCCGCACACTGGAAACGGTGGGGTTCAGCATCGGCGCGCAGCAAATCAATTTGTGGATGATTGTGAACGGCATGGTGGTCATCGTACTCACCCTGCTGGCTTCCCTCTGGGCGTCCAGTCTGGTGGAAGCCAAACTCAAGGGCGCGCGGGAAATCGACGTTTCGCTGCGGATCGTGCTGGGGCGCATGTGCAAGGCGCTGTTTGTGCTCTTTGCCGTGCTGTTGAGTTTTTCCCTGATCGGTCTCGACATCACCGCGCTTTCCGTCTTTACCGGGGCGCTGGGCGTAGGGCTGGGCATGGGCTTGCAAAAAATCGCCAGCAATTATGTTTCCGGCTTCATCATTTTGCTTGACCGTTCCATCCGCCTGGGCAACATCATTCAGGTGAGCGGCGACGTAAGCGGCACAGTCACGCAAATCACCACCCGCTACACGGTGCTGAAAAATCTGGTGGGCATGGAATTCATCGTGCCCAATGAATCGCTGGTCGCCAAT
This sequence comes from Zoogloeaceae bacterium, assembly GCA_031287525.1. Taxonomy (GTDB): domain Bacteria; phylum Pseudomonadota; class Gammaproteobacteria; order Burkholderiales; family Rhodocyclaceae; genus Azovibrio. The sequence goes on along the minus strand of JAITSU010000059.1, from coordinate 3,328 downwards.
ATCGTGCAGAACCAGACTTTTTCCGATTCCCGCACGCGGGCGCAAACCAGTGTTTCCGTCGCCTATTCCAGCGACCTTGAAAAGGTGTTGCCGCTTCTGGAAGCCGTCGCCCGCGCCCATCCCCGCGTGATTACCGAGCCTGCCCCGCTCGCCACGATTGCCCGCTTCGCCGACAGCGGCATCGACCTTGACCTGGGATTCTGGATCAGCGACCCGCAAAATGGCACATCGCTTTTGCGCTCGCAAATCAATCTGGAAATCTGGCGGCGTTTCCGCGCCGAAGGCATCGAAATCCCCTTTCCGCAACGCGAAGTGCGTCTGCTGGAAACCACGGCTCAATAACGCAAACGACCCATGCTGCTCAAACTCGAACAGGCAAGCCTCGCCTTTGGTCATGTTCCGCTGCTGGATCAAGCGGATTTTCAACTCGATGTGGGCGAACGGGTCGCCCTGATCGGGCGCAACGGCTCCGGCAAATCTTCCATGCTGGCTGCATTGGCGGGTCAAGGCGCGCTGGACGATGGCAAAGTCTGGCGACAGCCCGGCGCGCGCATCGCCTATGTGCCGCAAGAACCCATGCTGGACGCGGCGCAAACGGTGTTCCAAAGCGTGGTTTCCGGTCTGGGCGACATCTCCCGCCTGCTTGCCGAATACCACCATGTTTCCCATGAACTATCAAAAAGCGGCGCGGATGTTCCCCAACTCCATTCCGAACTGCTGCCCCGACTGGAAACCCTGCAACACGCGCTGGAAGCCGAAGGCGCATGGACATGGCAGGCGCAGGTCGATCGCGTCATCAGCCGCTTCGGGCTTGACCCGGAAGCCTTGACCGGCACACTCTCCGGCGGGCAGAAAAAACGGCTGGCGCTGGCGCGCGCCCTCGCCTTCAAACCGGACGCGCTGCTGCTTGACGAGCCCACCAATCACCTCGACATTCAGGCGATTGAATGGCTGGAAAGCCTGTTGCTCGAACTCAATGTCAGCCTGCTGTTCATCACCCACGACCGGCGTTTTCTCGAACATCTGGCAACACGCATCGTCGAACTCGACCGGGGCAAGCTATCCAGCTACCCCGGCAGCTTCGCGGAATACCAACGCCGCAAGGAAGCGCAGTTGCAGGAAGAAGCCGTATTGAACCGCAAATTCGACAAACTCCTGAAAGAAGAAGAAATCTGGATTCGCAAAGGCGTGGAAGCCCGCCGCACACGCGCCGTGTTTCGCGTGCAACGGCTGGAAAAACTGCGCGCCGAGCGCATGGAACGCCGCGACCGCCTGGGACAAGTCAAACTGCGTCTGGACGTGGGCGACAAAAGCGGCGAACTGGTCGCGGAATTGCAGCATGTGAGCAAAGCCTTCGCTGACAAAATCATTGTGCGCGATTTCTCCACCCGCCTCTTGCGCGGCGACAAAATCGGGCTCATCGGCGCCAACGGCGCGGGCAAAACCACCCTGCTCCGCCTCATCCTCGGTGAACTCAAAGCCGACTCCGGCACGGTGCGGCGCGGCACGCGGCAGGAAATCGCCTACTTCGACCAGTTCCGCGCCCAACTCGACCCGGAAGCCAGCCTCGCCGAAGTCATCTCCCCCGGCTCCGATTACGTCGAAATCGGCGGCGCGAAAAAACATGTCATCGGCTATCTGGAAGATTTTTTATTCGCCCCCGAACGCGCCCGCTCGCCGGTCAAATCGCTTTCCGGCGGCGAACGCAACCGCCTCTTGCTCGCCCGCCTGTTCGCCCGCCCCGCCAATGTGCTGGTGCTGGATGAACCCACCAATGACCTCGACATGGAAACCCTGGAACTTCTGGAACAGCTGTTGCAGGAATACAGCGGCGCGTTGTTCCTCGTCAGCCATGACCGCGCCTTTCTCGACAACGTGGTGACGCAAACCCTGGTCGCGGAAGGCGACGGACTCTGGCAGGAATACGCGGGCGGCTACGAAGACTGGCTGACCGCAAAATCCAGAGCGCCTGCGGCGAACCAGCCCGCTGCCCCCGAAAAAACCGCGCCGCCGACCAAGACCGCGAAAACCGTCAAACCCAAAAGCGAAAAACTCACCTGGAAAGAACAACGCGAACTGGAAACCCTGCCCGATCAGATTGCCGCGCTGGAAGCCGAGCAAAAAGCGTTAACCGCCCTGCTCTCCGACCCCACGATTTACCAACGCGCCCCCGAAAAAGCCCACCCCGCCGCCTGCCGTCTGCCCGCCATCGACGACGAACTCATGGCGCTACTGGAACGCTGGGAAACCCTGGAAAGCAAAACAACCCCGTAAGGGCGGTTCACGAACCGTCCCTACATCCCCCCTGACATCTGACATCTGACATCTGACATCTGACATCTGACATCTGAAAATGAAACTCATCACGCTCTACACCGCGCCCAACGGCTATGCCCGTTTCCGCGAAGCATCCATCGACCTGCCGGAAGGCACACCCGCCGCCCAACTCTCCCGGCTATTCCCCGCCACCGGCTTCCAACTGCGCCACTCGCCCGTCGGCTTCAAAAGCGAATTCCACTGCACCACCTCGCCACAACTGACCCTCATCCTCTCCGGTCAAATGGAAATCGGACTACGCGACGGCAGCGCCCGCGTTTTCTCGGCAGGCGAGTTTTTTTATTCCAACGACCTCGTGCCGGATGGAGAAACGTTCAACCCGGAATTGCACGGACATTGCAGCCGACAATTGGGCGACAAACCGCTGCAAACCCTGTTTTTGAAAGTTTAAGCCGCGAAACAGCCAGATGTTACATCCGGCGCGCTCGGAGAACGCGCCCTACCTGACGCCCAACTTCTGTAGGGGCGGGTTTCAAACCCGCCCTGCGCGTTCCGGTGAGGCAACTGCGGGCAGGTTTGAAACCTGCCCCTACGAGACAGCCCCTTATCCACGAGGGGAGAGCCGAACGTACATCCGGCGTGTTCTTCGATCCCGCCCTGCCCTGACCCCGCCCGGTCGTAGGGGCGGTTCGCGAACCGCCCCTACATTCGCCCGCAGAAGGTGAGTTCGGTGATGTAGTGGTTCAATTTCCCCGGACACCTCGATAGGTGGAAAATCACCAATAGAGGAGAAAAAGATGAGCCAAACAAGAAGGACATTTGATGCGAGCTTCAAATTGCAAGTTGTGCGCCTGATCAAAGATCAGGGCATCACGGTCAGTCAGGTTTGCCGGGACATGAGCCTGGGCGAGACGGCGGTGCGCCGATGGGTTGCGCAGTTCGAGGCGGAACAGTTGGGTCAGCGCGGGACAGGCAAGCCCTTGACGGCAGAACAACAGCGCATTCGGCAACTGGAGAACGAGAATCGGCCACTGCGTCAGGACAATGACCT
>JAITSU010000090.1 GCA_031287525.1 Zoogloeaceae bacterium | reverse complement strand
CGACGGCAACAAAGGCACGTCGGCGGTACGCCGACTTTGAGCGCAGATTGCCGCACAAACACCGCTGCCAGCGTGGACGCTGGCGTTCCCAGGAAAACCTTCACTCAAAAAAACGCTCTGTGTAACTTTGTCAGCAGCCTGACGGGAGCAGGATGCTCCCGCCACTTTTGCCTCATGCGGCGTTGTCCCAAGAGGACGCTACGTGTAGCATCCATGATTCATTGATTCCTGATCAGGAGAAAGCAGCATATGAACCGGAAACCAGCCGCAGCGCGTGAGGCGAATCTGGCGCGGGACGCGGAAAGCTGAACTTCTGTTATGTCCCGGTCTTCTTTCCGTCCTGTCAATTTCCTGCGTGCCGCTTGCGCGCCACGGCACAGTTTGCGCCTTGCCCTGGTCATCTCGCTGTGCGCGCATCTGGTCATCCTGTTTCCGCCGCACTGGAACGTGTGGCAGCCGCGCCCCCTGCCGAACATCTCACGCCTGAATGTCACATTGCAAAAAGCGCCGTCCGCAGAGCCTGCGCCTGCGCCCGCATCCGCGCCCGTACCGTCTGAGCCGCAGCCAATCGTTGTCCCCGTGGAAGCGTCTCCGCCCACGTCATTGAACGCGCCGGTCAAAACGCAGGACGAGCCGGAAATGCCGGAAGCGGTCGAAACGGTCGAAACGCCGGAATCGGCGGAAACCTCCGCGCTGGCGGCGGAAGACGAAAACTGGAGACCGGAAGAGAGCATGATTCTTGCGCCGGGGGGCACCATGCGCTACATCATGTATCTGTATCTGGGGAACTGGCATACTGAAGTGGGGCTTACGGAATTGCAGTGGGAAATGGGCGATGGCGGCTATTCTCTCTATTTGCGTACAGAGAACAGCCCGAATGCGCCGCTGTCGTTTCCTGTCGCCGCAGATGAAGGAAGCTGGGGACACTTCAGCGCGGAGGGGTTGCAGCCCAATCATTACCGCTTTACCCGCGAAGACAAAGCCCCGGAAGAAGTGGAATTCGCATGGGAGATTGGGCAAATCATATTGAGTGGGCGCGATCAGCGCCCGCGTCATCCCATCCATTCCGGCAGTCAGGATATCCTGAGTCTGCCATTCCAGTTGGCCTACCTGATGTCCAACACGGACGCCACGCCGGGTCGCTCGCTGGAATTCCGGGTCGCCACCAGCGAGCGCTACGAATTGCTTCGCTTCACCATTCTGGGCGAAGAAACGCTGGAACTCCCGGCAGGCGTTTTCCGTACCCTGCACCTGCAAGCCGTGAGCAAAGCCAGGACGATTGATTACTGGCTGGCGAAAGATGAGCGGATGCTGCCGGTCAAGACCCGTTTTACCGACAAGGGAGGGCGCGCCTACGAACGGGTTGCCAGCGAGATTCCCGTCGAAAAGGACGAACAGCCGGAACAGGACAACCCGCCAGACCCCGAAGCGGATTCCCTTCATCCGGCAGGGCTTCATTAGGGGAATTGTATATTTAACTTGCAACCACGATTTCTTGCACTGAGCTTTGCATCCGGCACGTCAATACCCGCTGCTTTCGAGAGTGCGTGGGCAACACCTTCCCATGCGCCTACATCGAGAGCAACTGCTTGTAGTTCCTGTAAGCGGGTAATCAGACAGAAGTTTTCAACCATGTTTTTTCGTCGTTGAACCACACTTGCCCCTTGTCATGGGATAGCCTGCCTACCAGACAAGGGGTGTCGTATCGTGGTGCTGCACAGCTTCATCAAGAAATCCGAAAAGACGCCGCCCGCTGAACGGTGGATTGCCGAAACCTGATTGAAGGCGCTGATGCTGTCCAACCCCGTTGTGCGTGCCGAATACAAGAGGTTGGAATTGCGGTTTATGTAAGGCGCATTTGCGCCTCAACCGCATGGATTGCCGCTTGCCAGGCTGACCGCGACAAGTTCGCCGTTCTGGAAGTCAAATGCAAGGTGCGCCTGATAATTCCAGATGCCTTCGTGTTCAGGGTCTTCGGGGTCGTACCCGCCGGAATCCAGAAGCACGACAAAAAGCTGCTGTTCTGGGCGTGGTTTGTCCAACTCATTGCCGTGCTGGACGCTGCGGGGAAACATTTTTTGAAATTCTGCCAGTTTCATCTGTGCGTGAATCTTCTTGCCGTCCACCGTCAACACGTCATTGGAATGCGTAAAATCCCAGACAGACCACATCAGCCAGAGGTTCATGCGCTGTGTGCCATCGTCGCCTTTTTTCACCAGCGCGCGTAAATCAGATGCGGGGTTGCGCTCAAAATCGGCGCGTAGCCAGCCTTTCATTTCGGGGACATCAATCTCCAGAAAATAACCGAGAATGCCAGGACCACATTCTTCGTATTCCTTGAAGCTTTCCTTGACCGGCTTGGCGGTAGTGACGGCTTTACGCCATTGCGCCAAGGTGAAAGTTGTGAATTTTGCGTCGCGCGCGATAGCCAGACCGTTGACGCTCACGTCGCGAGCGGTGTCGATGCCCGCAGCATGTACAGAAAACGCAAGAAACAGCGCCAGCGGCGCAAACAGGCGCAACATGGATTTTGATGATTTCATGTGACTTCCCGGAAATAAAAGATATGATTGCCTCAAGTTTTTGTGATCCCTGACTATCTGATTTCGCGCTCGTCATCTTCAACCATGCAGGGCAGTTCGATGAGGGACGCGGCGGGGATGGGGCGGGCGTATAGGTAGCCTTGCAGCAGATCGCATTGCATGGCGATCAGTTTATTGCGCTGTTCTTCGGTTTCCACGCCTTCTGCCACGGTTTCCATGTTCAGGGTGTGCGCCATCAGCACCACGGCTTTCACCAGAGAGAGCGAACTCTGTTCGCTGCCGGTAATGCCGTCGATGAAGCTCTTGTCGATTTTGACCACGTCGACCGGATAGCGGGCGAGGTAGGAGAGCGAGGAGTAGCCGGTGCCGAAATCGTCGATGGCAATGCGGACACCCTTCTTCCGCAACAGGGAAAAGACGTTGAAGGTGTTTTCCGGGTCGTCTGCCATTGAGGATTCGGTGAGTTCGAGTTCCAGGCAATTCGGGTTGATGCCGGTGGCTTCGATGATTTCCAGCACCATGTCCATGAAATCGGGGTTGCGGAGTTGGCGCGGCGAGACATTGACGGCAATGCGCTGGATGGGCAGACCGGCTTTTTGCCATTCCACCATTTGCCGACAGCCGGTTTCCAGACACCAGCGTCCCAGTACTTCGATGTAGCCGGTACTTTCCGCCAGACTGATGAAGCGATCCGGCATGAGCAGACCGCGTGTGGGATGCTGCCAACGCACCAGGGCTTCCACGCCGTAAATCATGCCGGTATGCGTGCTGACCTGCGGCTGGTAGTAGAGGCGCAACTCGTCGCGCAGGACGGCGCGACGCAAATCGGTTTCCAGTTCGAGGCGTTCCAGCGAATCCATGCTGTCGCTTTCCAGGAAGAAGCGGAAGGCGGCGCGTCCGGCGTCTTTGGCGTTGTAGAGCGCCACATCGGCATTCTTCAACAGGATTTCCGCGTTTTTGCCGTCGGCGGGGTAGACCGCGATACCCACACTGGTCGAGATGAAAATTTCCCGACCTTCCAGTTCAAATGATTTCTCAAAGGCAACCACCATGCGACTTGCCAGCATGGCGGCGTCGGCGTGGGAAGTGATGTTCGGCAACAGGACGGCAAATTCGTCCCCCCCCAGACGCGCCAGAGTGTCGCCTTCGCGCAGCAGACTGCCCAAACGCTGGCTGACCGCCGCCAGCAACAGGTCGCCCGCGTGATGACCAAGCGAATCGTTGATGGATTTGAAATGGTCAAGGTCAAGCAGCATGATCGCCAACAGGTATTGGCTGCGGTGCGCCTGCGACATGGCGGTATTCAGGCGGTCGTTGAACAGCAGGCGGTTTGCCAGCCCGGTCAGCGGGTCGTGGTAGGCAAGATGGTGAATGTAGGCTTCCGCCTGTTTGCGCTCGGAAATATCGGAAAAGATTCCGATAAACTGTTCCACGTCGTTTTCTTCATTATGCACCACCGTGATGGACAGCCATTCGGGATAGGTTTCGCCACTCTTGCGGCGATTGATGATTTCGCCCTGCCAGCGCCCTTCCATGTTCAGATTCGCCCACATGGCGCGGAAAAATTCCGCGTCGTGCAGCCCCGAACCCAAAAGTTCGCCCGGCGTCTTGCCCCGCGCTTCGGCTTCGGTGTAGCCGGTAATCGTGGTAAAGGCCTGGTTGACCGATTGAATCCTGCCATCCGCTCCGGCGATGGTCATGGCTTCGGAAAGATTTTCAAAAACGCTCGCCGCCACACGCAGACGGGTTTCCGCCTGATGTTGCGCGGTCACATCGCGGAACGAGGCGACATAGCCCTGCGCGGTATCGGAACCATCCAGACACGGCAACGCGCCGCCCAGGAACACCACCGGGAAAGACTCGCCATCGGCGCGCCGCAACCACTCCTCGCCTTCGTAGGAATATCCGGTTTGCAGGGCGGCGCGGAAGCCGGAATTCTGCGCGTCATCCGGCGACCAGATGCTATCCAGGTCGGTGCCCAGCAATTCTTTCTCGTTTTTGCCCAGCAGCATTTCGGCGCGCTGGTTCATGAAATTCAGGTTGCCGCGACCATCGAAACTCAGGATGCCCTCGCCCAGATGGTCGGCGATGTTGTCCAGCAGCGAATGGCTGCGTTCCAGTTCCCGCGCCGTGTATTGCAGACGCAGCACAATCAGCACCACGGAAATCACCATCAGCAGGGAAAAGATGGCCATCAGTCGGCGATAGTTTTCCGCCTGCACCGACATCCGGTTATAGGTACGCACATATTCGCCATACGCCTGTTCCAAATCCTGAGTGAAAGGATTGCGCGAAATGTTGGTCATCAGGCGTTGCACGGGGATGTGGTTATTGACAATCTGCCTGCCGTGCGCCGCCAGCAGTCCGGCGCGCACGGACATGGGGTCGCGCCCCTGACTGGCGGTTTCCAGATGATCCAGACTGACCAGCAACGCGGGGATGTCTTCGGTCTGCTGTTCATTGACAAACACAAGCACATCGCGGATCACGCTGTTCAACAAGTCGATGTCTTCCGCCTTGCCTGAATGCAACTGGCGGGAAAGATTGACGAAGTGATAGAGGGAATTAACGAGCACGGTGTTCTGACGCTTGAAATCTTCCAGCGCCATTTCTTTCGTTTCCCATGCGCGAACGGTGGGTTTCAGCGCATCCGGCAAGCCCAGTTCCGTGAATTTATCCTGCAAGTCGTTCAGCATGATCGACACCTGTCCGACGGAATCCGACAGGGAATCGTAACCTTGCAACTGGCGATGCCTGAGACGCATCACATCCAGACTGATACGGGTATCCAGCATCAAAATCTGGCGCATGTTCATTTCGACCTGAGTGCGCTCCTTGTCGCTCAAGGCGCTGCTCAACATGTAGAAGACAAACAGAACGCAACCCAGCACCGTCAACATCACCCACGGCAGCAAGGCGCGCAGAAACTGTTTGGATTTCATTGCAGCTGCTCCCCTGTCAAGGTGTGCAAAAATCGCACAATGGATTGAATGTCCTCTGGAGGCAAGTCGACGCCCAACTGGTAGCGCCCCATTTTGGTCACGGCTTCTTCCAGCGTTGCCGCCGAAGCGTCGTGGAAGTAAGGCGGCGTGAGCGCCACATTACGCAAGCTGGGCACTTTGAACACGAAGCGGTCTTCCTCACGCTTCGTTACCCGGAAGCGCCCCAGGTCAGGGTCATTGTCATCGACCTTGCGACCCGCGAAATAATCCTGCATCACGCCGAAACGCTGAAAAAGATTGCCGCCGACATTTTCCCCCTGATGACACGCCACGCAGCCGTGCCGCCGGAATACGCGGTAGCCTTCCAGTTCCTGAGCCGTAATCGCGTCCGCCTCACCCAACAACCAGCGATCCATGCGCGCAGGGGTAATCAGGGAACGTTCAAATTCGGCAATCGCGTTTTGCACCGTCGCCGCTGTCGGCGCGCTGTTATAAATGGCGCGAAACTGGGCGGCAATCGCCTTGTCCGCCTGCAACCTGGAGAGCGCTTCTTCCCAGGTCGACGCCATTTCCACGGGATTGGTGATCGGCCCGCCCGCCTGTTCTTCCAGCGTCGCCACGCGACCATCCCAGAACTGGCGGAAATTGAGCGAGGAGTTATAAACCGTGGGCGCGTTGACTTCACCCAACTGCCCGCCTACGCCAATGGAACGGGACTGGCGGTCGACGCCGCCACGCGCAAGGTCGTGACAACTGGCACAACTAATGCTGTTGTCTTTGGAAAGACGCGGGTCATGAAACAACTGACGACCCAGCGCCACTTTCTGCTCATCCAGCCCGGTCGGCGCGCGCAGGGGGGAGAGTGGCTCATCCAGACGGGCGGCGGGCACTGCCTGATGAACGGACGCATCCAGTGTTGCCTCAACCGCCGCTCCGGTTTGGTTTGGGGAAGACAGAAAGCGCGTGTAGCCGTAACCCGTCAGCAATATGACCATCAGCGTCCCTAGCCCGATCGCCACTTTCTTCCATAGGGAAGAAGTAACGGAAACAGATGGAGAATGCGAAGAATTCTGGCTCGTCATAATTTTTTACCTACGCTGTCACCCGCATGCTCACGTTAGATTCTGCCCATTCTAGCGACAGTTACAGGCCAACACAATTGACGACGCGAAATTAACCGCTCTCGTCGTCTCTCCTGTTATATAAATCCTGCGAAAAAAACCGTCTGGAAAACCAGACGGCTTTTCAAAACGCGCTCCTGAACGGCGGATGGGGCAACTATTTTGCCAAATCCACCAGATAATCCACCGTCCCCTTGGCTTCCGCGTCGGTAATCGTGGGATTGCCGCCCTTGGCAGGCATCGCGCCCTTGCCTTTCAGGATGGCAGTGTAAAGCGCCTCCTTGCCCGTGGCGATGCGGGGCGCCCAGGCTGCCTTGTCGCCCTTTTTGGGCGCGCCGGCAAGACCGATGTCATGGCAGGTGTGGCATACCAGAGCGTAGACCGTCGGAGCGTCTCTGCCAGCGGCAGGCGCGGCAGCTTCGGCTTCGGATGCCGGGGCTTCGACAGCGGGCGCTTCGGCGGCGGCTTCGCCTTCCGTCGCGACAGCGGGGGTGGCTTCGGTTTCAACGGCGGGCAACTCAAAACTGGCAACCGGCTTGATGCGGTTTTCGACACCCTCTTGCCCATCGTTGCCGGAAGAACAGGCCACCAGCGTGGGCAAAATCGCAACGGCAAGGGTTGCGTACAGGATGGAACGGAATGAATATGGCGTAGCCATGCTGATTTCCTCTCAATAAACCCGGAAATAAAGATTATAAACCGCGACTTGCGCGCAGTGCGATAATGCGTTTTTCTTTTTTTGTGCCTGCCATGCCCATCCAATGGTTTCCCGGTCACATGACGGCAGCCCGCAAGAGGGCGGCGGAAACGCTCGCTCGCGCCGATGTGGTCATCGAAGTGCTTGACGCCCGTCTGCCCGAAGCCAGTTGCAACCCCATGATTCGCGCCCTGCGCGACTTTCGGCAACGCCCCTGCCTGAAAGTTTTGAACAAGGCCGACCTTGCCGATCCTGCCGCGACCGCCGCCTGGCTGGAATTTTATCGGGGGCAGCCCAATACCACGGCAGTCGCCATCTCCTGCAAAAAAACGGGCGGCGGGGGCAACGCAAATGCGGTCGCCGCGCCCTCCCGCATTGTCACCCTGTGCAGGCAACTCGCCCCGCATCGCAACGACCTGACCAAGCCTTTGCGGATGATGATTATGGGCATCCCCAATGTCGGCAAATCCACGCTGATGAACGCTTTGCTGAAAAAGCGGGTGGCGGCGGTGGGCGACGAACCGGCCGTCACCAAATCCCAGCAAACGCTTGATTTGGGGCGCGGCATGACCCTCACCGACACGCCGGGGCTGATGTGGCCGAAAATCGAACACGACGCCGACGGCTACATGCTGGCGGCAAGCCACGCCATCGGCGTCAATGCCGTCATGCCCGAAGAAGTCGCCCTGTTTCTGGGAGATTTGCTGCTTACCCGCTACGCGCCCCTGCTCGCGGCGCGTTACCGCTGCGACACGGCGGGCATGGATGCCGTCAGCCTGCTGGCGACCGTGGGCGACCGGCGCGGTTGTCGCATGAAAGGCGGCGACATCGACCGCGAAAAAGCCGCCCTTACCCTGCTTGCCGACTACCGTAGTGGCGCGCTGGGTCGCGTCAGTCTGGAAACGCCGGAAACCCGCGCGCGAATGTTGGTCGCGGCAAACGTACCCGCAGACAAAACCAGCGCCTCCTCTGAAGATTGACCGCGCAAAATGTCACCCCTCGCCGCCTCTCTTGCCACCTCTGCGCCCCCTGCCTTGCGCCCGCAAGACCAAATCGAAATCGACCTGTTCTGCGACGCCCTCTGGCTGGAAGACGGGCTGGCGAAAAATACCTTGGGCAGCTACCGCGCCGACCTCACCCTGTTTTCCCTCTGGCTGGACAAACAGCATCGCCCCGATCTGCTCACCGCTGACGACGCCGACCTCGCCGCCTTTCTCGCTGAAATCGCCACAACCCGGCGTTCCACCACCCAATCCCGCTATCTTTCCAGCCTGCGCCGTTTTTACCGCTGGCAACTGCGGCGCGGGCGCATCACGGCTGACCCCGGCAGCCGACTGGCGCGCCCCGTCCCCACGGGACGGCTGCCCAAAACACTCTCCGAAACCCAGGTCGAACAACTGCTCGCCGCCCCGGATGTCGATACCCCCAAGGGACAGCGCGACCGCGCCATGCTGGAAATTCTCTATGCCTCCGGTCTGCGCGTGTCTGAACTCGTCAATCTCAAATTGCATGAAGTCAGCTTCGACCAGAACGTATTGCGCGTCATGGGCAAAGGCAGCAAGGAACGCCTGACCCCGATGGGCGAAGAAGCCAGTGACTGGCTGCGCCGCTATATCACGGATGCTCGCGCAAAGCTTCTGCGCGGACGCCTTTGCGACGCCATCTTCGTCACCAATCGCGCCGCCCCCATGACCCGCCAGATGTTCTGGACGCTCATCAAAACCTACGCCCGCAAGGTCGGCATTAACGAACGCCTGATTTCCCCGCATGTCGTCCGCCACGCCTTCGCCACCCACCTCCTCAACCACGGCGCTGATTTGCGTGTCGTGCAAATGTTGCTCGGACACGCCGACATCACCACCACCCAGATTTACACCCACGTCGCGCGGGAAAGGTTGAAGTCCTTGCATCAACAGCATCATCCGAGGGCGTGACGTATGGGAATGGGGAATGCCGCGCGTGACAAATCTGGCGCTACAGGCGGGATAAATGAGGCGTGAAAGTATTTGGACATCCATATTGAAAGTTCGTCAGGAGGGGTCTAAATCCTCCCGCGCGGTGAATTCAGCCATCCGCTTTCCTGTTATGCTTCACTTCGCGCAAACCACGCAGACGATGCGTATTTGAAATTCAGGCAATTTTTTATGGGCAGGGCGCTTGCCGCCAGTTCACTTTTCCTGATGAGTTCATCCCAACCCTGGAGATTTTTCATGTCACAAAAACGTCCTGTCGAAAACGGCGTCAGCCCCATCTTTGTCGAACGCTGGTCGCCGCGTTCCTACGATGAATCCAGCATTTCGGAAGCCGAATTGAACACTTTGTTTGAAGCCGCCCGCTGGACGCCTTCTGCTTACAATGCCCAACCGTGGCGCTTTATCTATGCGCGTCGGGGCACACCGCAGTGGCAGACTTTTCTTGACCTGCTGATTCCGTATAACCGCGCCTGGGCGGAACGGGCTTCCGCGTTGGTGATTGCGGTTTCGGCGCAGGAATTTGTGCCGCCGGGCGCGAAGGAAGCCATCAGCACCGGCGCGCAATCCTACGATACCGGCGCGGCAGTGGCGTATCTGGTCTTGCAGGCGAGTCTTTCCAGACTGGCGACGCATATCGTGACCGGCTTCGACAAGGATGCGGCGCGGCAGGTGTTGGGGATTCCGCAGAATTTCAAGGTCGAAAGCGCGATTGTGATTGGTCGTCAAGGCAAGCCAGAAGCTCTTTCCCCCGAACTGCAAGCCCGCGAAACGCCCAACGAGCGCCAGCCTTTGCAGAATTTTGTGGCGGAAGGGCGGTTCGGGTTCAAAGGTTAACTTGCAATTCCCCGCGCGCTTGGCGCGGGGGCGTTTATTGTCCGCGACAGCAGCGACATTCACATCACCGCGCATTCCGCTTCATAAACCCCGCCAATCAGCAGAAATTCGTCTTCGCCTTTGAGCACACCGGGTAGCAGTTGGCAGTGGAACAGGATTTTGGCGACGGGGGCTTGCAGGGTAAGGATGTAGTCGCCGAATTCTCCGGCGCGGTCGCGGTTGCGGGTGAAGGAATTGAGGTTGTTGAGGAGCAGGATGGGGTGTTTGTCCGTGCCACCGGCAAGGCGTTCGTGTTCGCCCAGGCGGTTGATGCCACGGTACAGGGTGAGGTGGCTGGTCTCCGGGCGCTGGCGGGCGAATTCGTATTGACAGTAGGCGTAGACCAAATCGAGTTGGCTCTCCAGGGCGTTGGTACCGTATAGCCCTTGTGCGCGCATTTCCATGTAGCGGCGGTAGGCGTGGTCTGACGGGTTTCTGATGGGTTTGCCGTGGTGACGCGGCAGGAGTCCGAAGCGGGATTCTGTCCAGGCTTTCATCACGGCGCCTTCGCGGCTGTCGGCGTCGAAGCTCCAGCCGCGAATCATGCGGATGTAGTTGGCATTGGCGCGCGCTTTGTCGTGCCCACCCAGACCAGCTTCATCCAGATGTTCCAGACGGAAGTGCACGGTGACGTAATCCTGAAAAATTTTTCCCCGCCGCCTGGCGTCGGGAATGGCGTTCAAACGGTGAAACAGGTCGCGGTGCAGTTCTTCCACGCCGTCGAGTTTCAGGGGCGTGGGATGGTGTTGGAAGGTGATTCCGCCGAGGATGAGGGCAGGCAGATTGCAGCGGTTGATGGGCAGGCAGGCATCGCGGGGCAAGGTGGGCGCTTTGTCGGGGTTTTTGTCGGTAGCCCTACAAAGGGTAGGGCGATTGTCGTATTCCTGCATGTCGTCAACAAACCTTGTATTCCATGATTTTCAGTTATAAATCAGCGCGTTAGATGGTGATTTCAGGGTTGGCATGGTTCGTGCGGTAGGTGTTGGGCAAAGTTTGGATTCTTCGCGACATTTAACGGCACGAAAAGGAGATTACACCATGGCAAAACTGCGTCAATGCGCCATTTATGGCAAAGGCGGCATCGGCAAATCCACGACCACCCAGAATCTGGTTGCGGCTTTGGCTGAGGCTGGCAAAAAGGTTCTGATTATCGGCTGCGACCCCAAGGCTGACTCAACCCGTCTGATTCTGCACTCCAAGGCACAAACGACCGTGATGCATCTGGCAGCGGAAGCCGGTTCTGTGGAAGATTTGGAACTGGAAGACGTCCTCTCGGTCGGTTACGGCGGCATCAAATGCGTTGAATCCGGTGGTCCGGAACCTGGGGTGGGTTGCGCTGGTCGTGGCGTGATTACTGCCATCAACTTTCTGGAAGAAGAAGGCGCTTACGACGAAGACCTCGATTTCGTGTTCTACGACGTGTTGGGCGACGTGGTGTGTGGCGGTTTCGCCATGCCCATTCGGGAAAACAAGGCGCAGGAAATCTACATTGTCTGCTCCGGCGAAATGATGGCGATGTACGCCGCCAACAACATTTCCAAAGGAATTCTGAAATACGCCAATTCCGGCAGTGTGCGTCTGGCAGGCCTGATTTGTAACAGCCGTAATACCGACCGCGAAGATGAATTGATTGAGGCGCTGGCATCCCGACTCGGTACGCAGATGATTCACTTCGTCCCGCGCGACAACGTGGTGCAACACGCTGAAATCCGCCGCATGACCGTCATCGAATATGACCCGAAAGCCAGGCAGGCCGACGAATATCGGGCGCTTGCCAGGAAAGTGGTTGAGAACAAGAAGTTTGTGATTCCCTCGCCGCTGGAAATGGAAGACCTGGAAGACCTGTTGATGGAATTCGGCATCATGGAAGCGGAAAACGAAGCCATCGTTGGCAAAACCGCTGCCGAACTGGCTGCCGAAGCTGCCTGATTCTTTTGACGTATTACCCAATCATCCATTGAACGTCTGGCACGAATAAGTGTCGGCGCACGAAAGGAAAAGCACCATGTCAGCACTCACCCGCGAAGACACCGAAGCGCTCATTGCCGAGGTGTTGGAGGTCTACCCGGAAAAGGCGAAGAAAGACCGCGCCAAGCACTTGATGGTGAACGACAAGACCCTGGAATCATCGAAAAAGTGCATCACCTCCAACCGTAAATCCCTGCCCGGCGTCATGACCATGCGCGGCTGCGCTTACGCCGGTTCCAAAGGCGTGGTCTGGGGACCCATCAAGGATATTATTTCCATCTCCCACGGTCCTATCGGTTGCGGTCAATATGCCCGCGCCGGACGCCGCAATTACTACGTTGGCACCACCGGCGTCGACGCCTTCTGCGAAATCAATTTCACTTCCGATTTTCAGGAAAAGGACATCGTATTTGGTGGTGACAAAAAACTCGCCAAACTGATTGCGGAAATCGAACAACTGTTCCCTTTGAACAAGGGCATTTCCGTGCAATCCGAATGCCCGATTGGTCTGATTGGCGATGACATTGAAGCCGTCTCCAAAAAGGCGAGCGCCGAAATTGGCAAACCGGTCGTGCCGGTGCGCTGCGAAGGTTTCCGGGGGGTGTCACAGTCTTTGGGGCACCACATCGCCAATGACTCGGTGCGCGATTTCATTCTCTCCAACCGTGATGGTCAGGCGTTCGAGAAAACGCCCTACGACGTTGCCATTCTCGGCGATTACAACATCGGCGGCGACGCTTGGGCTTCCCGCATTCTGCTGGAAGAAATGGGGCTGCGCGTGATTGCGCAATGGTCGGGCGACGGTACGTTGGCGGAAATGGAAAATACGCCGAATGTGAAGCTGAATCTGCTGCACTGCTACCGTTCGATGAACTACATCAGCCGCCACATGGAAGAAAAATACGGCATTCCCTGGTTGGAATACAACTTCTTCGGCCCGACCAAAATCAAGGAATCGCTGCGGAAAATCGCCTCGCTCTTCGATGACAAAATCAAGGAAGGCGCCGAGCGCGTGATTGCCAAATACACGCCGCCGATGGAAGCCGTGATTGCCAAATACCGCCCGCGTCTTGAAGGCAAAAAGGTCATGCTCTATGTCGGTGGTCTGCGTCCGCGTCACGTTGTCGGCGCTTACGAAGACCTGGGCATGGAAGTAGTGGGTACGGGCTATGAATTTGCCCACAACGACGATTACGACCGCACCATCAAGGAAATGGGGGAGACCACCCTGATTTACGACGACGTGACCGGCTACGAATTTGAAAAGTTCGTGGAAACCATGAAGCCCGATCTGATTGGTTCCGGCATCAAGGAAAAATACGTCTTCCACAAAATGGGCGTGCCTTTCCGGCAACTGCACTCCTGGGATTATTCCGGGCCGTACCACGGCG
This sequence comes from Zoogloeaceae bacterium, assembly GCA_031287525.1. GTDB lineage: Bacteria > Pseudomonadota > Gammaproteobacteria > Burkholderiales > Rhodocyclaceae > Azovibrio. The sequence continues at coordinate 58,675 of JAITSU010000090.1, read as the reverse complement.
TTGACGGTTTCGCTGTCTTTGCCCGCGATATGGACATGACCTTGAACAACCCCTGCTGGTCGAAGCTGACGCCGCCCTGGTTGAAAAAGGAAGCCGAGCCATTGAAACAGGCGGCCTGAAACTCCCGCTCCCCCGCCCCCTCACCCACGAGGGAGCGGGGGAGACCAATAAACTTTAGCGCGTATCCACAGATCGCTGGTGCCGCGAAGGAGATTGCAATGCAAGACGTAGAGAACATCAAACCCTGTTACCCCTTGTTCCGTAACGACGAGTACAAGGTCACGCTGAAAAACAAGCGGGAACAATTTGAAGAAAACCCCGGCGCCGACAAGGTGGCGGAAACTTTCGCCTGGACGACCAGTCAGGAATATCAGGAACTCAACTTCAAACGCGAAGCCCTGACCATCAACCCTGCCAAAGCGTGTCAACCTCTGGGTTCCGCGCTCTGCGGTCTGGGTTTTCACAAGAGCCTCGTGTATATCCACGGCTCGCAAGGCTGCGTCGCGTATTTTCGTACCTACTTTAATCGCCACTTCAAGGAGCCGATTGCCTTCATCGCCGACTCCATGACCGAAGACGCGGCGGTATTCGGCGGTCAGAAAAATGTCCACGAAGGTCTGGCAAACGCCAGCCGTCTGTACGGCGCGGAAATGATTGCCATGTCCACCACCTGCATGGCGGAGGTGATTGGCGACGACTTGAACGCCTTCATCAACAACGCCAAAAAAGAAGGCAATATCGACAATGATTTTCCGGTGCCTTTCGCGCACACCCCGTCTTTCGTCGGTTCCCACATTACCGGGTGGGACAACATGGAAGAAGGCATCCTGCGCTATTTCACCCTGAACGAAATGGAAGGTAAAAAGGTCGGCAGCAACGGCAAAATCAACATCGTGCCCGGCTTTGAAACCTATCTCGGCAATTACCGCGTCATCAAGCGCATGTTGAGCGAAATGGACGTGGATTACACTTTTCTCTGCGACCCGGAAGAAGTGCTTGATACTCCCGCCGATGGCGAATTCCGCATGTATGCCGGTGGCACCACCATTCCCGAAGTCAAGGACGCGCCCAACGCCATCACCACCATTCTCTTGCAACCGCAAAGTCTGGAAAAAACCCGGAAATTCGTGGAAGGCACCTGGAATCATGAAGTGCCCAAAATCACCATTCCCATCGGTGTTTCCGCGACAGATGAATTTCTGATGGCGGTTTCGCTGGCGACCGGCAAGCCCATTTCCGAATCGCTGACCACTGAGCGCGGTCGCCTGGTCGACATGATGACCGATTCGCACGCCTGGTTGCACGGCAAGAAAATGGCGATTTACGGCGACCCGGATTTTGTCTATGGCATGGTCGGCTTCATGCTGGAACTGGGCATCGAACCCACGCACATCGTTTGCAACAACGGCTCCAAGCGTTGGGCGAAGGCGATGGACAAACTGCTGGAGGGCTCGCCCTACGGCATTCATGGCAAGACCTATCCCGGTTGCGACCTCTGGCATCTACGCAGCCTGTGTTTCACCGACAAGCCGGATTTTCTGATTGGCAACAGCTACGGCAAATTCATCCAGCGCGACACCCTGCACAAGGGCAAGGCGTTTGAAGTCCCGCTGATTCGCATCGGCTTTCCCATCTTCGACCGCCACCACCTGCACCGCATGACCACTTTGGGTTACGAGGGCGCGATGTACATCCTCACCACCCTGGTCAACGCCGTGCTGGAACGTCTCGACGATGAAACCCGCAGCATGGGAATGACGGACTACAACTACGACCTGGTGCGCTGACTCAGCGATCGGGTGACAGCGGATCGCCCCTCTCTCCTCGTGGGGGAGGGGAGAGGGGAAATCCCTTGCCACCTGACCTCGTAAAAAGGAAAACTGTAATGGCCAACATCATGATTCGCCAGAACCCCGCCGGAGGTCTGGTGTTTTACCTGCCCAAGCGCGACCTGGAAGCCGCCATCGAAGCCATCGAGTTTGACACCCCGGAAAAATGGGGCGGCGAATTGAAACTGGAAAACGGCGGCAGCTATTACATCGACCCCATTCCCAAACCGGCGCGTCTGCCGGTTTCGGTGCGCGCCAGGCGTTTGGGGGCGGCAGAAGATTAACGCGACTCAAAACAACTTACAGGAGTGACATCATGGCTGTAACCATCAATGTTGATGAATGTACCCGCTGCGACGACTGCATTCCGGTTTGTCCCACCCAATCCATCAGCGTCAAAAAAGGCAACCTCGTTGTCAATGCCGAGAGCTGTACCGAATGCGAGGATAAAGACTCGCCCTCGTGCATGGACGTTTGTCCTTCCGGCAGCATCACCTACGCCTGAAATCCCTGTCTGCAAAGGAGCCGTCCATGTCCGGGAATCCGCCCATCGCCTCCCGCGAAGCCGCCCTGCGAATTGCCCATGCCGCGCGGCTTCTGAATGGTCTTGAGGTCAAGGCATTTGTCGGCGCGCTGGTTGAGCGTTACGACCTGCCGCTGACCGAAACCAGACTCGCGCAAATCACCGTCGAAGACCTGCGCGGCATCCTCGCGGGCAATCACGCCGAAGAAAACTGCATCGTCGGTGTCGAACCCGATGCTCTGAAAGCCGTCATCAAGCTTTTCAAAGGCGAAGGTGTCGAAGGCAGCGACCTGCCCGCTGTCGAAGCCTACGCCGACGGCGACTTGCCCCGTTCCATCCGGGTGGCGATTGCCTCCAACCGCGCGGAGGAACTGGATGGCCACTTCGGTTCCTGCGAGCGTTTCCTGATTTATCAGGTTTCTTCTGACGCCATCAAACTCATTGCCGTGCGCGGCGCGCTGGAAGCCGACCAGGAAGAAGACAAAAACGCCGCTCGCGCGGCGCTCATCCGCGATTGCCAGATACTTTACCTGCAATCCATCGGCGGTCCCGCCGCTGCCAAGGTCGTGCGGGCGGGCGTACATCCCGTCAAACAACCCGGAGGCGGCGCGGCGCGGACAACGCTTGCCCAACTGCAACAACACCTCAACACCCCGCCGCCCTGGCTTGCCCGCATCATGGGCGTACCCGCCGCCTCGCTGCAAAAATACGGGAACGAGTTGGACGAAGACATCCCCGCCGCAGAGGAAGCCTGACATGCTGACTCCAGATACTCTGGCTGCCGTCGCTGCCGCTGCGTCGGGAAAAAGCGCCACGCAGTTGCGTGAACAATTCCCCGGCGTGATGTTTACCGAATGCAGTGAAGACGACGTACCCGCCCGTCTCAAACCGGCGCTGGAAACACCCGCTGACTTCTTTTTCCTGTTCACCAATGCCAGCGGTCATTGCCTGGAATTCACCAGTGACTTCGACGTTGCCACTGGCATTGTGGTTGCGGCGCGCGTCGAAGCAGGCGAATAACATGAATACGACTTTTGCCTGGCAGGAATACTGCAAAAACCTCACCCCCAGTCTTCAGGCAGCCTGCAAACAAACGCCGGTTTCCGGTGGTGTCGATGCGCTCGTCAAGCAACTGGCCGCCGCCCAACCCGAATGGCCCTTCCAATACCGCCTCCATCGGGGTGGTTGGTATCGTCTGGGCGGGGTCGTCGATGCCCAGGGTAATCCGGTTGCCGGCAATCTTGAAACTTGGGCAGAAATTGTGCTGAACAAGCACGGCGGCGACCTTCCCGCGCTGCTTGACGAACTGGAAGCCACTCCCCTCTACGCGACCCGTTTCATTGGCAGTACGCACTATCTGGTTGCCAAAACCGGCGAAGCCCCAGCGGAATTCCTGCAACTGGAAATCGAAACCTTGCAGGAAACCGGCAGCCATCGTCTGGGGCGGGTGGAGGAGGGTGAGCCGAATTCCCTCTCCGAACTCATCGACCCCATGGAAATAAAATCCCGCTTGCCCGTCAAGTTGCAGGCATCCAATGAAGCGCGCTACCATTTTCGCCGCCTCACTCACGTCGGCGCCACCCTGGAACGCATGAGCGCCCAACGCCCGGAGCGTCTGCCCATCCAGCGTCTGCTCGCAGACTGGCAAAACAGCAGCGCCGGAGCCACTGCCGTATTCAGCCAGCACTGGCTCATCGCCTTGCGGGAATATCTTGACCGCTACCAGCAGACCCAATACCGCGCCCAACCCATCGCCACCTTCTCCGGCAAACTTCCTGACATCGCGCTCGAATCGGGCACAAACGGTCTCAAACTCCACGCCGCCCTGCAAAGCTTCGACCGTGAAATCGGCTACCCATTTGCCTGGTTCTTCCACCTCCTGACCACCAAAGCCGTGCCGAACCGGGTTGCCCAAACCGTCGTCGAAGATGCCCTGAACGGCTTCGCCTACCTGCCACAGCGGGATGTAGACATCGTGCGGAACTGGTTGCATCGGACTTATGTGGTGTAGGGGGCGGGTTTCAAACCCGCCCGCCGTTGCGGTGCATGACGTGATATCTGGGTTACGCTATCTCCATCAATAACTTGTTTTCTACATCATACATGGGCAGAATGATGTAGATAATGTGCCAATGATGGAGATAGCAGATGAAGAACTTTGATTATCTGGACACACCGAAAGCCTTGCTCACGCCGGATATTGTGGCGATGCTCACCAGCATCCATGAACACAAAGGCAAACAGGGCTTGTTTGTGGAAGCCCATGCTGACGCGCTGACGACCTTGATGGAGATTGCGAAAATACAAAGTACAGGCGCATCAAACCGTATTGAGGGCATCAACACGACTGACAAACGTCTGGAAGAACTGGTACGCGACAAATCCGCGCCGAAAAACCGAACCGAGCAGGAAATTGTGGGCTACCGTGACGTATTGGCGACGATTCACGAAAGTTACGACTACATCCATCCCCGCCCGAACATTATATTGCAACTGCATAAACAGCTTTACTCCTTCTCCCGTAGCGGCGTAGGTGGCGCATATAAAAACGCGGACAACTATATTGCCCAAACCGATGTTGATGGTAAGCAAACCGTTCGTTTTCAACCTGTACCGGCGTATCTTACCGCCGACGCGATGGACAGACTATGCGTGGCATTCGTGGAAGGTTTGGATAAAGACCAATACGATGCGCTTCTGCTGATCCCCATGTTTGTGCTCGATTTTCTCTGCATTCATCCCTTCAATGATGGCAATGGACGCATGAGCCGTCTGCTGACGCTGCTTCTGTTCTACCGTGCAGGATATATTGTTGGCAAATACATCAGCCTGGAAAAACTGATTGAAAACAGCAAGGACACCTATTATGAGGCGTTGCAGGACAGTTCCGCAGCCTGGCATGAAAATGAAAACGACTATCTGCCCTTTATTCGCTATTACCTCGGCATTTTGCAAAAAGCATACGGCGAATTTGAAAACAGAGTGGAATATCTAGGTCAGCGTGGACTTTCCAAACCTAAGCGTGTCAAAGCCATCATCGACAATAAACTTGGCAAAATTACCAAAGCCGAAATTCTGCAAGCCGTTCCAGACATCAGCCAGGTGACAGTAGAACGCACCCTTGCTGCGCTGGTTAAATCGGGACATATCGTAAAAATCGGTGCGGGACGAACAACTGCTTACGGCAAGACAGACTCCTCCCAGCAAGGGTTTTAGGTCGGCGGCAGCGTAGAAACCGCTGTCGTTCACAATTTCCGCCTATCCCCGCTATTGAGGACTAAAAAGCACCGACAGCAATATCGACCATCGGCGCGGCGCAAAACTGCAAAACAGCGCCCCCAAAGACTACCGCCCCGGCGATTTGGTTGCGTAAACTGTTGCAGGACGTTTGCCCCATATCGTCATTATCTCGGACAAACGCAGCGTAGACGGTCAGTGTTACCTCATCATTCACAACATCGGCTCAGACATGCGGAAAAAAATCGACGGTTTGAATTCCCCATTACCGGACATTATCGTTACTTCCCGTAAATTCATTCCAAAAGCGCCTTCAACTTGTTTTTATCCTTGTCGCAAGCCTCGTAAAGCGCCTCATTGACATATTCCTTAACACTTGTTACACCCGAATTCTGCGCGCTTTGGCATGCCTGTTTCGCCAAAGCATCCAACTCGATCTGTGGCAGCTTGTGCAAGCGATACCGGCAGCGGATGATCTCGACCAGCGTATAGGCCAATCCCATGGGTTCTTGTTCTTTTTCATACAGTCCTCGCGCCGGTTCGTAAAAAGACAGGGCTTTTTGCGGTTCGTTTTCGGCAAGCCACAAGTCTCCGAGCGCTTGGCAGACATTGGCACGGCCTAAATCATCCCGTTCCTTTTCATAAAGCGAAATTGCCTCCTGATACAGCCGCCGCGCCGCATCCACTGCGCCCAGACGACGTTCAAGGTTGCCCAGCAACAGGCATGTCAGGGCGTCCCGACTGTTTTCATAGCGCCAACGCAGCAATGCTTGCCCGACAACTACGTCAAATTGATAGCAGTTTCCGATCTGACGATGCAGCTTTGTGGACTCGTCCCGATCTGCCATATCGGAGAGGAAATCGCACTCCCACAAATGTCCAATGGTCGACAATTGTTGGGTAATTCGATGGCGAGATCGGATGTTTTCCTCAGAACTGGCGGTTTCAGATGCCAAAAGGGAGAGTTTGAAAAAATACCCGTAAGCCAGCTTACACGCACTGTCCCACGAAAAAGGCGTGCTGGCAGGAATGCCCAGATGCTCTTTCGCCAGCGCATAGTGTGCCATAGGGGGCAGCATGGTGAATCCGGCATCATCTCGCAGCAGGATGTGGTATCGAGTCAGCGCTTGACGCGCCAACATGAACTCGCTCACGGATTCCCATGTATTGAGTGTTTCCTCGTCGAAAGGCTCGTAAAACAGGGCCGCAAACTGCCACAGGTCCAGTGCGCCGGGCGTTTTGTCCAGCACGTCACGGGTGAGGGAAAATGAAAACAACAGGCTGTTGAGATGGTCGTCATTGGAATGGGTAATGTTCGGACCCTCTGTTTCCCATACTTCACGCAGCCTTGCCCACGAATAGTCGCCGCCCAGTTGGGCAAGCAGGACAATACTCAGCGGATGTCCGCCCAGTTTTTCGCGGACGAATGCCCGCAATTCCCCGGCGTCCGGCGCTTTACCCGACCATATTCCGAGAAACACTTTCGCCGCGTCATCCTCTTCCAGTCCTTTGGTGACCTTGATCTCATGCCCGCTACGCAACAACCGTTGCAGGGTTTCGCGCGAAGAGGCCAGAACTTGCAGGTCTGGCACTTCCAGCAGCCGGGTCAGGCTGGGGATGCTATCCGGCGCTGCTGCTTCAGCATAGGTTTCCAGATTGTCGAGGTAATAGAGTCCTGCCAGCAGATGCGGCGACAAATCCTCAACCGTGTTGATGGTTTCCAGCGTCTTGTCAGCAAGCCCCATGCCCTTGCCGAGTTTTTTCACAAACTGCGGTGTGCTTTTACAGTCGTTGACGTCGATCCAGAAGGTTCTTTGTGTATGCGCGGCTGCCGTCGTCAGCCGCGCTCGCAGGGCAGCTTTGCAAATTTCCGTTTTCCCGATACCGCCCGTCCCGACGACAAAGACGTTTTTGCCTGCCGTAAGCTGCGCCATGATTTCGCTGACTTGTGCGTCCCGACCTAAAAACCCGGATTCACGGGGTTGCAGCTTTTTGGCGTTCGGGTCGGTAAGTTCGGCGGGGAGTCTGCTTTTTTTAGGCGGTGAGGGGGCTGGGGGCGGTTCGTTTTCCGGACATAAGGAGGAATGGCGTTTTACAATATCCCCAATTATCTCTTCGATACTAACTTTGTTCGCATCTACATAACCGTCAATTGTTTCAAAAAGACCGTCAACTTTTCCATCACCACATTTGACAAACATTATCCTGTCGCTTGTTTCTTTGTGATGCATGAGGTCACGAATCGCTCTCCACTCAATGCCACACCATTCTTTTCTATCATAATCGGCACAAATGAACACAACGATGAGTTCGGACTCATTGTGATACAGATTCTGAAGATGAATATCAAGGTTAGCCCGTGCGAACTCATCACGGTGATAGGAATCATAAAGAACACTGCGCTCCGTATAAGTAGCAGCCAATCCTGATGCGATCTCCTCTACTGTTTTCCGATGCTCTCCCGGAAATGAGAGTGCGACCTTGAAACGCTTCTGCGGGTTGTTCCCTGTAGTTTGATGGCAGTCCGATTTTTGCTGGCTCATGCTTTCTCCCGTGTCATGAGCCGCATCATGCCACGACACCACCGCTTTTGCGAAGCCCCAAACATGCCAAGGCAATCGCGTAAATGCCACTAAAATAATAAATGATGCTTTTCGTGAGGCATGGCGGCGAATTTTCCTCTTCTTTTGTGGGGGGAAGTACGAGCCGTGCATGACTTGTCTTGCTGGCTGGTGCCATTCTGTACAGAGCAAGCAAGCAAAAAAATCGGGTTCTACGTTGGTTCGAGTCTGAAATTGTAGGTTTTCCTACAGAAGCATCTCAAAATAAACACAACAAAAACAACAGCTTGATTCATGGCTCATCTCTTGCTAGGTACTAAGCAACCATCAGGAGAACTCCATGAAAGCCAGTGAAATTCAGGCATTGCTTGACGAACCGGCATGTCGCCATAACCACAAGGAAAAATCGGGTTGCGCCCGACCCAGGCCGGGCGCGGCGGCGGGTGGGTGTGCGTTCGACGGGGCGCAGATTGCCTTGTTGCCGATTGCGGATGTGGCGCACATCGTGCACGGGCCGATTGCCTGTTCGGGCAACTCCTGGGATAACCGGGGGGCGCGCGCTTCCGGTACTGCGCTGTATCGCATTGGCATGACGACTGATTTGTCGGAAACCGACATCGTGATGGGGCGCTCGGAGAAGCGGCTGTTTCATGCCATCAAGCAGGCGGTGGCGCATTACCATCCGGCTGCCGTGTTTGTCTATGCTACCTGTGTAACCGCGCTGATTGGCGACGATATGGAATCCGTCTGCAAGGCGGCGACGGCGCGTTGGGGCGTGCCGGTGATTCCGGTTGATGCTGCCGGGTTTTATGGCACCAAGAATCTGGGCAACCGTCTGGCGGGCGAGGCGATGTTCAAGTATGTGATTGGCACTGCCGAGCCGCAAGCTGCGCGGGCGCATCCGGCGAGGATTCCCACTTACGATGTGAACCTGATTGGTGAATACAACATTGCGGGCGAATTCTGGAATGTTGCGCCGCTGTTTGACGAATTGGGGTTGCGGATTCTGGGGAAACTCTCCGGCGACGCCCGGTTTCATGAAGTGCAGACCATGCATCGCGCTCGCGTGACGATGGTGGTGTGTGCCAAGGCGTTACTGAATGTGGCGAGGAAGTTGCAGGAGGACTACGACATTCCGTTCTTTGAGGGCAGCTTTTACGGCGTGCAGGATACGTCCAACGCCCTGCGCGATTTTGCCCGCATGATTGGCGATGCCGATTTGATGGCCCGTACCGAATCCCTGATTGCCCGCGAAGAAGCCAAAGCCAATGCCGCGCTGCAACCGTGGCGGGAACGTCTGCACGGCAAACGGGTGTTGCTCTATACCGGCGGCGTGAAATCCTGGTCGATTGTTTCTGCCTTGCAGGATTTGGGCATGAAGGTGGTGGCGACGGGGACCAAAAAATCCACGCAGGAAGACAAAGCCCGCATCCGCGAATTGATGGGGGACGACGCCAGAATGATGGATGACGGCAGCCCGAAGGCGCTGCTCTCTACCTATCACGAATACCGCGCTGACATTCTGATTGCGGGCGGGCGCAATCTTTACACGGCGTTGAAGGCGCGGATTCCTTTTCTCGACATCAATCAGGAGCGGGAGTTTGCCTACGCCGGTTACTGCGGCATGGAAGAACTCGCAAGGCAACTGGCGCTGTCCATCGAAAGCCCGGTCTGGCAGGCGGTTCGCACGCCCGCGCCGTGGGCGCGGCAAAACCTTGTTGGCGCGATATTGGGAGTAGAGGCGCATGGCTGAAATCAGCAAAACCGTCAAGCCGTTGTCCGTCAATCCCCTCAAATCCAGTCAACCGCTGGGCGCGGCGTTGGCGTTTCTGGGGCTGGCGCGCGCCGTGCCGCTGATGCACGGTTCACAGGGCTGCACTGCTTTTGGCAAGGTGTTTTTCGTGCGACATTTCCGTGAGCCGATTCCCTTGCAAACCACGGCGATGGATCAGGTTTCCACCATCATGGGCGCGGATGAAAACATCACCCAGGCGCTCACGACACTCTCGGAAAAGAGCAAGCCCGAAGTGATCGGTCTTGTCACCACCGGACTTTCGGAAACCCAAGGCACGGATATTCACCGCACCCTGAAAACCTTTCGTGCCACGCAAACGGAATTTGAACAGGTTGCCATTGTTCCGGTCAATACGCCCGATTTTCTCGGCTGTCTGGAAACCGGCTTTGCGCTGGCGCTGGAAGCCATTATCGAAACGCTGGTGCCGAAAACAGGGCATCCGGGTCGCCGTCCCCGGCAGGTGAATGTGCTGGCTTCCAGCATGTTCACGCCGGGTGACGTGGAATGTGTCAAGGAATGGATTGAAGCCTTCGGTCTGCGCCCCGTCGTGCTGCCCGACATTGCCGACTCGCTGGATGGACATCTGGTGCCAGCGGAATTTTCCTCCTTGACCCTCGGCGGTACACCCCGACGCGAGATTGCCGCGATGGGCGAATCCATCGCCACGCTGGTGATTGGCAAATCACTGGACAAGGCGGCGGACAAACTCAAAGCGCGCACCGGCGTACCCGATGTCCGCTTCGGTGGTCTGATGGGGCTGGATGCCTGCGATGCCTTCACCCAAACGCTGGCGCAAATCTCCGGTCAGCCCGTGCCGGAAAAACTGGAACGCAAGCGCGACCAGCTTCAGGACGCGATGGTGGACAGCCATTTCATGCTCGGTTTCGCGCGTCTGGCACTGGCTGCCGACCCGGATTTACTCGCCATGTTCACCCGCTTTGCAGAAGGCATGGGCGCGAAAATCGTCGCCGCCGTCTCGCCCGCGCGCGCGGAGGCGCTAACGGAACTGGGTATCAACATCACCATCGGCGACCTGGAAGACCTCGAACATCTGGCGCGTCGCCATGATGCCGAACTGGTCATGACCAACTCTCACGGCACCGAAACCGCCCGCCGCCTGAACCTTCCCCTGCTCCATGCCGGATTCCCCCAATACGATTTGATGGGGGGCTATGCCCGTGTCTGGATGGGCTATCGCGGCTCCAGGCAAGCCTTGTTCGACCTCGCCAATCTTTTGCAGACTCAACATCATGACTCCGAACCCTATCAATCCCTGTACCGGCAGGACAGCCCCAGCGCCCATGAAATCGGGACGGCGGCTGCGACTGATCTGGTCTGCTGACGCCGACATGAAACCACCGCGCCTGCTCAAACTCGCCTTCGCTTCTGATGACCGCTTGCGGGTGAATCAGCATTTTGGCTCGGCGAGCGCCTTTGTCATGTACAGCCTGACGCCCCAGGGCGCGACCATCGAAGGTTTTGGCGAGTTCCCGGAAGAAGCAATGGACGGCAACGAAGACAAGTTGATTGCCAGGGTGGATTTTCTCGTGGGTTGCGATGCCGTGTTTGTGCGCGCCATCGGCGCTTCCGCCATCAAACAGTTGTTGACACGCGGCGTGCAGCCGATCCGGGTGGGCGAATCTGACCTGATTGAAGATTTGCTGCGCGACATCAGTACCGCCATGAGCGAAGGTGGCGTGCCGTGGATAGAGCGGGCACTGGCGGCGCGGGAAAAAAACAGTCAGTCCCCGCACAGCGACCGCTTTGCCGCGATGGAAGCAGAAGGTTGGGACGGCTGATGCAGAACGACCACGATATCCTGCGAGGCACGGTGCTTGCCATCCGCGACGGCAAGGCGACGGTGTACCTGAACGCAGCGCCCAGTGTGGGGGGTTGTAATGCCTGCGTCCACGGCAGTTCCTGCGGCATCGGGCAACTGTCCGCAGTGGGCAAGCGCCGTGCCAAACCGGAACGCGGCATCCATGTGCACCTGGACGCGCCACCGGACATTCGGGCAGGCGATCAGGTCGGTCTGCTCGCGCCCAAAACCCGCCTGTCGCTACTCGCCTTGCTTGGCTACGTATTCCCTGCCTTTGCCCTGCTGGTGGGCGCGGCGCTGGGGCAAACCTTCTATGGCAGCGACGAATTTACCGCGCTGTTTGCACTGCTGGCGTTCCTGCTGGCGCTCTCGCTGGTGCGCTTTGTCACCGCCCGTCGCGCTGCCTGTTCCCTTTCCCTCGTTCCTCTTTCTGACACGGAGTTTCCCCATGAGCACTGAAACCGACCCTATTTTTGAAACTGATTTCATCAAGGAAATGACGCGCCAAGTGCGCGCGTTGGATACCTATGGCACCTGCAACGGCTGGTCGCCGGAAAAACTCCTTGCCCCTTTTATTCTGACCAAGGAAAAACGGGCGCTCATTCCCATCATTGGCGACCCGGATGACCTCATTATCGAACGGGTGAAATGCCTCTATAACGCCATTTCCGTGCTGATTGAAAAAGAATGTAACCTGCTGGCGGTGCCGCTCGTGCACCTCACCCATGAAGGCTTCGGTCGCGCCCTGATTACCGTGGGCAAACTGGTCGTGGTCGAAAAAACCCTGCGCGACGTACATCGTTTCGGCTTCCCCAGCCTTTCCAAAATGAAAGATGAAGCGGACAAACTCCTTGGCATCGCCCTGGAGCGTATCGGCACCTATCCCGAAGTTGCCGGACTGTAAAACGATGACGGATGAAGAACGCAAAACGCTGGATAAAGAGGTGCGTCAATTAAAACGCATCTCTTCCGAATGGGCGTCGCAACTGCACGACCTGGTGGAAGACCGCCTGCCGGCGGGCTATCAGGAAATCCCCGGCATTGCCCAATCTACCTTTGATGCCTGCAAAGCCTGGGCAGACGCCAGCGCGCGCCTGAATGCCGCGCAACAATCCTGAACACACTCATCCTATTTCAAGAAAGGAGTTTCACATGTCCAACATTACCGGATTAACCTTGGGCGGCACGAGCTGGATACCCGAATTCGTTACCAGCATCAACCAGAATGATTGCATCGGCTGTGGTCGTTGTTTCAAAGTCTGCCCGCGTGATGTGCTCGACCTTATTGAAAAAGTCACCGACGACGATGATGATGACGGCGACGATGGCGACGCTTCCGTCATGAGCCTGAAAAACGTCAACGACTGCATCGGCTGCGGCGCCTGCAATCGGGTGTGTCCGAAAAAATGCTACAGCTACGCAGCGTCACCGGCGCTTGTTTGAACGATTGAGGCGCGTGAGACCAGAACAAGGGCGGATAAGCGAAGCGTTATCCGCCCTTGTTTCCTTCCTCATTGCGGGATAGATAATGACCCCCACCCCCGGAATTCTCCTGCTGCACAGGCAAGAAACCAGCGGGCGGCAACCTGCTTAGCGTGGCATTTCCTGCGCCAGGCAATAAAAACTTCTCGCGTCGCCGCAGTTTTCTTCGCTCATGATTTCACGCCAAATCAGCCAGCGGTCATCGCGCAAACGCCAGGCGGCGAGGGATTCGCCGTAGGCAAGGACGGAATAAAACTCCTCGCCATCGTCGGAGCGCGGCTCAAAAAGCCCGAAGCGGTGGGCGGTAAAGCAGGGTTTACTGTCTTCGTCTTCGCCGACAAAGCGTTCGGCAGTCATTTCGTAATCGCGGTAATGGCGGATGTCCAGTGGCGAAATGACCAATTCCCGATATTCCAGAGGCAGGTGTTCCCGCCAGAGGCGTGCCAGTTTTTCAGCCTGGGCGCGGCACTTGCTGTTCAGGATGCGCTGTTTGGGATTGGCGTTTGGGTAGGGATTGATTTGCATGGAAGACTCCATTTCAGGCCAACAGCGCCACGGATTTGACTTGCGCTACAACCGCCAGCCCCGGCGCGATGCCAAGCGCAACGCGGGAGCGTTCGGTGATGCGGGCGAGTAGCAAGGTACCGTCTGGCAAGGCGAGTTGCGCCAGAACATGACCGGGCGTTTCGGTAGCGACGATGGTTTGTACGGTGGCAGGTAGCGTATTCAGGATGCTGCTGTCGCCATGCGCGGAGCGCGCGAGGCTGACATCGCTGGCATGGATGCGGCAGCGCAGGCGGCTGCCAAGGGGTTTGTCCCGCCGGGAAACGTAAAGATGCCCGCCGGGGAATTCCAGTCGGGTAAGACCATCGGTTTCGTGGGCGGCAACGCGGGCTTCCAGCACGATGCCGGCGTCGTCGGCAAAAGCGGGCGGCAGGTCGGCGCGGGCGAGGGTTGCCATGAGCGGGCCGCTGGCAACCACCTGTCCGTTTTCCAGCAGCACGAGATGATCGGCGAGGCGGGCGACTTCATCGGGGGCGTGGCTGACGTAGAGCACGGGAATATCCAGTTCTTCGCGCAGTTTTTCGAGATAGGGCAGGATTTCCAGTTTGCGCTTCAAGTCCAGCGCCGCCAGCGGTTCGTCCATGAGCAACAGGCGAGGGCGAGTGAGCAGGGCGCGGGCAATGGCGACCCGTTGGCGTTCGCCACCGGACAGGCTTTCCGGCGCGCGGTCGAGCAGCGGTCGGATACCGAGCAGGGTAATGCTGGCGTCAAAGCCTTCGCCCGCCTTGTTGCCGGAACGCTTCATGCCGTATTCCAGATTTTTGCGTACCGATAAATGGGGGAACAGGCTGGCTTCCTGAAACACCAGCCCCAGCGGACGTTTATGGGTGGGCAGAAAAATACCTTGTGCTTCGTCCTGCCAGATTTCGCCCGCGACCACCAGACGACCTTTTGCGGCGCGATTCAATCCGGCAACGCAGCGCAGGAGCGTGGTTTTGCCGGAGCCGGAGCGTCCGAACAGGGCGGTGACGCCTTTTTCCGGCAGGCGCAAATCCACGTCCAGATTGAAGTCGGGATAGAGGAGCTGGAAAGTCGCCTCAATCATCGGCTCCACCCTTTATACGCGCGGCGTCCATAGAGCGCCAGCAGCACCAGAAAACTGAATATGACCATGCCCGCCGCGAGAATGTGCGCCTGCCCGTATTCCATCGCTTCCACATAGTCGTAAATCTGCACGGACAGCACCTGGGTCTTGCCGGGGATATTGCCGCCAATCATCAGCACCACACCGAATTCGCCCACCGTGTGAGCAAAGCCGAGAATGGCGGCAGTGACAAAGCCAGGGCGTGCCAGCGGCAGGGCGATGCTGAAA
This sequence comes from Zoogloeaceae bacterium, assembly GCA_031287525.1. Lineage (GTDB taxonomy): Bacteria > Pseudomonadota > Gammaproteobacteria > Burkholderiales > Rhodocyclaceae > Azovibrio. Next base: position 43,553 of record JAITSU010000090.1, on the reverse strand, counting down.
AAAGCATCCCACGGACTCGCGCGCAAGCTGGCGGCGACTTCCAGCGGGCGTTCGCCTACCGCTTCAAAAGCGTTCTGGATGGGCTGCACCACGAACGGCAAGGAGTAGAACACCGAAGCCACCACCAATCCGGTGAAAGAAAACGGTAGTACGCCCCAACCGAGCGCCTGCGTTATTTTTCCCACCGGGCCATGCGGCCCCATGAACAACAGCAGGTAAAAGCCAATCACCGTCGGCGGCAACACCAGCGGCAACGCCACTACCGCGCCAACCGCTCCTTTCCAGCGGGATGATGTGCGCGATAGCCACCAGGCAATCGGCGTCCCGACCAGAAGGAGTAACACCGTGACCAGACTCGCCAGCTTGAGGGTGAGCCAGATGGCGGAGAGGCTGGAGGCTTCCATGATTTTGGCTTGTCAGATTACAGACCGTAGCCGTAAGACTTGATGATGGCGACCGCTTTCGAGCCTTTCAGGTAGTCGACCAGCGCATGGGCGGCGGGATTGTTGCTGCCCCTGGTGAGAATCACGGCGTCCTGACGGATGGACTCATAGAGATTGGCGGGCACAATCCAGGCGGAACCGCCGGTAATTTTGCCATCCTTGTATACCTGCGAGAGCGCCACGAAGCCCAGTTCCGCGTTGCCGGTAGAAACGAACTGATAGGCCTGGGTGATGTTTTCGCCTTGTACGAATTTGGCTTGCAGGCTTTCCAGTAGTTCCAGTCTGGTCAGCGTTTCAATGGCGGCCTTGCCATAGGGCGCGGTTTTGGGATTGGCAATGGAAAGATGCTCGAAGTCCCCCTTCTTCAACACTTTGCCCTTGTCATCCAGATAGCCTTCTTTGCCGCTCCACAAGACCAGCGTGCCGATGGCGTAAGTAAAACGGCTGCCGGGCACAATGCCTTGTTCTTTTTCCAGCTTGATGGGCGTACTGTCGTCAGCGGCGAGGAATACGTCAAACGGCGCGCCATTGCTGATTTGGGTATAAAACGCCCCCGTCGCGCCAAAAGAAGCCGTGACCTTGTGTCCTGTATCCTTTTCAAATTCGGCGGCGATAGCCTTCATGGGCGCGGTGAAATTGGCGGCGACTGCCACCTGTACCTCATCGGCGCGCGCCTGCCAGCAAAGCGTGACCAGCGCGAACGATGCCGCCGCCAGAATGGAGGGTTTGCGAAAGTTTAATGACATGGTGTTGCTCCTCATAAAAAAATCAGTTTTGCGCGCAGAGAATCACGGAAGACGCCTTGAACACCGCGCACACCTCAGCCCCCACCGCCAGATTCAGGCGGGCGATACTGTCATGCGTCACCACGGCGCAAATGCTTTTGCCGCCCGGCAACACCATAATGACTTCGGAATTCACCGGCCCTTCGTGAATCGTGGTCACTTCACCCCAAAGGTGATTGCGCGCCGTGGTGCGTACTTCCCTGTCGGTCAGCAGCAGCACCGAAGACGATTTCACCAGCGCATAAACTTCCATGCCGATGGCAAGCCCCAGATTGTCGGCGGATTCACGGGTAATCACCGCCACCAGCTCGTTGGCGTCATCCAGTTTCAGGCGTACTTCGTAATCCACTTCCCCGGCGCGCAGCGCGACAATGGCACCGACAAACTGGTTACGGGCGCTGGTTTTCATCGACATGCGCCGCAACAACTGACGGAATTGGCTGAAACTGCTGGATTCGCCCTCGTTCATGCTTGCCGCCAGACGGTCAAGCGCAGACTGGTATTCGACCTCCAGAGCGCGATATAGCGCCACCACCCGACGACCATAATCGGTCAGCCGCGTGCCGCCACCGTTCTTGCCCCCCACGGCGCGCGTCACCAGCGGCTCGTCCGCCAGATTATTCATCGCGTCCACCGCATCCCACGCCGCCTTGTAGGAAATCGGCACATACTGCGCAGCGCTGTTGATGGAACCATGTTGGTCAATCGCCTCCAGCAAGCGGATACGCTTGTCCCCCAGAAACATGCCGACCCCGGTTTCCACTTCCAGTCGGCCTTTGAAACGATGCAGGTTTTGTTCCATGATTTTGTCGCAATAGTCACAAAGATATAGCGGATGCTACAACAAGGGTTTGCAGGGTGAAAATACATCGAAAACCCACGAAAACCGCGCGGATACCACGCTTGCGCTATGGTTGCGTTTCCGAAACGCTTCCCGTTAGGATACTCACCCGGCAAACCCGCCGTGATTCAAAACCGATTCAGCGAAAATCGTGCCTACCTGAAAACCCGTTCATTACCCATTACTCCAGGGAGACAACACCATGAGCATCAGCGCCCGCAACGTCTTTTCCGGTACCGTCAGCAATATCATCCCGGACTCCATCAACAGTCAGGTCGAACTGACCACCGCTGGCGGTGACAAAATCATCGCCATTGTCACCAGCGCCAGCGTCACCGAACTGGGACTCGCGCCCGGCAAACCCGCCAATGCCTACGTCAAAGCCCCCTGGGTCATGGTGCAGGCGGGTCAGGCCGACATCCGCTTTTCCGCCCGCAACCATCTGGCGGGTAGTGTGCAACAAGTCACCAAAGGCGCGGTCAATTCAGAAGTGACCGTCAAACTTTCCGGCGGCACGCTGGTTTCCGCTGTCATCACCAACGAAGCCGTGCTGGAACTCGCCCTGAAACCCGGCGCTCCGGCTGCGGTACTTTTCAAAGCCAGCCACGTTATTCTGGGGGTGCCGGTTTAACAGGGATCAGGAATCAGGAATCAGGAATCAAAAGCGGACGGATACGCCTGCAAACTCCGGGCTACGCGCCCAAGAATGCCGAGGGCGCTGCTGGCTTTAGTATTCATGCGGCGGCTTCCAGTGGCAGCGCCAAGCCCGCAAGCGATTGCCAATCGGCATCGATGATTTCGAGGCCGATGCGTTCGCAATAGCGTTTTTCCTTGGCGTTGGCGTTGGGCATCAGCACCCATCCGGCGGGTTCGGCGGCGTCGTGGATGAAGTCGGAGAGCAACATGCGGGTGGTGTCGCGGTTCAGGCGGGTGGCGATGACGAGGTAGCGCAAGCCTTTGCGACGGGCTTTGACGTAGGGGGGGATGGCGAAGCCGCCCATGAGTTCGGTGATGTAGTCGACAAAATCGGCGTCGGAAGCAATCCAGTTGGGTTCCGGGCTGGGTGTGCCACAGGGTTTGAACAGGATGGGCGCATTCGGGTCGATGCTGTTGTCGTCTTCGCTGGCGGCGGCGTAGCCTGTGCCATCATGGCGAAAGAGTTTATAGCGTATGCCGCTCCGAATGCGGGCGATGCCGGTGATGAGGGTGTGGGGACGATCTGCCCATAGTTTTTGCAGCCCGGTATCGCGGTTGATGTCGATGATGTAGGGCAGGTTCAGGCTGGCGAGCCATGCGTGCAGCGCCGCCGTGCTCCAGTTGTTATCGGCGTAGACGGCTTCCAGGCTGCGATTGATGGCAGCGCGACCATGTTTCAATTCGATGTTCATCGCGGCGCGAGGGAATTCGTACATCAGGCGGGGTGCCATCGGTTTGCCGCCGGTGAGGGCGTAGATGAGTTCGTCGCTGGTGGCGGGGATTTTCGCGCCGCTGATGGGGTGGGTGACATCGGCAAGGGCTTCGGCGCCGATGAAGGGCACGACCTTGCCTGCGGCGATGGCGTCAAGAATGACATTGAATGCGCTCATGAGGTTTCCTGTTCCGTTTCTGTCCCTCTATCCTTGCGTGGCACGGTTTCCGGGTCGGCAATGATGGGACGGTAAATTTCTACCCGGTCGCCCGCTTTCAGGGCGGCGGTGAGTTTGGCGAGTTTGCCGAAAATGCCGACTTTCTGGTTTTCCAGGTCGATGTGGGGAAACTGTTTCAGGATGCCGGAACGCTCAATGGCTTCCTGTAGCGTGATGCTTTCCGGGACTTCGAGATTCATCCAGATTTGCTGGTTGGGTTCGGAATAGGCAACGCCGATTTGCATGAGAGGCTCCTGTTTATGGCGATGGCGCAGGCAGGGTGGAATCGGGAAAATCGCCGTTTGGTGTGACCGGCGCGTTCGGACGCGCCCTGCCTTTCGCTTCCAGCCGCCTGTCAATCAGCCGTTTTCCCGCCAGCAAAAACCCCAGCACGGCGAACGCGCCGGGGGGCAGAATCATCAGGAGCGCGCCGCCGTGGGGGTGCACCTGGGTTTCCAGAAAAGCGAAACTTGCGCCCAGAAGTTGCGGGGCCTGGGCGAAGAGCGTACCGCTGCCTAAAAACTCTCGAATCAGCCCGATGAGGGTCAGGGCGAAGGTGAAACCCAGCCCCATTGCCAGACCATCCACAGCGGAAGCCCAGACGCCGTTTTTGGAAGCGAAGGCTTCGGCGCGTCCGAGAATGGCGCAATTCACCACAATCAGGGCGATGAACAATCCCAACACCTTGTAGAGTTCGTGCAACCAGGCGTTCAGCAGCATATCCACGACCGTCACCAGCGTGGCGATGAGGACGACAAAGACGGGAATCCGCACCTGTTCGCTGACGAAATGGCGTACCAGCGCGACGAGGATGTTGGAGACAACCAGTACCGCCGTGGTGGCAAGCCCCATTCCCAGACCGTTGGTGCCGCTGGTGGTCACTGCCGACGCAGGGCAGAGCGCAATCATTTGCGCGAAGACGACGTTATTGCTCCAGAGACCGTCTTTGACCAGTGTTTTGATGGACGCGCTCATTCCTGTTCTCCTTGTGCTTTCCCCAGAATTGCCGCCTTGTGGCTGGCGAAGGTTTCCAGCCCGCCTTTCACCGCTTTCACCACGGCGCGCGGCGTGATGGTGGCGCCGGCGAACTGGTCGAAGTCGCCGCCGTCTTTTTTCACTGCCCAATTTGCGCTGTTTGTCGCATCCAGCGCCTTGCCGCTAAAACGGTTCATCCAATCGCTTTTGGCGATGTCGATTTTGTCGCCCAGACCGGGAGTTTCGTTGTGTTTCATCACCCGCACCCCCAACACGCTGCCGTCTGTATCGACAGCCATCAGGAGATGAATTTCACCGCCATAGCCAAAGCCTGCCACCTGAAAAACCACGCCCTTGACCGTTTCACCCTGCCGCGCCCGATAGACCCGCAGAGGCTTTTCCGCGCCCACGTCGACTTCGCTGCTGTCCGTCAGGAGGTGGTTGTCCGCGAAACCTTCTGGCAAGACCTGCGCCAGCGAATCCCGCAAATCCCGCGCTTCGGCTTCAAGGATGGCGGCTTTGGTGGCGCTTGCCGCCCACGCCAGAATCGCGGAAGCCAACAGCGCCGTGATGCCAAGCAGCAAGGGTTGGTACAGGGGATGCGCTTTTAATTTTTCAAACTCCATTTCAGGCTTCCTTGCCTGCGTCGGCGCTGACAATCGGTCGCCCCGACCATGTACGCCCAAGAATACGGGGCTTGATAACCCGGTCGATAATCGGCGTCAGCGCGTTCATGAGCAAAATGGCGAACGCCACGCCTTCGGGATAGCCCCCCAGGGTGCGAATAATCCAGGTCATCAATCCGACGCCCAGACCGAACACAAGTTGTCCCGCGCCAGTGGTGGGCGAGGTGACGTAATCGGTGGCGATGAAAAACGCGCCCAGCATCAACGCGCCGGAAAGGAGGTGGCTGCGGGCATCGAGATAGCTTTCCGGCGCAATTGAGTGCGCGATGAAGGCGGGAATGAGCGCGCCCGCCAGCACGCCCAAAGGCGCATACCCGCGAATGACGCCGGTGATCAGCAGGAAAATGCCCCCCGCCAGAATCAGCAGCGCGGAAGATTCACCCAGACTGCCCGCTCGCGCGCCCAACCATGAGAGTTGCGGCGCGTGGCTGGTGGTGAGCGCCTGCGCCAATTCGATGCCACGCGAGAGTTCCGTTTTGGCGTAGCCGAGCAACGAGGCGCTGGTGATGGCGTCCGGCACAGGCGTCTGCCCCAGGGTGATGTGCAAACTCTCGATAAAACCCGGCGCGGTAAGAGGGGTGAGGGGGAGTGGGGTCACCCAGGCGGTAAGTTGCAGAGGGAAGGAAATCAGCAGCGCCACCCGCGCCACCATCGCCGGATTGAAGACGTTTTGCCCCAGACCGCCGAACACTTGCTTGCCGATGACGATGGCGATAAACGCGCCCAATACGCCCACCCACCACGGCGACCAGGGTGGCAAGGTCATCGCCAGCAGCCAGCCGGTGAGGAGCGCGGAACCGTCGCCTAGCGCGCGTCCCGCATTTTTTTGCCCCATCAGGCGCAGGCTCATGAACTCAAACAGCAACACGGAGATGAGCGTCATCAGCCACAAGAAGAACGCAGGCCAGCCGTAGAGCCAGAAGCCGAACAGGGTCGCGGGTACGAGTGCCGTCAGCACCAGAAACATGGTGCGCCGGACTTCTCCCCCGCCGTGGGCGTGCGGCGAAGCGAAGGCGCGGGCGGCCTGGTAGTCGGTGTAATCAGCGGCGCTCATGCGGGCGCTCCTTCGGTTTCGACGGTTTTGACCGTCGCCGCAGTTGCCGTTTTCGCTGCCGCTTCCGCTAATTTCGCCGCCTCACGTTCTGCCTTGCGCCTTGCGGCGACTTCGGCTTTTTCGCGGGCTTCCTGCGCCAGCCGTTCGCCACGCGCCAGCGCCAGTTTTTTTGTGGCATCGGCGTGCAGTTTGGCGCGGTCTTCTGCCGCCAGCGTACCTTTGGCGTAGGCGAAATACTGCACCAGCGGAATATGCGATTGGCAAACGTAGGCGCAGCAGCCGCAGGCGATACAATCCTTGAGTCCGAGTTTGACCGCGCCTTTCAAGTCGTCGCCCTGAATATGTCGTGCCATTTCTAGCGGCAACAAACCCATCGGACAGGCGCGGACGCAACTGCCACAGCGGATGCAAGCGCCTTCCTCGCGGTCGGCAAGCTCTGCTCCGGCGAGCGCCAGAATGCCGCTGCTGCCCTTGACCACGGGGACGCGAGCGTGTGGTAGCGACATCCCCATCATCGGGCCGCCCATGACGAGGCGACCCGGCGTAGCGCTGAAACCGCCCGCGAAAGCGAGGACATCTTCAACCAGCGCGCCAATGGGGACAACAATGTTACCGGGATGTTTGACCGCGCCGCCATTCACCGTCAGCAAGCGGCTGACGAGTGGTTGCCCGTAACGCGCTGCCGCGCGCACCGCCTTTGCCGTGCCGACGTTATGCACCACCACTCCGACTTCGGCGGGCAAGCTGCCGGCGGGAATTTCCTTGCCGGTGAGGGTCTGCACCAACTGCTTTTCCGAACCCATCGGATAACGCGCCGGAATGGAGCGCACCGATACTTCGCTGTACGCTTGAGCGGCAGCTTGCATGGCGGCAATGGCTTCCGGCTTGTTGTTTTCGATGCCGACGATGGCGGCGCTTGCGCCAGTGGCGTAGAGCATCAGGCGGATGCCGTCGATGATGGCGTCTGCCTCGTCGCGCATCAGGCGGTCGTCGCAGGAAAGGTAAGGCTCGCACTCGCCGCCATTCATGATGAGCGTCGTTACGCCTGCCTTGCGCGAAGAAGCCAGTTTCAGGGCAGAAGGAAAGGTCGCCCCGCCCATGCCCACCACGCCCGCAGCGGCGACGCGGCGACTGATTTCATCCGGCGCGAGGGCGAATGGATCGGGAGTGGCTTCCAGCGCCTCGCTCCATTCATCCAGCCCATCGGCTGCCAGCGTTACCGCCAGCACCGGCAAGCCGGAGGGATGCGGCGCGGGAATTTCGCCAATTGCCGCCACGACGCCGGAAGTCGGCGCGTGAATTGCGGCGGAAACCGACCCTTGCGGATTCGCCAGCAGGTCGCCCTTTTTGACGCGCTGTCCGACCAGTACGCTCGGCAAGGCGGGCGCGCCCAGATGTTGCGCCAGCGAAACGTAGAGGCGCTCCGGCGCCGGCATGATGCGTGTGACCGCATCGGCGGCGGGGCGCTTGTGGTCTTTCGGATGAATACCCCAGGACAGACCAAAGAATTTTTCCATTAGCCCCATGCTATTTCTTCCGTTGTTTCAGAAAGCGGCTGCGGGACGGGGCATCACCCAATGCGGCAGGGTGACGGGGACGGGATGCAGCAGCAGCGCCTCGGTCGGGCAATGCTCGACGCAGGCGGCGCAGCCGGTGCAGGCCTCTTTCAAGACGTTATGAATCTGCTTGGGCGCGCCCAGAATGGCGTCGGTCGGGCAGGATTTAATGCAGCGGCAACAGCCAATGCACAAATCCTCGGCAACGCCCGCGACCTTCGGCCCTTCGTTGGCAACGCCGGAAAGGTCGAGACTGACGCCCAGTTTTTCCGCCAGCGCCACTGCCACCGCTTTGCCGCCGGGCGCGCAACAGGTGAGCGCCGCCTCGCCAGCGGCGATGGCGGCAGCCGCGCCCGAACAACCGGGAAAGCCGCATTGCCCGCAGTTGGTGCCGGGCATCAACGCCTCAATTTCCGCGACATTGGCATCGGCTTCCACCGCCAGAAAACGTCCGGCAATGCCCAATATCAGCCCGAACGCAGCGCCTAAAATTGTCAGGCTCGAAATGGCGACCAGCATTTCATTGCTCCTGAATGTTCAAACCGGAAAAGCCCATAAAGGCAAGCGCCAGCAAGCTGATGGTAATAAAGGCAATCGGCGCGCCGGAAAAAGCGGCGGGTACTTTGACCAGGGCGATGCGTTCGCGCAGCCCGGCGAAAATCATCAACACCAAGGTAAAACCCACGGCAGAGCCGAAGGCGTAAGCGATGCTCCAGAACAAGCCGTAGCCCTGCTGCACATTCAGAAGCGCCACGCCAAGCACGGCGCAGTTGGTGGTAATCAGAGGCAGGTAAATGCCGAGCGATTGATAAAGACCAGGGCTGGTTTTCTTGATGAACATTTCGGTGAATTGCACCACCGAGGCAATCGCCAGAATAAAGGTCAGAATCCGCAGGAAACCCAGACCGAGAGACATCAACAACCAGTGTTCCAACATCCAGCTTGCGGCGGCGGCGAGGGTCAGCACAAAGGTCGTCGCCATGCCCATGCCGATGGCGCTATCCAGACTCCTGGACACGCCCATGATGGGGCACAAGCCGAGGAACTTGATGAGCACGACGTTGTTGACCAACGCGGTGGAAATCAGCAGAAGGAGAAGTTCACTCATGGCGCGATGTATCGTCGTAACAGGATGACGTCTCACTGCAACTGCCATGCCAGCCCGTTCCGAAACAGGGCAAACCCCCATTTGGCGCGGCATGGCGCGCAATCGCACCAATCTGGTGCGACATGTATTCGGGTTTATGTCGTAAATCCGACAGCGCTTCTTGTGCGATAGCCGCCAAAATTTGTGGCAGGGATCAGGCGTCAGTCATCTGCGGCGCGTTGCGCCGGTAAGCCCCGTCCCCCGACATTGGATCCCTGATGGACAAGTGGCATGGAACGTGCTGATTGCCTGCCATGAATACCGCCCTCACCACACCATCCCCCCGCGCCAGTCTGCCGCCGGAAATTCTGTGGCAAACCCTGATTGAATCGGTGGTCGACGAAGCGCCGATGGCGCTGGCGCTACTCGACGAAACCGGGCGGGTCGTGCTGGACAATCAGGAATACAAAAAGCTCTACACCGACCTGGGCACGATGGAACCCGCGCATCTGTTGCTGGAAACCGCTGTGCCGGAATGGCGCGCGACCCTTCTGGGCGCAATTACCCCCGAAAAAATCCACGCCCGTGAATTGCGAATCGACCGTCCCGGCGGCGCAGCCTTACGCTGGTATTCCTGCTCGGTTCTCCCGATTGCAACCGATGTCAGTGATGAAAACGCGGACATCGCCAAACGCTACCTGCTGCTGGTGGTCAACGATGTCAGCGCCCTGCGGCAAGGGCAGGAAAAAGCGCGGCTCGCGGCGCTACGCGCCCTGCTGGCGGAAGAAGAACATGCGGAAGTGCTGCGCGAAAGCCTTTCTGCCGTCCTCTACCGTCTCGAAGGGCCGTTGAATGTGATGCACTCCGCTATCGGCATGCTTAAAACCCGCGAACCCGCCATGTCGGGCGCATTATCTGCGGCGCTGGCGGATGGTCGCGCCCATCTGAAAGAATTACGCCAACTGATTCCACCCGGTACCCGCGAGGCGGTCACGCCGGTCAATCTCAACGAAGTTCTGCGCGACGTACTCGATGTATGCACGGCGCGAATGCTATTGAATGGCATCACCGTCAACTGGCAGCCTACCGCGACGTTGCCCGCCATTCTGGGGTGTCCCATGCAATTGCATTCGCTGTTCAAGGCGCTGATGGACAATGCCATCGACGCGCTTTCGCAACGCGGCTGGAAGTTGCGCGAAATCAGCCTTTCCACCGCGCCCTCCGGCGATTATGTGCAAGTCATCATTGATGACCGGGGGCCGGGCGTCCCCGCCGAATTGCGCCTCAAAGTCTTCGAGCCATTTTTTACCACGCGCCCCCAGCAGGGACAGCATCTTGGCACGGGTCTTTCCCGCGCCTTGCAAGTGGCCAGCGAACACGGCGGCTCACTGGAACTCACCGACGCCCCCGGCGGCGGTTGCCGGGCGCTGGTGGAATTGCCCATCGGCAAAATCGGCAAAACGGGAGCGGAAGCATGAACCCGTCCAACGAAAACCTCGCGCAACCCGTCAAACCCCACAACCCGCCGCTTTGCAGCCCCGCGCAATGCGACACCCACTTTCTGCGGCTGGCGCAGATGGAAGCCCTGTACAACGTCAGTCAGGTGCTCTCCCGCTCGCTCGATTACCGCGAAACCATCGCCGAAGTGCTGCGGATTCTCGACGAAGATGCCGGTCTGACCCGTGGACTCGTCAGCGTCGTCGAACCGGACGGCAGCCTGCTCGTGCAACTGGTACGCGGCGCGGACGATGAGCAGTTTGAAGCCGTGCGTTACCAACCTGGCGAAGGCATCATCGGCTATGTGCTGGAAAAAGACCGCGCCATCATTTCCTCGCGTGTCGGCGACGACCGCCGCTTCGTGAACAAAATGGGCATCTACGACCCCAATCTGCCCATCATCGCTCTGCCCATCAAGGCAGCGGGCAGTCTGAAAGGCGTCTTTGCCGTGCAACCCGCCATCGAAGATGACCCACTCCTGGACGACCGCGCCCACTTTCTGGAGATGATTGCCAATCTGGTCGGACAAAGCCTGCGCCTCTCCCTGCAAGTCGAGCAGGAAAAACGTTCCGTGCTTGAAGAACGCGACCTGTTGCGCCGCGCCGTGCGCCATCAGCACGGCTTCGACAGCGTGGTCGGGCGCTCCGCCGCCATGCGGCGCATCTTCGAGCAGGTACGTCTGGTCTCCAAATGGAACACCACCGTGCTCATCCGGGGCGAAACCGGCACCGGCAAGGAACTTGTCGCCAACGCCATCCACTACAACTCCCCCCGTGCCCGTGGTCCGCTGGTCAAACTGAACTGCGCCGCGTTACCGGAAAACTTGCTGGAATCCGAACTCTTTGGTCACGAACGCGGCTCCTTCACTGGCGCGGTCGGTTCCCGCAAAGGGCGCTTCGAGCAGGCCGACGGCGGCACCCTGTTCCTCGACGAAATCGGCGAAATCTCCCCCGCTTTTCAAGCCAAACTTCTGCGCGTCCTGCAAGAAGGCGAATTTGAGCGCGTCGGCGGCAGCCGCAGCATCAAGGTCGACGTCCGTATCATCGCCGCCACTCATCGCGATCTGGAAACAGCGGTCGACGCGGGCGATTTCCGCGAAGACCTGTTCTATCGCCTGAACGTCATGCCCCTCTACCTGCCGCCCCTGCGCGAGCGTCCGGAAGACATTCCTGAAATCAGCCGCCATCTGCTCGCCAAAATCGGCAACGAACAAAAACGCAAACTCACCATCAACGATACCGTCCTGCGTAACCTCGCCCACTACGAATGGCCGGGAAATGTGCGCGAACTGGAAAACTGTCTGGAACGCGCCGCCGTGCTCTCCGAGAACGGCGTCATCGACGTGAGCCTCATCCGCTTCCCTCAACGCGAACGCGCCGCCCCGCGCCCCGCCAGAATGGAGCGCCCGATGGTCACGGCAGCAACGGAAACAACCAGATTCCCGCCAGACCTCAACGCGGGCAGCGAATTCCCCGCGCCTGAAAACGAAGAAATCTCCGAGCGTGGGCGCATCATCAGCGCGCTGGAACAAGCCGGCTGGGTACAGGCGAAAGCCGCCCGCCTGCTCAGCATGACCCCCCGCCAGATTGCCTACCGGATACAAACGCTGAATATCGAGTTGAAGCAGATTTGAAAGAGCGTCACCCGTCTCGCGCTTGCTGACGGTGAGTCCGTCGCTGGGCGGCTGGCAAAACCGGCGTGTGTCCGGCGCTCAAAACAAAATAATTTGTCGGCTTTCCCTCAACCTCCGCGTGCTATTTTTCTAACGCAATGAATTAAAACAGTTTTATGTCGTGGCACCCAACTTGCTAGTCTGGGTCTTGTTTCCCCAATGAGGTGTGCCATGCCCAAACCCGAAAAACATGTACTCGTCTGCCTGCAAGGGCGTCCTGCCGGACATCCGCATGGTTCCTGTCAAACCAATGGCAGCGCGGCGGTGTATCAGGCTTTTTCCGACGAATTCCAGAAACGCGACCTTTGGGCTTCCGGTTATCTGCTTACCAACACCGGCTGCATGGGGCCATGCCATCTTGGACCGACGGTCGTGGTTTATCCCGACAACATCATGTACACCGGCGTGAAGCCCGAAGACGTGCCGACACTGATTGACGAACACCTGATGTTCGGTGAGCCGGTACAGCGTTTGCTGGCGCCCGCCGACATCTGGTAAAACAGGACTCCCGCCATGTGCCAGACCACTGCGCCTTTTCCCGCTTTCGACCACCACGACCATCATGCAACGGGGCATGGCTGCGCCTGCAATCATTCAGGCGCGGCTTTTTATCCGGGGCGGCAGGTGCCTGCCAGTCACGACCTGGAATATCCCGAAGTCCACTTTCCCCCTGCCGAATTCTTGTCCGCTGTCGGTGAAGCAGGCTTGCGCCAACTGGTCCTCACTCATCACACCTTGCTGCGACAAAGCGAAATCGGACACCTGTTCGCCAAAGATGACCGGATATTCGCCGAGCGAGTAGCGAAAATCGCCGATTTCATCATCGAAGCCTGCGGCGGTTCTGCCGCTTACAGTGCCGCAGAAGGCAATAACGTCTGTATGCGAACCCGACATTTCCCCTTTGAAATCACCGAACACGCCCGCGAAATCTGGTTGAGCAAACTCTTGCAGGCATTGGGCGAGAGCAGCTTCCCTGCCGAATGGCAACAAGCCTATTGGACATGGATGGAAGCCTTTTCCGTCCGTATGATTAACCGTCGCACCACCAAGGCGCAGGCGGCGCGGTTCAGTTGTGCGGAAGCGCGGGGAAGCGCAGGACTTACCGCTTCAATAACGCCTTGATCCATTCTTGTTGCCTGTTTTGCCCGCGTTGTTCATTCATGCGGGCGATGATGCGTTCTTTGGCGTCGGCGAAACTCAGGGTGATTCCGGGCTGAATGCTTTCACAAAAGAGGAGGTGCAAGCCGATGGGGGATTCCAGTGGTGGGGAGAGTTCGTCGGCGGCGAGGGCGAAGGCGGTGGGTTCGAGTTCGGGGAAAAGTTGTCCGGGTTTTACCGTGCCGATGATGCCGCCTTCCAGCGCGGTGGGGCATTGTGAGTGTTGGTGGGCGGCGGCGGCGAAGGCATCGGGCACATTTTCGGCGGTCTGGATTTGCTCGCGCAGGGTTTCCAGTCGGGCAATGGCTTCCCGTTTTTGCGTTGCGTTGTCAAAGGTGATGAGGATGTGGCGGAGGCGGCGCGTTTCGGGGCGGCTGAAGGACTGGGGGTGCTGATGGTAGTAGATTTCTGCATCCACCTCGGAGACTCCTGGCGTTTGCGCGGCGACCTGTTCGAGTACGCTTTCAATCCGCAGGTCGCGGGTGACGGCGGCTTCCAATATCGGTTCGCTCAAACCATTTTGGCGCATGTCGTCGAGAAATTCGCTGCGCGTGAGGTAACGCTTGCGGATTTCTGAGAGGCGGGCGTTCAGGGTGGCGGTGGGAACAACGACGTTCACCGCTTCCGGGCTGGCGAGAATGGCGGTTTCGATTTTTGCCTGCCGCCCGACGACGGCGTCCAGACGGGCGCTTTCCGGTTCGTTCAAGGCGCAGGGCGGCTTTTTGAAAAGCGCCATTGCGAGTTTGAGCTGGAGGTAGGGCTGGGGGTAGCGTTCTGGCGTGCTCATGGTTCGATTTCTTTCAGGTCAGCAGTCAGCATGGTTTCTGGAATCAGCAATACCCGACCGGGCAGGGTGTCGAAATGGACATGGTAGGCAACCTTGCCTGTTTTGTTGTCTCCCCCGTCGTCTGAATGGTCATAGACGACTTTGATGATTTCGCCCGCATCGCCCGCGCGCACCAGAATTTCGTTATTCACTTTGAGGCTGGCGCGGCTTTGTACTTTGTCGCGGAATTCAAAGCGGCTGGGCGCCCATGTTTCGGCGCTGCCGATGAGTTCTTCTTCCCGACAGCCCACCATGCGGTTCTCGGCGTAGAAATGTACGGAATAGATGATCTGGTCTTGCAGGAAAGCGCCGATGTCGCGGACGATGCCGACGCTGCCGCGCCGCACGAGCAAATCGCCCCTGTCCGCGCCGGGAAAGGTGCCGTCGTCGCGCGCGTTGCGGACGATACGGACTTCATCATCAATTTGCCAGCGTGGGTTCATCGGAACACTTTATCCAGCGAAACGAAGGAGGACATACCGCCTTCTGCGGTCGGCACATTCTGGAAGACGGCGAATACCTTTTCCGTCAAGGCGTCGGATCGGGTGAAATCTTCGTAAGCCTGCGCCAGCCATTTTTTGTAGAGGGCGATGCGTTCTGCATCATCCGTTGGCATTTCCGGCGCGTAACGACGCAGATAATCGTGAAAGCGTTGCAGGATGTGCAGACGATTGACGTGCACCACGGTGGCTTCAAAAGGCACGCCGAAGTAGTCCAGAAAATCTTCGGCAGAAACGAGTTCCCGCAAGGCTTCATCCAGAGTCAGTTCGGTATCCATCATCATTTTTCCTTAAAGTGGTTGTTTAATCGCCCCTCTCCCTAACGCTCCTTTACGAGGGGGGAGGGAATTAATTCGAGCATTTCCCGCAAATCCCCTTCTTCCGGCGGGCGTTTGGCGGCGATGACGAAGGCGCGCACGGCGCTGACCAGATGCCGTGCCGTGGCTTCGTCCAGCAAAATCCCCAGTTGGGCATAGACGGAGAGTACCGCCCGACGTCCGGAGTGTTTGCCGAGCACGATGCGGTGGCTGCGTCCGACTTCCGCCGGGTCGAAGCCCTGATAATTGCGCGGGTCTTTCAATAGTCCATCGACATGAATGCCCGCTTCGTGGGTAAACACGCCGGAACCGACGATGCTTTTTTGCCAGGGCACGGGGCGACCGGCAGCGTGGGCAACCCGTTCCGAGAGCGCGGGGAAGCCTTTGAGGTTTACGCCGGTTGTGCCGCCGTAAAGTTTTTCCACGCCCAGCACCACTTCTTCCAGGGGCGCGTTGCCCGCCCGTTCGCCCAAACCGTTGACCGTGGTATTGACGTGGCTGGCGCCGGCGCGAATCGCTGCCAGCGTGTTCGCGGTCGCCAGCCCAAGGTCGTCGTGGGCATGCATTTCAATCGCCAGACCGGATTCGCGGGTGAGGCGGGTGATGATGTCGTGGAGGCGAAACGGCTCCATGATGCCCAGGGTATCGGCATAGCGCAGCCGCGCCGCGCCCGTTTTGGCGGCGGTTTCAGCAATGGCGAGCAGAAAATCGGTATCGGCGCGCGAGGCGTCTTCGCAACCGATGCACACTTGCAACCCCATGTCCTGACA
Source organism: Zoogloeaceae bacterium (assembly GCA_031287525.1). Lineage (GTDB taxonomy): Bacteria > Pseudomonadota > Gammaproteobacteria > Burkholderiales > Rhodocyclaceae > Azovibrio. The sequence continues at coordinate 27,761 of JAITSU010000090.1, read as the reverse complement.
TTGCGCGATATAGGCAGGTAGCGCGGACAGCAGCCACGCCCGGTCTTTTCGCAGCTTGTGCGCCAGATGTTGGTCGGAAGCGGGGATGGAGATGTCGACCCGCGCCACACCCAATCCGGCGCAGGCAGCCAAATCCTGCGGGTGCATCCGACACCAGACCATCAGGCTGGCAGACAGCCCCAGGTCGGCTACGGCGCGAATACTCTCGCGCTCCTCAATGCCCATTGCGGGGATGCCGACTTCCAGTTCCGGTACGCCAATCGCATCCAGTCCTTCTGCGATGGCGAGCTTTTCCGCCAACGAAAACGCCACGCCCGCCGACTGCTCGCCGTCGCGCAGAGTGGTGTCGTTGATGATGACTGGATTCATGGTGTTTTCGTGGACAATGTTGGGTTGCGCTTCGCTGACCCAACCTACAGCAAGGGCAATGCCAGATAAAAACAATCAATAATTCAACCGCTTACAAAATTCACTATCCCCGCTGTCCGATCTCCGTCTTTGTTCGTTCCTGTTTTTGTCGGCTTTGCGACAAAGCATCCGCCTGAAAAATCTATCCACATGATTTTATTGAGGTTCATGCTTTGGCACGAGGCTTGCTGAATCGGGACATCATTCCCTGAGCACAACGGAGAAAGCAAAATGATTCATCTCACCCCCAATGCGGTAAAAGCCATCAACCGCTTCATTCGCGGTTCGGAACAGCCCGTCGCCGGATTACGCTTGCTGGTTTCCGGTGGCGGCTGTTCCGGTCTTCGGTATGGCTTGCGTCTGGAAAGCGAAAAGGCGGAGGACGATGTGGAGATGGAAGTCGAAGGCATCAAGCTCTTGGTCGACCCGTTCAGCCATCCGATGATGGATGAAGTGAGCATCGACTTCATCGACAGCCTGACGCGTACCGGCTTCAAATTCGACAATCCCAATGCCAGCGCCCAATGTTCCTGCGGGCAATCGTTCTCCGTTCAGTGAGGCAACATCATGTGGGAATATTCCGACAAGGTACGTGAGCATTTTTTCAATCCGCGCAATTCCGGCCCGCTGGAAGAAGCCAATGGCATTGGCGACGTGGGTTCCATTCAATGCGGCGACGCCCTGCGGCTGATGATCAAGGTGAATCCGGATTCGGAAACCATTGAGGACGCGCATTTTCAAACCTTTGGCTGCGGCTCTGCCATTGCCTCGTCTTCGGCGCTGACCGAAATCATCAAAGGCATGACGCTGGACGAGGCGCTCGAAGTATCCAACCAAAATATCGCCGATTATCTCGACGGACTGCCGCCGGAAAAAATGCATTGTTCGGTAATGGGGCGCGAGGCGCTGCAAGCGGCAATCGCCAATTATCGGGGTGAAACCTGGGCGGACGATCACGCGGAAGGCGCGTTGATTTGCAAGTGCTTCGCCGTCGATGCTGTGCTGATTGAAGATGTGGTCAAAGCCAACAATCTGAACACGGTGGAAGAAGTCACCTTCTACACCAAGGCGGGCGGCGGTTGCGCTTCCTGTCATGAAGGCATCGAGGAGATTCTGGCGAAAATCAAGGCGGAACGCGCCGGCCCCGGCGAAGTATCGCCACCCTTGAAACCCATCGCCGCGCTGCCGCCTGCCGCGCCCAAACTGACGTCGGTACAACGCATCAAAAAAATTGAAGAAGTGCTCGAATCCGTCCGTCCGATGCTCATCCGCGACCACGGCGATGTGGAACTGATCGAAGTGCAGGGGCGCAAAATTTACGTCAATCTCAAAGGCGCTTGCTCCGGCTGCATGATGGAAGCCTCTACTCTGGGCGGCATCCAGCAGAAATTGATTGAGGAATTGGGCGAACTGGTGCAGGTGTTGCCGGTTTCCTATATGCCCGCCGAGGCGTAATAAAAAAGCCCTCCAACCCAACCGGGAACAACATCATGGACCCCATCTATCTGGATAACAATGCCACCACGCGGGTCGACCCGTTGGCGGTGCAAGCCATGCTTCCGTTCTTCACCGAGCATTTCGGCAATGCCTCCTCCATCCACGCTTTCGGCAGTCGGGTAGGACAGGCGCTGAAACTGGCGCGGCAGCAGTTGCAAACCTTGCTGGGCGCGGAGCACGATACGGAAATCATCTTCACTTCCTGTGGCACGGAATCCGATTCCACCGCCATCCTCTCCGCACTCAGGGCGCAGCCGGAACGCAATACGGTGATAACCACCGTGGTCGAACATCCGGCGATTCTTTCCTTATGCGACTGGCTGGAAAAAGAAGGCTATATCGTCCACAAACTCAAAGTGGATAAAAAAGGTCGCCTCGACCTCGACGAATACAAATCCCTGCTGCATGACGGCGTTGCCATCGTTTCCGTCATGTGGGCGAACAACGAAACCGGCACGCTTTTTCCGGTCGAAAAAATGGCGGAACTCGCCGCCGCCAGGGGCATCATGTTTCACACCGACGCCGTGCAAGCCGTCGGCAAAATTCCCATGTCCCTGAAAGACACAAAAATCGACATGCTTTCCCTCTCCGGTCACAAACTCCACGCTCCCAAAGGTATCGGCGTACTCTACCTGCGGCGGGGCTGCCGCTTCCGCCCGCTACTGCGCGGCGGGCATCAGGAACGCGGACGCCGCGCCGGAACGGAAAATTCTCCTTCCATCATCGCTCTGGGCAAAGCCGCTGAACTGGCGTTGGCACATCTGGAATTTGAAAACACCGAAATCAAACGCCTGCGCGACAAACTCGAAAAAGCGATTCTGGCGCAAGTCACGCACGCCTTTGTCACCGGCGACGCCAGCAACCGCCTGCCCAACACCTGCAACATCGCCTTTGAATACGTGGAAGGCGAAGCCATCCTGTTGCTCCTGAACAAAATGGGCATCGCCGCCAGTTCTGGCTCCGCCTGCACTTCCGGCTCACTTGAACCCTCGCATGTCATGCGCGCCATGAGCATCCCCTACACCGCTGCCCACGGCACCATCCGCTTCTCACTCTCGCGCTACACCACCGAAGCCGAAATCGACCGCGTGATTGCCGCCGTACCGCCCATCATCGCGCAGCTTCGCAAACTTTCTCCGTACTGGAAAGAAGATGGGCCGGTGGAAAATCCGGAAGAAGCGTTTGCGCCGGCATATGCTTGATGCGGAAAGCGCCGCGCGAAGAACCCGCGTCCGGTCTTACCCGACAACTTCCAGACCACGCTTGACTTAATGGCATTGAACCTGCGGGGGCTTCAAAGCGCCCCCAGAAATTTCAGCAAGGCTTCCCGCTCGGAGGGGGACATTTTGCGGATGTTTTCTTTGGCTTGGCGCGCTTCGCCGTCGTGCCAGAGGATGGCTTCCAGAAAATTGCGGGCGCGACCGTCGTGCAGCAGGTGAGGATGTCCATTGACCGTTTGTGTAAGCCCGATGCCCCACAATGGTGGGGTACGCCATTGACGCCCGTTCGCTTGATAGTCTGGACGATGATCCGCCAGACCTTGCCCCATGTCGTGCAATAGCAGGTCGGTGTAGGGATGAATGTTTTGTCCGGCGAGGGCGGGGAACGCCGGGAAAGCGCCGGTTTTGAGTTCGGGCTGGTGGCAACTCGCGCAACCGGCGGCGGCGAACAACGCTTTGCCTCGTCTGATTTGCGGTGCGTCCTGATGGCGGGGTTCGGGTACGGCAAGGATGTAATGGTAGAGCGCCATTTCGTCCAGGTCGGTAGCGGAAAGTTCCGGGTGCTGTTCCCCGTTTTTTTCCTGACTGGCAGCGCAGGCGGTTTGGGCGGGCGGACAGTTGGGTTCGGGCGAGAGTTCGGTGGTGATGCCCATGTCGCCTGCCAGCGCGCCGGCGATTTGCTGGCGCACTGTGGGTTGGTTGGCTTTCCAGCCGAAGCGTCCCAGCGTGTGCCGTTGCCTTTTTGCGTCCCAGACGTAATTGGGCTGTCCGGCAACGCCTTGTTTGGCGGCTTTTTGCGCTTTGGCGAGCGCGAGAATGTCGGCTTCGGGTACGGCTTCCAGCAGACCCAGACCAAAAATGGAGGGCGCGACGCGGGCAGAGGTCATGAGTTTGGCGGAGAGCGCCCCGTAGCCAAGATGCCGGAATTTGATTTGCGGGGCGCGCAGTTCCACTTCCGTGCCATCGGCAAGGCGTTCCCGATGCATTTCCCATTCCAGAAAGGCTTCGCCTTCGCCGGATACGCCGGGAATGCCGAATTCGTTTAACTGGTCGCCATAGACGGGTTCCGGACGCGGGCCGCCGTGGGCATCCTTGCCGGGGATGGAGAGGCGCACCAGCATGGAACGCATGGGTTCATCCTGTGTGGCAGGCGCTTCGCCGCGCCCATTGCGGGGGTGGCAGGAGATACAGGCGGGGCGGTTGTAGGTCGGTCCCAAGCCCGCGATGCGTGGGTCAACCGAGGGAGAGATGACCCAGGTCTGACGCACCAGACCGCGACCGGAACGTGCCTTGTCCCAGAGTTTTTCGGGAATCTGCTGCCAGGGGATTTGCTGGAAGGCATCCCGGCTGGCGTCGGTCGTGGTGAAATCCCCGCCCGCCCGCGCCAAGGCAAGAACGGGCAACAGTGAGGCAAGGGAGAGCGCCAGCAATGTTGCGCGCGTGAGCTTGCGTGATTGGGGGGTCATGATGTTCATCCTGAAATGTGGCGCGAAAGCGCCGGAGGGAGTGGGGTTTGAAGCTATCAAAGAGGAATTTGTTCCAGCAGTCGCTTTGCCTTGTCCAGCCGCGCCGTGACATCGGCTTGCCACTCCGCTTCGATGGCCAGTCGTTCTGCTGTCGGTGGGGGGTCAGGCTGATTGGGAATACGGTCAGGGAAGTCGAACAGGTGGCGTAAGGCGGCATCCTGTTGGGCGGCGTCCGTGAGCGGGATGGCGGTCAGCAGGGCGCGGGCGGCGCGGTGGTCGGCGGCATTGCCCGGATTCTCCTGTTCGGCGCGATGCAATTTGCGCCACAAGGGGGCGGCGGTTTGGTGCGGCGCCACCAGCGCCACCTCAAACAGCGTGGCGACAAGCCCCTGGCGGGCGCGGCGGATGGCATCGCTATAAGCAAGGTTATCGGGCGCGAAGGGATGGACGCTGACTTCCGGGTGACGGGCGTAAATTTCCTTTCGCGCGGGAAGCCGTCGCACATCGGGGTCGAGCAGGAGTTCCTGTCCTTCGGCGGAGAGCACGAAATCGACAAATTCCCGCGCCGCGACTGGATGTGGCGCGGCAGCGAAGATGCCGACCTGCGACGGGTTGTAGGCGGTTTTGGGCGGATAGACGAAGGCGAGCGGGGCATCAGGATGGACGGTTCTTTGCGCGGGCGCGGCGAAAAAGTCGATGGTCATGCGCGCCGCCTTGCGTCCGGTGACAACATCATCGCTATCGGGTGTGCTGTCGCCGCTGTTGAAACTCGCGTTGTTGGCGATGCCCGCCAGAACTGCCCATCCTTCTGTCCAGCCGTAGCCTTGCAACACGGCTTCGATGAGCACCGGCGCAAAGCCGACGCGACCGGGAATGGGCAACTGCACCTGCCCCCGATAAGCGGGGTGGGCAAGGTCGCGCCAGTCTTCGGGCGGCGGTAGCCCCAGTTTTTTCACCGCCGCCGGATTGTAGGCGATGCCATAGCCCGCCAGTTCAAAGGCGGCGAAATAGCCGTCGGGGTCGGAGATGGGGAAACCCGCCAGCGTACCCGGCAAGGCTTCGCTATCCAGCGCCAGTTTCGCAAAACGCCCTTCCGCTTTCAAGAGGGCGAAATTGCGCGGCGCGGATGTCCAGTACACATCAACTTCATGGTCGCCGCCCCGACGCAGGTAGGCGAGCGCATCGGCGGATTGCCGCCAGAGAATTTCCACCCGCTTGCCCGGATAGCGTTGCTCGAATGCCTTTTGAAAACGGCTGCTCAATTCTTCCGGATAGCTGGTGAGTACGACAACGCGGTTTTCGTCGCCCGATATTGCCGCAAACGCGGCGGCATGGGCATGTTGATGGGTTTGTGCCAGCGGCGCACCACTCCACCCTCCCAGCGCGCTGCCTGCCATGCCCGCCAGCAGCAGGCTGGCGAGGCGGCGGCGTTTGCAATTGATGTTTGGGTTCATGCTTGTTTCCTCAAAATTGCAGGCGGGTTGCCAGAATGAAATTGCGCCCTTCCTGCGGGTAGCCGACAGAAAGCTGGTAATGCTTGTCGAGCAGATTTTTTCCGGTCAGGGAAATATCCCAGTCCGGCGTAATCTGGTAAGCGAGTTTCAGCCCCAGCAGCGCGTATTCGCCGGTCTTTTCGTCACTGCCGGAAGAACTGGTGGGACGCGCGCTCACGTATTCCAGCGTGGGCAGCACCGTCAGTCCGGTGAGCGGACGCCATCTGGCATAGAGAAATGCCTTGTGGCGCGGCGTGGAAGTCAAACGCGCTGTCGGGACATTGGGATTCTCGATTTTCGTGTCGATATAGGAATAATTCCCGCCAGCGGAAAGCGAGGCGGAAAGCCGTGCCGTCAGGGAAAATTCCGCGCCCTTGTAGGTCGCCTCGCCGACATTCTGGCTTTGGCTTTGTCCCGCATAAGGCGAGGGCGCCAACAGGGTGACGGAGTGAATGGCGTCTTTTACCCTGTTGTGGAAAATCGCGGCTTCGGCGCGGATGCCCGGATAAATTTCTTCCGAAATCCCCAATTCCAGATTCAGCGCCTTTTCCGGTTTCAACCACGGGTTCGAGGTCGCGCCACCCCATCGGGAACTAAACCGTTCAAACATGGTCGGGAAACGGGTGCGGTTGGAAGCGAAAAAGTGCGCCTTGCCCGTATCGCTGTAACGATACGTCACCGCCCCCTGCGCGTTATTGGCGTGGCTGTCGGCAACGCGATAATTGAAAAATCCGGTATTGCCGTAGGTGGTGCTGTATTCCTCCGCTTTTTTCATCTTGCGCCAGTCGCGGCTGATGCCGCCGGTCAAATCCAGATTGGCGGTCACATGCCAGGTATCTTCCAGCGCCAGCGACCAGGTGTCTTCAACAGCGGACTGCCTGGGTTCGGTAAAGCCGGCGGTATGCACGCTCGTCCATTCCGTATGGTCATCGCGCCGGTAATGGAAGGCGACTTTCAGGCTTTGCGCCGGGAGATGGTTGGTGCCGACTTCCACGCTCGCGCCATAGGACTCATCATCGTAATGACTCGTCTCTCGCGGTGTGGTCAACGATGTATTCGTATAGATCAGCAGGTCATTCTTGAAGGTGTTGTAATAGGCGCGCGTTTTGAGATAGGTCTTGTCATCAATCTGCGTGTGCGAGAGCCAGTACAGGCTGGACGTATCCCACTTCGGCCAATCCCACGCGCTGAAAGGGGAGGTGCCATCTACCGGGCCGACACCGTGTTTTTCGCCCGTCTGCTTCACAAAATTCAGCGAATATTCATCCGTCGCATTCGGCGTCAGCCCCAACTTCAAATTGCCGCGCCAATCCTCTTTGTCGATATGCTCCCGGTCGCCGCCGTTTTCCGCCTGTGTCGGCTTGAAATCGCGGGAAAGCCGCCAGCGGTCGACCGCGCGTTCTTCCAGACTCGCCTGAAAATACCATTTCTCCTGCCGTCCGCCCACATTGGCATAAGTGATGTTGCCGTTATAGCGCCCGTTCAGGTCGGTCGCCAGGGAAGTCCGCAACTCGCCTTCCAGCGGCTTCATCGGTTTTTTCGTCACCAGATTGATGGTGCCGCCCATGCCATCCGGCCCGTTCAGCACCGACACATAACCCTTGGAAATCTGGATTTCCGACAAGTCCGGCGTCAAAAAACGGTCAAAGTCGATGCGGTTATCCGCCGGCAGATAAAGCCGAATCCCATCCAGCAGCAAAGGCACCTGCCAACGCCCGAAGCCGCGCACGGAAATCTCCGCCTCATTCCGGCTCCCTGACCCCGGCGCAACATTCACGCCGGGTTCCAGACTCAGGGCATCCACCAGCCCATCCTTGTTGAACTCCCACAAAGTTTCCCGGTCAAGGCGGTCAGTCCCAATGGGATGCTCACCATCCCGCTGCCCCGTAACGGTAATTTGCCCAAGAGAAAAAACCTGTTCATTTACAGGAACTGAAACAGGGTCAGCCGCGTGAGCGCCCTGAAAAGCCAAAGCCAGCGCCGCCGTTATGGTGAGGCAGACAGAACGATGAAGGTAGGGGGGCGAAGTGTTCATGGTAAGTCCTTTCGTTTTTGTGCAAAGGCCGCAAGGAACGGGAGATACCGGAATTTCGCAATATACATGCCAGCATAACGAATGGCATGGTTGTACTGGAATTGACAAGGGTTCAGGCAGGGTTAGCCGGATCAGGCTTGGGCATTTGTCTACAAGTCGACAAAAAAACGCGACATCGTTGTGTTGTTTCTTACATATCGCAAACAGGAAGGCACCCCGCAAGCGTGCTGCGGTGGCGCTGATTCAGGGGGCGTCGTCAGGCGGGGCGCAGAAACGATGTTCCGGTACGCACGCTATAAATCATTGAATACTGTGATGGCACGCATGTTGCGAATTCTGTTGTATTGATGGTTTCCGAATCTGCGCCATGACCACATTTCCGCCACTTGATTCCTTTTCCCGACGAAGCGCGGATGTTTCCTTGCCGCTACGTGCCTTTCTGCTCGTACTGGTCTTGTCGGCGCATGGAGCGGGCGTGGCGGCGGCATGGTATTTGAAAAGTTCTACCCGCCCGCATTTGGCGATGGGCGTGTTGCAGGCAAGCTGGATTGAGTCCGGGCAATCCGCGCCAGAGTCCGCTGTTTGGCTCATGCCGGAACCGGAAATCGCCCCACAGCCTTTGCCTGTGCGTCCACAGCCCGTTGCGCGTCCCAGGCAGGGAAAGCCTGCCCCTGTGCTGGCAGTGCGTTCCGACACATCTGCTGGTGAAGGGCATCGCTTTGTCGCTGAAGAAGAAAATGCGCCGGATGCGCCGGTTGCGACGATTTCTTCCCTGTCCGAAGAAAATGCGGGTGTTGCGGAAACTTCGGCAGCAGCCGGAGAAAGCAACATGGAAATCACGCCCCCCCGTTTTGGCGCGGCTTACCTCTCCAATCCTGAACCGGAATATCCGCCCTTGTCGCGTCGCCTCTATGAGCAGGGGTTGGTGACGCTGTACATCCACATCACGCCGGAAGGCAAGGCGGACAAGGTGGCGTTGCATAAAAGCAGCGGCTTTGAACGGCTCGACAAGGCGGCATCCGATGTGGTCTGGCGCTGGCGTTTTATTCCAGCGCGACGCGGACAGGAAAACGTCGCGGGCTGGGTGATGGTACCCATTCGATTTAATTTACGGAGTTAAAACCATGCCTGAATCTTTTGGCTTTGCCCATTTTTTGAGTCGTGCCGATGCGGTGGGGATTTTTGTCCTGCTGGTTCTGGTCACGATGTCGCTCTTGTCGTGGTATCTGATGCTGGTCAAATTCTGGCAAAACAGCGTTCTCAGAAACCGGAGCAAGGTTTTTCTTGCCGCATTTCACCGTCTGCGGAATCGGGAAGACGCCCGTCGCCTCTGGATGCAAGAGCGCATGAATCATCCCTTCGCCAGGCTGCTGGAAGAAGGCGTGCTTGCCAATCAGCTTGTCAAGGCGGCAGCGCGGGAAGTATCCAATACGACAACAAACGCGGCAGACGATTTCATCAGCGCCTCTTTGCAGCGCGGTATCGCCCGCGAAAGCCGCAATCTGGAAACGGGCATGACATCCCTGGCTTCCATTGCTTCTTGCGCGCCTTTTGTGGGTTTGTTCGGTACGGTCTGGGGTATTTATCACGCGCTGCTCGGTATTGGTTTTTCCGGTCAGGCAAGTCTTGACCAGGTTGCAGGGCCGGTAGGCGAGGCGCTCATCATGACCGCTTGCGGGCTGGGTGTCGCCATTCCCGCACTGTTGGCGTACAACGCCCTGACCCGCATGAATCGTCATTTCATCGGGGAAATGGAAAGTTACGCCCATGATGTGTTCAGCATTTTCTGTTTCGACCGGCTCACCTCCTCACAGCATAGAGCAAGGCGCTTGCAGGCAGCGCCGCAGCCTGAAAATGTCATCCCCCATGTTGCGGGAGCTTGCTGATGGCATTCCATCCCCGTCCCCAGAGCGATCCGCCGCACTCTGAAATCAACATGATTCCGTTGATTGACGTGATGCTGGTGCTGCTCATCATTTTTATCGTCGCAGCCCCCTTGCTGACCCACGCGGTCAAAATCGAGTTGCCCAGGGCGAACAGCGCGCCAACGGAAATCAAACCGGAAACGGTACAACTCGGCATCAAAGCGGACGGCAGCATTTACTGGAACGGCGAGGCGAGTACGGAGGCGGCGCTGGAACCGCTCATGCAGGAAGCCGCCCGCCGTATTCCGCAACCGGAAATCCACATTCAGGCGGATGCCAGCACACCTTACGAAGTGCTGGCGCGCATCATGGCGCGCTCTGCCCGTATGGGTCTGGGGAAAATCGGCTTTGTGAGCCAGCCTGAACAGATGCCTTGACTGGCGGGGCGATGCAACGTGGCTCGTCCTGCGGGTTTCGGGCTGCGCTTGTTGAACAAGCCAACAAAGCGTCCGCCTGTTCTTCGCAGCGACGAGCGATGGTTTTGTCCAATGCGATTTTCCAGCGCGGAGGAATCTGGTGTTCGCCGTACCATGCGCCAGCCAGCATACCGGCGATGGCGCCGGTGGTGTCGGCGTCACCGCCCCGATTGACGACATTGATGAGGCAGGATTCAAAGCTGTCGGTGGCGAAAAACGCCTGAAATACGGCTTGCAGCGTGTGCGCGACGTAGCCGCTGGGATTTTCCTGTTTCTTCGTTTTGCTCCATGCGTATTCGGGATTTTGGGATTCCAGCGCCTTGGCAGCGGCTTTCAGCGCGATCCATGTGCCGGATTGCAGGGCGATGTGCAGCATGTTGATCAGGCAGATGCCGCCCGCGTCGGAAAGCGGGTTGTTGTGGGTGACGTGGGCTTGCGCTTTGAATGCGGCGGCGATGTCGATTGCGTCATAATCCAGCGTTGCCAGCGCCACGGGCAACAAGCGCATGACGGCGCCGTTACCGGCGTCGTGTTCGCTTGCCGGCGCTGCGGGGATGCCGGTTTGACGAAAGTGGATGAGATTGCGGCGCACGGTGTTGCCGATGTCGATGGGTTTGCTTCGCATCCAGTTGTCGAAGGCGTGGGCGGACGCCAGCGCGTCGACCTTGCCGCCATTCATCAGGATGGCTTCACCGAGCGCCAGCGACATGGCGGTGTCGTCGGTGATTTGACCGGCTTTCAGATTGAGCCAGCCGCCACCGATGATGTCTTTGTGTTTGCCGTCGTGGTTTGCAAACCGGTTGGCAAATTTGTGCCGGATTTCTCCGGGCGTGAGGAATTCCACCGTCGCGCCCAGCGCGTCGCCTACCGCCAGCCCAAGGTAAGCGCCTTTGGCGCGTTCGGAGCGATCAGCGCATTCATTCTTCGGGGGCAAAGCAATTGGCATGGTCGATGCACTCGCGGCAGGAGGGCGCTGGACAGACGTAAACACCGTCGCGGGCACAGTAGAGGCGGTAGATGAATTTTTTCCACTTCATGTCGCCGGTGTTTTGCCGCGCCAGCGCGGGGAAGGCGTTAAAGAGCAGGCGCGAGAGTTCGCCCCGGTCGGCAAGACCGAGGTCGCGCCAGAGATGTTCGTTGCCCGCGCAGGCGGTGGCGACGATGTTGGCAAGCCAGAATTCGGAGGGATATTGTCCGGCGCGGTGTGCGAGCAGCAGGTCGATGATGTCCTGACGCTCCGGTGTTTCATTCAGGGTTTGCGGGGGCAGAAAAGTTTTGCCGCCGGGAAAGTAGTCTGCCCAAAGTTGGGCAAGGGCGGCGGGTGACAGACCGAGATGGGCAGGCAAGACCCCTGCGCCGCAGCAGCGTCCGGCAATCAGGCTGGCGAGGATGGGGCGATTGGGGTCGGCAAACACCTGCGCCGCAACCGGACGGGCAAGCAAATCCGCCAGGATGAGTTGGCGATGAGTAGCGACGGTGCTGGCGTTCATGGCGTTTCAGGTCTTCAAGTAAGGGTTGACCACAATTTCGCCGCCCAAGACCTGTGCCTGACATGCCAGACGTTGGTCGTGGCGGGCGAGCAGGTTTTTCAGCACTTCGTCTTCCAGCATTGAGGGTTCAGCGAGGTTTTCGCCGCCGGAAACGATTCTGGTCAGGCAAGTGCCACATTCACCTTCGCGGCAGCCATAAACGATGGATGCGCCCGCCTGTTCGGAGACTTCAATCAGGCGCGTACCTGCGGGTACGGTGACGGTAACGCCGTTATCGGCAAAGGTAACTTTGGCTTTGGGCATGTTGATTCCTCATTCAAGGTCTGCGTGAGTCCGCGCTGTCGTGATGATGTTCGGCGCATTGTCCGATGTTGCCCTGACAGCCAAATTCGTCTTCCGTCGCGGATTGCCCGGCAAGACCAACCCAGGCGTCAACTTCTTCCGGCACGAAACCCACTTTGCGCTGCTCTGACGATTCCATCAAGGGACGGCGCACCAGCAGGGGATACCACAAGAGCAGGTTAATGGCGGATTCCGCGTCAATGTCGTCGGGATTGACGCGACCATCCCTGACCATCGGCGCAGAGCGATTGAACCATTGCGGTACGGGCAAGGGCGAGAGAAAGGCAAGCAGACTTTCCCGCGTCCAGGGTTCAGTCAGCAGGTTTTTGACATTCAGCGTGTGTCCGGCGGCAAGCAGCAGTTCCTTTTGTTTGGCATTGCCGCCACAGCCGGGTTTTTCGTAAAAGGTGATGTACGCCATTTCAAGCCATTTCCAGATGCGGATGCAGGGCAAGCAGTTTTTCCAGAGGGATTCCGCTCAGGCTGCCGAGTGGATTCAGGGGCACACCCAACTCGTCCATGATGGCGCACTCAATGGGGCAAATGGCGGCGCATTGGGCTTCCGCAAATTCCCCCATGCATTCGGTGCATTTGTCGGCATCAATGGCAAAACCCGGCGCATCCTGGTAAACCGCCTGGTTGGGGCAGACATCAACGCACGCCCAACAATTCACGCAGGAATCAGTGATGGAAAGCGCCATATTCTTCTCCTCGCTTCAAGCGGCTTTGACTGCGGTTGGCGCGGTGTTGGCGAGTTTGCCAGCCGCCATCATTTCACCATATACGGACAACACCGCCGCTTCGATGTCTTCCATGGCGTGCTCGCCATTCGGCTGTATGCCCGCCTGTTCCAGACGCTTCCAGGGTTCGTAACCGATTTTGGAGCAGAGCACGACTTCGCAACCGGAGAGCGCGGCAATGGTGCCTTCCAGCGTGGATTCTGCGGATGAAGCATTGTCGTCGTCATTGCATTGTTCGCTGCCGCTGCAATACAGGCCAGCCTTGCGATGTCCGATAAAGCGCACTCCGGCGCTGGACGCCTCATACACCAGAAATTCCCTGGCATGACCGAAATGCTGGTTGATGAGCTTATGCCCTGTCGTTGCCACCGCCATAAGCACAGGACGCAAGGCGGTTTGGGTTTGGGGCATTGGCATGGCGCTCACCTGTGCTGTTTGTTCCGCATCCGCCGCCAGCGACCAACGCATTTCCCGTTTGTTGGTGGTTTCGGCAATTTTGACTTTGGCTTCCCGCTGGCTTGCCAACTGTTCGATGATGGCTTCGCGGACTTCCTTGCGGCGACGCATGGCGGAGTCGTAGTCGATATTCAGGGCATCGAGCTTGTCCAGCGCAAACTCCGCGCCCCGGTCTTCGCCCAACATGCCCACGGCGTCCGCCCGACACTGGCGGCAATGACGCATCATTGCCATATCGCCCGCACAGGCATCCTGCAAAGTCTGCAATTCTACCGCCGTCGAGCTGCGCTGCGCCATGATGCCGTAATAGGTGCCGTGCTCGGCTTCGGCAATCAGGGGCATGACATTGTGCAAAAACGCGCCCTTGGCTTTCACCACTCTGGAAACTTCTTGCAGATGCGTGTCATTGACGCCGGGAATCAACACCGAATTTACTTTCACCAGAACCCCCCGCGTCGTCAGCATTTCCAGTCCCTTTTGCTGCTGCTCAATCAAAATGGCAGCAGCCTCCACGCCCCGAATGCGGCGGTTCTCCCAAAAAATCCACGGATAAATCCGCGCGCCGATTTCCGGGTCAAGGCAGTTGATGGTAATGGTCACATGGTCGATGTTGTGTCTGGCGATTTCATCCGCGTACTGCGGCAGATTCAACCCGTTGGTGGACACGCACAATTTAATGTCCGGCGCTTTGGCAGAGAGTTGGCGGAAGGTTTCAAAAGTACGCTCCGGATTGGCAAGCGGGTCGCCAGGACCGGCAATGCCCAACACCGTCATCTGTGGAATCGTCGCCGCCACCGCCAGCGCCTTCTTGATGGCTTGGTCGGGCGAGAGCAATTCCGACACCACACCGGGGCGCGATTCATTGGCACAGTCGTATTTGCGATTGCAATAATTGCACTGGATATTGCACGCTGGCGCGACGGCAACATGCATACGCGCAAAATAGTGGTGCGCTTCTTCCGAGTAACAAGGATGGTCTCGCACCCTGGCACGAACAGGGTCGGGCAAATGCGAAAGCGCATCGGGCGCAGTACCACATCCACCTGATGAACAACCGCCGCCGGATAGCGCAGCGGACGCGGTATTGGAGAGAACAGGCAAGTCCACTTTGAGGGCTCCTGAAAATGATTACAGAGCCAACAGCAAACGCTATGCCAGAACGTTTATTTGTTTATAAACAATGGGTTGTGTTTTTTTGACAAGACTTGTCGGGTAGCTTGTCGGGAAGGCGACAAGGGTTTCTGCTGTGACAGGTGGGCGAGGGATAACGATTGCATCCAGACTGATCAGACAACCGCGAATTTCCAATGCCCGTAGTCATTCAGGGATGGCAGCCGTCTCGCTTTCAAGCTGGAAACGCCATTAAGCGGTACAACCGATGTCGTGCGTCAGGCTTTGGAATTTGTGGCGGCGATTTTCCGCATTCCCTTCGTCAAGTTTCTGGGCATTTCCCCTGGCGGTTTGAACGCTACGGGCGAGAGCGATTTACGGAACTACTACGACCATGTGAGCGCGAAGCAGGAGAAGATATTTCGGAAACCGATAAACCGTCTGATTGATTTGATGCAGGGGCATCTGTTCGGCGCGATTGACCCGGATATTCGCGCGGAGTTCATCCCGATTAACGACGAGGACGACGCGAAACGCGCGGCGACGCTGAAGACAAAAGCCGACCGTGACGCCATCTATCTTGACCGTGGCGTCTTGTCGCCTGAAGAAGTCCGCGAAGGCTTGGCGGCGGATTATGACAGCGGGTATTCCTCCATTGAGCCGGAAGACGTGCCGGAAGCGCCCGCCGCGAAATTCGGCAGCGGCGAAGGGCTGGACGATATGGACAAGGCGGGGATGGTGGGGGATTCATCGCTGGCGTCAATGGAATTTGAAGGCTTGAATGCCGCGATGGATTCAGAAGAACGCCTCCACGCGCTGGATTACGCGCTGGCAATGGATGAGTGGAAAACCATCAAGGGCGCTCATGTTGAGATAGGCGAAGGCGGAGAAATAATACGCGGCGCGGGCGGAAAATTTACCGGGCAAAAATTCAGCGAAATCCGCAAGGACTTCATGGGCGCAAAAACGCCTGTAGGACACAAAGGCGAACAGTCGACACCGCAGAAGGCTGCGCCAAAAATACCGGATGGACATGAAAATATCAGTCGGCCGCCAGAAATCAGGCGTGAGACAGAAAAGGCTTATGGAATCGACAACCCCGATTATCAATCCGCTTTGGAGTTGATTGAATGGGGCGGACGCGAAGAATTGATGCGCCGTGGCACCCCCGCCCAGCGTGAGGCTTACCAGAACAGGCAATCATTGGTCTGGATTCCAAAATCACGTTCTTCCGCCCATGAAGGCAAAATAGTATCGGCTGAAGGATGGCTGGCGAAAAAAGCAGGGCTGAAAACAAACGAAGGCACGGCAAAAAAAGAAGCCGCCTTTAATGCGGGGAAAGAGCGTTACGAATCGTTGCTTGAAAAAGCCAAAGCGGGCGGCGTGAAAGGCGTTCGTGTTGGTATGAGAGCATCGACGATTCGGGAAAAGATGGCGGCTGCTGGCGTTTCGGAATGAAAAAGCTCCGCCCAATTCAGCCCTCCGCCGCCCTGCGGGTATGGTATCAAAAGCAACTGCTGGCGATGATTCACGACATGGACAAGTCCTACCGCTGGTGGCTGACCGCCCGCTACCGCGCCCGTGAAAGTGAAATCGCGCAGGACGCTTCCCCCACGCGGGAAATTACCGCAGAACTGGCGGCGCTGGGGGCGTATTGGACGAAGAAATTTACGGAATTCGCGCAGCGCATCGCCAAACGCCTAGCCGACCGGGTATTTCGCGGCGTGAACCTGCAACTCATCAACTCCGCCAAGGCGGGCGGTTTTCTCATCCGCCCGCGCAACAGCCGACGAAGCCATGATGTTTTGCAAGCCATCCGCAACCAAAAAGACGAGGACGAGCGTTACGGTCAAATGAAGCTGAAAACAGGGTAAGCCGTTACGGGCGGCTCACGGTTTTATGGGCGACTTTGAGGCGCTTATCATCCAAGCTACCGGGTAAGTCACGGGAGACGCTGGGGATTTTTGCCTGTCATGCAAAAATTACGCGCGATTGCAAGAAATCAATGTCATTACGCTGGTTTTTGATTCCTTCTTTGTGACATGAGCGGGGCGGTTGTCGCCACAGCGTCTCCCAGTGCCTCGCCATTCGTTCCGAAACTCCTTTCCACCATACTGAAATGTCCGTCCCGGTGCGCGAGCAGCAGGGTTGAGGCGCGGGTGCCGTAGTCTGGGGATGTGATGAAAATGGCGGACAGCATTCGTTCCACGGCGAGGGGAATGCCGGTTTGGGGCAGGTCTTGGTCAGGGGCAGAGCTACGATTAGCGAGGAGTTGGAAGAAGGGTTCGGGTGTGGGCAAGGTATCCAGTGCGGCGGTGAAAGCTTGTTTGGCGGTGACGACTTTCGGCCAAGGGGTGTCCAGACGGTGATTGGAGAGTCCGTAGATACCGGGGCGCAGGGGTTCGGGGGGGACGTTGTTGCGGTTGGAGGTGTAGTAAAGCGCCTGTCGGCTGCCGAGCAGCAGGTTGAAGCCATCATAGGATTCATGTTCTATTTTTTCAATAAATTCATGTGGTTGTTGGTTATTCTTAAAGTAGTTTGTGATGAGTTGCCCGCGTGATTTCGCGTTTGCAAGGGGTTGTAATCCCTGACGCACGTTGGTGACGGCGGCGAAGCGTCCATCGGCATGGCAGGCGAGCCAGCCGCCACCGGCTGCCAAATCGCGTCCGCCGATGATGTCCGGGGCGTCTTGCCACGGGGCGAGGGGCAGGGTGGGGCGACAGTAGAATTCGTCGCGGTTGGCGGCGAGGATCAACGGGTAATCGGCGCGCGTCTGCCAGGCGAATAAAATCAGGCACATGGGTTAGGCTTTCGTGAATAAAAATTCAATAAAATCATCTTATTAAACATTGTTCTTAAAGTGATTTATCAACTTGGATAGACGGGCGTGGCTTGTACGCTTGCGCCATCGTTGCTGCCTTGGCGCAGGTCGGCGGCGGCGCTTTTCAGCACGACGGCGAGCGCGGCATAGCTGCCGGTAGCGTTTGTGAGGGTATCGGTGGCAGCGGCGGCGGTGATGACCTTGCCTGCGGGCTGGTCGGGGCTGGCGGGGGAGTGCAGGTCTTCGCCCGGTGTGAGGGGGTGTTGGCTGGCGAGGCGGTAGAGGTGGCGTTTGACTTGACCCAGATATTGCGAACGGGCGACGATTTCCTGACCGGGGTAGCAGCCTTTTGTGAAACTGACGCCGCCCATTTTTTCAAAATCCATCATCTGCGGCACGAAGGCTTCGGTGGTCGCGCGGGTAATCCACGGCAGCCCTGCCCGGATGTCCAGCCATTCCCAGGCGGTTTGGCGGGCGGGCTGAATTCGGGTAGACCATTGTTCTCCGAAATGGTGCAGGGATTCCAGCGGCGCGGAGAGGATGAAGCGACCATCCGGCAGACGGATGATGCTGGTTTTATTCAGCGTGGCAACGCTCAAAGGCGTTTCCGGCACGGGCAGACCGAGGGCGGTCAGGGCATCGGCGGCATGGGTGCCGGATAAGCCGAGTTGCCCCTGAGCGCCCGCTGCGTCCTGCGCGACGGACAGGCTGGTGAGTTTTACCCGTGAGCGCAGCACGTACATTTGCAGGCGTTTGATGAAGCCCGGCAGCAATTCGAGGGGCAGCAGAAGGCGGAAAACATCGCCAGACAAAGGATACAGGATGAAATTCGCCACCATGCGCCCCTTGGCGGTGCACCATGCGGAAAGCTGCGCCTGACCGATTTCCAGGGATTTCACGTCACTGGTGAACTGGTTATGTAAAAAAACGCGGGCGTCCGCGCCGCTGATTTCGAGGCTGGCGAGATTGAGCGTGGTTACGAATGGCGCGCCCGTGGCGGCTTGCTGGATTTCCGGTTCAGGATTGAGGAACGGGTTATTCATTGTGATGTTGGGCTGAAAAAATGACAGGGCAGCATCTTACCGCAGCGCGGGCGCGCCAGGCGTGGCTATGTTTTCTGCGCGTGAAGCTCTAAAATCGCGGCATGGCTCAATGTTACGCAATCATTCCCGCCGCGGGCAGCGGCTCCCGTCTGGGGGCTGTCGTCCCCAAACAATACCTCCGCGTCATGGGAAGACCGTTAATCTGGTATGCGCTGAACGTGCTTTGTCGTCATCCGCAGATTGTTCGCGTGTGGGTGGTGTTGTCGCCCGGCGATGAATTCTGGTCGGAATGGCAGACTTTGTGGCAAGCCCTTGGCGACCGGCTGAAAATCCTGCATTGCGGCGGCGCGAGTCGGGCGGAGAGTGTGCGGAATGCCCTCGCTGCCGTCAGCGAAACGCTCTTGCCGGACGACTGGGCGCTGGTGCATGACGCGGCGCGTCCCTGTCTTTCCTCCGCGATGCTTGACCGGCTGCTGGCGACGCTTGCCAGAGATGCGGTCGGTGGGCTATTGGCGGCGCCGCTTGCCGATACCCTGAAACGCGGCGATGGCGCAAGTGGCGAAGCGCATGTGCGCGAAACCTTGCCGCGCGCGGGCTTGTGGCAGGCGCAAACGCCGCAGATGTTCCGTTACGGCGTGCTGCGTGCCGCGCTGACGGCGCATTCCGAAGTGACGGATGAGGCGGGCGCGATGGAAGCCGCCGGATTCGCGCCGCGTCTGGTCGAGAGCGATATGAGCAATCTGAAAGTGACCTATCCGGCGGATTTGGCGTTGGCGGAATGGATTTTGCGCGGACGTGAACATGGGAGCAAAGCATGACAAGCACTGAATTCAGGGTCGGGCAGGGCTACGATGTGCATGTTCTGACGGCGGGACGCAAACTCATTTTGGGCGGCGTGGAAATTCCCTTTGAAAAAGGCTTGCTCGGTCATTCCGACGCCGACGCGCTCTTGCACGCGCTCACCGACGCCTTGCTGGGCGCGGCAGGTCTGGGCGACATCGGACGCCACTTTCCCGACAGCGACCCACGCTATCAGGGCGCGGATAGCCGGGTCTTGCTGCGCGAAGCGCTACGCCTCACACGCGAACAAGGCTGGCGGCTCGTGAATGTCGATACCACGCTCATCGCCCAACAACCCCGCCTCGCCCCGCACATCCCCGCCATGCGCGCCATTTTATCCGCCGACCTGGAATTGCCAGCGGACGCCGTCAACATCAAAGGCAAAACCAACGAAAAACTGGGCTATCTGGGACGCAACGAGGCGATAGAAGCGCAGGCGGTGGTGTTGCTGACGCGAGGGTGAATGAGCGGAATGCGGATACGGGATGCCCAACATGCCATTTCAGCCGCCATTGAAAATGTCGATTTTCCAGACAGAAGCTTGTCTATAATCTTTCGTCCCAATCTGAAAGGCGGTAAAACCATGAAACATCTGACAAGGCGCGCGGCGGTTCTGGTCGCGGGCTTGGCGCTTTCCATCGCTTGGGCGCAAGAGACGCAGCCGGAGCCGGATTATTCCGTGCCTTACGCCCATAAATCGTCCGGGTCAGTCGTGGTTTTGCCACCCCCTTACTTATATTCGCCTGACAATGGTACGTCCAACGGAACACTGCATTTTCCCGGACGCGAATATCGTTCCGGCGATGGCTGGTGGATTCTGACCTGTGGCGACAGTAAACAGTGCAAATTACAGTCGGCGCGGCTGGATGTCGCCGCCCATCCGCACCCCCAGTATGACGGACCGGACGTGCCTGGTCAGATGCTGCGTTTGACGCCCGTACCGCCTGCTGGAGCAATACTGGTCTTCAAACCGTTTCGCGCCCCGGCGAACGCGCTTGTTCTCGCGGAAGGGCAGGTTGAAACCTGGCGGATTGCCCGCGCCACGAAAACCCCCGGCACGATGGAAGGCGAGCTGGCGCTGGCGGATGGTCGTATTCTGCGCTTCGTGCCCACGTTGTTGGTGCCGAAGACGCCACCACCTGAGCGCGGTGAATCCGATCCGCTGGCGCTGGAATTGCTGCTGGACGGGCAGCGCCAGACCTTGGGGGTTTTCGGATTCGGCATGGAGGGGCTTGCCACGCTCAAACCGGCTGATTACGTGCGCTGGATCGGTGATTTAGACCACGACGGCAAGCCGGATTTCGTGGTGAATTTTAATTTTGCCAGCGACGGCAGTCAGAATTTCACGCTGTTTTTGTCTTCGCTTGCGAAGCCGGGCGAAATCGTGGGGTTGGCGGGGCATTTTTCCTATTTCTCCATTAATAACACGGGGTGCTGAACATGACTGTTCGATCGTTTGCTTTCCTGTTGCTGTCCCTGTCCATCCCTGCCATTGCCGCAGACCCGCCGCATCCGCCAGCGCTGCCCGGCGAAACCCGCACGAATATGGCATCGCAAATCAAGGGGCAATTCGCGCCTCCGCTGACATTGAACGATGGCAGCGCGCTCATATTCCTGCCTGTGTGCCAGACTTACCAGGAGTCTGGCTGTCAGAATGAGATCGCCATACAAAAATTCTTCCCCGCTGAACCGCAGCGTAACAGCACGATCCGCCTTACGGGTGTCGGGGTCGAGATTGAGCGGACAGCGGGCGGCAACAATCAACACGCCCGCTATGCCAGTCTTGCAACCCCGGCGGGCATATGGCTGATCGGTCCGTCCATCCACCTGCTTCGACCTGACGGGAGCGTGGTGAGCGGCAAACTGACGCCGCCCCGCCAGAGCGTCCATACCGTCGCCCTGCCAGACGGCAGCGTGATGGTGCTGGGGGGGTTATCGTGGCCGTCCTCCTATCCCGCTGCTAGCACACTAAAAGTCGAGCGTGTGTGGCTGGACGCCAAAGGCGTGATTCGCAGCGAAGATTTACCCTCTCTTCCTGTGAAATTGGGAAACCCCGGCACTTCAGGGGGAACTTTTGGGCGCTTTGGCGCTTTGCATATTGGCGGCGGGCAAGTGCTGGTCACGGGGAATGCGAACCATAAATCTACACTGTTGTATGACCCTGCCGCAAAAAAATGGCTCGCCCTGCCCGCCATGCTCATGCCGCGCAACGACCCTGCGCTGGCGCGCCTGCCCGATGGTCGCGTCTGGGCGACCGGAGGCGAGGGACACATCTGGGGTGGCGCGCCCGTGGCACGTGGGCGGGATTTGAGCGTCTCCACCACTTCGGAATTCTGGGATCCCAAACAGCGCGTCTGGCAGCGCGGCCCCGATTTGCCCGTGTCCATGCAGGATCATCAGGCGGTATGGGTTGCCGATGAAGGCGCGGTATTGCTGGGCGCGGGGCGTTTCCCCGTGCTGCTGGCATGGAAACCGGGAGACGAGGCGGTACGCATTGCCGCGCAAATGGGCATCGAGCGTAGAGGCGGCGCGCTGGTACCCCTGTCGGGGCGGCGCGTGGGTGTGGTTTCCGGTCTTTCTGCCCGTGTTAACGCTAATGAGGCTTATGGACGCCGCAGTCCGGGCGCCAGCGTAGTGGCGTGGACGGCAGCGCCCGCCTCCTCGCGTTCCGGTACGTGGCAAATCGCGAACGATGGTGGACTGTCCGTGCGGGGCGACCGTCTGCTGGCGGCAGGTGGCACCCTGAGGAACCATCATGATGGTAGCGTAAAATATGAAGTCACCCGTCTGGCTGAACTGTGGCAAGGGGCTGGCGGTCAGACAGTGAGCCTGCCCGCCCTGCCGTTTGACACGCGCAGAGCCGAAGTCGCGTGGGTGGATGAACAGCGGGCGCTGATTCATGAGTCGGGGCAACTCGCCCTGCTTGATGTGAAGACACAGGACTATCGACTGCTTGATGCCGCCCCATTGAGTCGGGATGGTTTTTCTAATCGTGCCGATTATTCCAGACTCGTGGGCATAAACCATCAACGTGCCTGGCTCATCAGCGAAAATGCCGCCGTGTACTGGCTTGACGTGAATTCAGGGCGCATCACGGAAGGGCCGCGTCTGCAAAGGCAGCGCCAGAATTTTGTCGGACGTGTGTTAAACGATGGTCGGGTTATTGTGGCGGGCGGCGTGGTGGAAGGCGAAATCGTCGCCAGCCGTCCCGCTGATTGCGCCGATTGCTCGCCCGGTTACATCGGCTGGGGGCCGTATCTGCCCGCCCGCCGCCACGAGATTTATGATCCGGTTCGCAAAAACTGGCATTCCTCATCGCCTTCGCGTGCGGCGGGCGGCGCTGTTGCCTCACTCCCTGAAAAGAGGTCAAACAATGAGCACGGAGGGGTACCCCGTGTCGCCATTCTCGCCAGCGGTCAGGTCGTGAAGGCGGGACAAATCACGCGCTTCAACAACGAAGCCGGTTATATGGAAAATCTGCGCGTCGAACTGGAGATTTCCAGCCCGGACGGCGCTACGTGGCGCACCTTGCCTTTTCCAGAAGGACAATCCCCCGAAAATCCCTGCCTGCTTGTGCCTCTGGGGAACGGCGGATTGTACCCGGACGCCTTGTTTTTGGGCGTTTGGGAAGCCACGAACAAAAAAGACTTTAATCACCCGTGGCACTGGCGCTGGTGGTGGCTGCCCTCCGCTAACGCGCCCAATCCGGTCTGGCGCGAAATCGGCACGGCAATTCCCCCTTACGTTTTTCCCGCCGGAGAGATTCCGCTGGACGCCGAAAACGGTCCCGCATGGGCGATGGGTAGCGCCGCTGGCGTCATGGTGTACTCCAGGAACAAAAGTACGAATTGACGCTCTTTTTTTCCGTCCTCCGTTAGTCGTGACGCATGGGGTATAAGGGCTGCGTGGATTAAACAGGCTTACCTCGTCAGGCTTCTGCCGCTATAATCACGCCCTTTTTTCCGCAGCGCCCCCAACTTTCGGAGTCCAACAAAAATGAATATAGAAGCCCTGTCCATCGGCAAGGATATCCCCAATGATTTCAATGTCGTGATTGAGATTCCCGCGTGCACGCCGGGAATCAAGTATGAGCTGGACAAGGCGTCCGGTTGCGTGATGGTTGACCGTTTCATGGCGACGCCCATGCACTATCCATATGATTACGGTTTTATTCCGCATACCCTGTCGGAAGACGGCGATCCGGTCGATGTGCTGGTGATTGCGCCGTATGCTCTGCAACCGGGCGTGGTGGTGCATTGTCGTCCGTTGGGGGTGCTGGAAATGGAAGACGAGGCGGGCAAGGATGCCAAGCTGGTCGCCGTGCCGGTCTCCAGGCTGACGCCGCGCTACAACAAGGTGCATGGCATTGACGACCTGCAACCCTTGATTCTGGAGCAAATCGCGCATTTCTTCGCGCATTACAAGGATTTGGAAAAGGGCAAGTGGGTCAAGATCAAGGGCTGGAAGGGCGTCGATGCCGCTAAAAAGGAAATTCTGGCGTCCGTGGAACGCTTCGCGCACAGCAAGAAAAAGCCCAATTTCTAGGCGCGTGTTACCCTGTTATCCTTTGACTGTCGCTGGTGAAAAACCAGGAGGAGCGTTGCACCATGAAAAAAATCGAAGCCATCATCAAGCCGTTCAAGCTGGACGAAGTGCGCGAGGCGTTGTCCGAAATCGGCGTGACCGGGCTGACCGTGAGCGAAGTCAAGGGATTTGGTCGTCAGAAGGGGCATACCGAGCTTTATCGCGGCGCCGAGTATGTCGTGGATTTTCTGCCCAAACTGAAAGTGGAAATCGTCATCGCTGACGCCATCCTCGACGCCACGATAGACGCCATCATCAAGGCGGCGCGCACCGGAAAAATCGGCGATGGCAAGATTTTTGTCACCAGCGTCGAACAGGTCGTGCGTATCCGTACCGGAGAAACGGGCGAAACTGCCGTGTGACCTTCCCGGCGACGAATGCTTGTCATCTGTTTGCCATTCAACCGTGTTCGGATTCGGTCATTTCGGCGTTCTTTGTTTGACAGTTGAGGTCACGGGATGGAGAATGGCTGAGTTTGCTCTGATGTTTCATGATTTGCCCACAGGAGTCGTTCATGTCCCAAGATACTAAAGATTCCGGCAGCAAGGACACCTTGCCCCCGATGTTTCAACAATTTTTCCAGGCGGGGCAGGTGATGGCCCAGGGTTTCGCCTCGATGCTCCAGCAAGCCCAAACGCCGCAAATCCCTCAAATGCCCCAAATGCCGCAGATGCCCGATTTGTCCGGCATCGTTCCGCCCTCCATGCAGTATCCCAAGGAAACCGCCGACGCGCTGAAAGCCTTGCAGGACGAACTCGCCGCCAATCAAGCCAAACTCTGGCAGTCCGTGCTGAAGAAAAGCGTGGGCCAAACCCCTGATTTTGTCGTTACCCCGGAGCCGGGTGATCGGCGTTTCAGCGCGCCGGAATGGGAGAGCAGCCCGATATTCGACTACCTGCGCCAGAATTATCTGCTGCATTCCAAGTACGTGATGGAGGCGGTCGAACTCCTGCCGGTGGAAAACGAGCGCGCCAAGGAAAAACTGCGCTTCTCCGCCTGTCAATACGTCGATTCGCTGTCGCCTTCCAACTACGCCGCCACCAACCCCGAAGCCATCCGTCTGGCGGTGGAAACCCAGGGGAAGAGTCTCGTCGACGGCATCACCAATCTGATTGCCGATGTGAGCAAGGGTCGCATCTCCATGACCGACGAAACGGCCTTTGAGGTGGGCAGGAATCTTGCCACGACCGAAGGTCAGGCGGTGTATGAAAACGATCTGATCCAGTTGATTCAGTACGCGCCGCTCACCGCAAAGGTCGCCACGCGCCCCATTTTGATTGTGCCGCCCTGTATCAACAAGTTCTACATTCTTGATTTGCAACAGGAAAATTCCTGGGTGCGTTACGTGGTCGAGCAGGGGTACACGGTGTTCCTGATTTCCTGGAAAAACCCCGGCAAGGAACAAAGCCAGCTTGGTTGGGATGATTATCTGGAACAAGGCCCGATCACCGCCGTGCATATCGTGCAGGACATCACCAAACAAAAAGAAATGAATGTGCTGGGCTTTTGCGTCGGCGGAACCCTGCTGTCTTCGGCGCTTGCTGTGCTGGCGGGGCGTGGCGAAAAACCGGCGGCCTCGCTCACCCTGCTCACCACCATGCTGGATTTTTCCGATACCGGCGACATCAGCCTGTTCATCGACGAACAATTCATTACCACCAAAGAAGCCTCTATCGGCAAGGGCGGTCTGCTGGGGGCGCTGGAATTGCAAAATACCTTCTCCATGCTGCGTCCCAAAGACCTCGTGTGGAATTACGTCACCAGCAACTACCTGAAAGGGCAAACGCCGCCGCCTTTCGACATTCTGTACTGGAATGCCGACTCAACCGGCTTGCCCGGCCCCTTTGCCTGCTGGTACATCCGCAACATGTATTTCAACAATTACCTGCGGATTCCCGGCAAGCTGGAAATGTGCGGCGTGCGCGTCGATTTGGGCAAGCTGGATATGCCCGTCTTCCTCCTCGCCTCGCGCGAAGACCACATCGTGCCTTGGCATACGGCCTACCAGAGCACCCGTCTTCTGGGCGGCAAAAAACATTTCGTGCTGGGCGCTTCCGGTCACATCGCCGGGGTGATCAATCCGGCCTCCAAAAACAAGCGTTGCTACTGGACAAATGAAAATCTCAAAGTCGACGCCAAGGAATGGCTGGATACCGCCGAAGAGCACAAAGGCAGTTGGTGGACAGACTGGTCGGAATGGGTCAAACCCTTCGCCGGAGCGGAAAAAGCCGCGCCGAAGACCTTGGGCAACGCCACCTACAAGCCCATCGAACCCGCGCCGGGTCGCTATGTGAAGGAAAGAGTGGTGTAAGCGTTTTGCAGACGTAGCAATGAAAAACCCAAGGCTTTGCCTTGGGTTTTTTCGTATAAACCTTTATTCATTTGCCTTGCCCGATAAGCTACGGCTTTCGATGCGATAGCGGAATCCGTCCACATCAGCCCCTTCGATGGAGGCTCCCTCGCGTTCCAGTTGTGGGGCAATGAAGAAGGGCAGGGTGGGGAAGTCGGGCAGGGCGGGGGATTCGGCGCGGTTGTAGACCAGCCAGTTCATTTCCCAGAAGCCGAACAGGATTTTACGCAGGGCGCGGCTGTTTTCCGGCGACAGTGTTTCCAGTCGCAGGGCGCGGCAGGCGTCGCTGGGGTCGGCGGGAATCCAGCCATAGCCGGGGAGGTAACATTCGGCGCGGCAGTGGGGGGCGCAGGTCGCGTCATGTTCGATGCCCAGACAGGGGGCGAGGCGGGAGGGGGCGATGCGTAGCCCGAATACCCGTCGGGCGGGGATGCCGAGGGCGCGGCAGAGGGCGACGAACAGACCGTTGA
Organism: Zoogloeaceae bacterium; assembly: GCA_031287525.1. Classification (GTDB taxonomy): domain Bacteria; phylum Pseudomonadota; class Gammaproteobacteria; order Burkholderiales; family Rhodocyclaceae; genus Azovibrio. The sequence goes on along the minus strand of JAITSU010000090.1, from coordinate 1,055 downwards.
TGTCGGCGGAGCGTCCGCCGTATTGTTCGCTGGCGATTTGCGCGTACACGTCGCCTTTGCCGCAGGCGGGCAGGTCGGGGTCGTATTGGCTGTTGTCGACGACCCATTCAAACAGCGCGCGCGCTTGCGCCGCCGGGTCGATGACGCGCCCGACGATACGCAACGCCAGCGCGTGCGCTTCGCCGTTGTTGGGGAGTTGCGCGGTCGCCAGCAGGTTGCGGCGCAGGATGTCGTCGCGTTCGGGCGGTTGGGTGCGGCGGGAAACGTCGAATTGCCGGTCAGCGGTTTCCAGCGTGGTGGTCAATTCCAGATGTGGCGCGACGCCGGGCGACCATTCGCAGGAGAAGGCTTCCAGTTCGCCATCGGGCAGGCGCAGGATGCTGCCTTGCGTAAAATTGCCCTGCCACGCGAGTTTCTGGTCGCGCTGGTGCAGCCCATCCTGACTGGCGGGCAGCGGCAGCCACAGACGTTGTGGGTTTGGGGAAGGCTCGATTTGCGCCGTGAGGGTGATGGAGAAGCGACGCCATTCGCTCGGCAAGGTGGGGGCTTTGACGGGGGGCAGGCGGGAAGCGGAAGTTCCTTCGGGCGCGGCGTCGATCACCGGGTTTTCCGCGCTGGTCTGCACGCGGGCGGGTGAGGCTCCCGGCTTTTTTTTGCCTTTATTGGTCGCTTTGCCGCTCGCCTTTTTTGGTGCTGCTTTCTTGCCGGTTTTTGGGGGCGCCGCCAAAGCGGGCGAAGACATCAGTGCCAGCAAACCGGCGGTGAGGAAAGCGCGACGTTTCAAGGGTGAATCTCCGTGTGTTCGGGTTCATGACCAGATACTCACGCCTGCGGCGTGAATTGTGGTGCGACTCTTGGGCGGCGATTATACGCCAGAAGACAGGGAACACAGGGTAGGGCGCGTTCTCCGAACGCGCCGCAGGCTGCTGACAAAGTTGCACAGAGCGTTTTTTTGAGTGAAGGTTTTTCTGGGAACGCCAGCGTCCACGCTGGCAGCAGTGTTTGTGCGGCAATCTGCGCTCAAAGTCGGCGTACCGCCGACGTGCCGACATGCC
>JAITSU010000077.1 GCA_031287525.1 Zoogloeaceae bacterium | reverse complement strand
ACAACCACCCCGTGGCGTAAGCCGTGGTGGACAAAAAAATTAAACCCGAATTTACATTTAAAATTCAGGTTCGGGTCGTTGCGCCAAACCCCCCCCCCCCCCCCCCCCCCGCAGAGGCGGTTGCGGTTGTTGCAGTCGGTGTAGTTGGTTCAGTCATGATCATTCCTCTGGATATAAAAGAATTGACAGCATATATCAGAAATCGTGATTTTCACAATGACGCCCACGCAAAATCCGGCAAGCGTGGAGGTTGCGTTTTCCCCATTCCTTGTGACATAGTGCCGCCACTTTTACACCCCCTTTTTTGCGAGGCTTTTGATGAAAAAATTTTGGTTTTTGCCGTTGCTGGCGCTCCTCATGGTTTTCTCCGCCAACGCGCATGCGGCGCGCTGGAAAATCGGGACGGATGAACGCATCGACTTCATTGCGGATGTCGCGCTCAAAACCGAAGAAGGCAAGCCGATGGCGCTCGGTCACATGGTGACAACGGAATACTTTTTCGCCCCCTATTCCATCAAGGGCGAACTGGTACTGACCGCCAAGGGCGACAACACCAGCTACTGGTCGCTGCCGGAAGGGGCGGAACTGAAAAAATTTCAGGAAGACGGCAGCCTGCCCGATCCCCTGCCGCGCCCGGAATTGAGCGCCTTCGACCTGATTTTCGGACATCTTTTGTGGATTGTGATTCCGATTTTTGTACTCGCCGCGCTTTGGCATAAATTGTTTGCGAAAAAGAAAGAAGAAGCGGCGTAAGGGCGGCTTCAGGCGGGGCGCGTTCTCCAAACACGCCGGACGTTGACTGCGGCGGTATCGCAAATGCCGCCGCTTTTGCCCCGCCCCTCTCCCACATGGAGAGCTACCGTCCACGCTTCACATTGCTTCTAGCGTTCCTCTTCCTTCGTTGTAAATACTTCAACCAGCGCGCGCGCCAATAATTCTCCGGCGGTCGCTACATCCATCATCACGCCCTGTTCCCGCATATCGGTTACGGCGAGACCGGCGTAGCCGCAGGGGTTGATGGCGGCGAAGGGGGTTAAATCCATATCCACATTCAGGCTCAAACCGTGGTAGCTGCATCCGCGCGCGACCTTCAAGCCCAGCGCAGCGATTTTCGCGCCCGCGCCGTCAGCGCCCAGATACACGCCAGGCGCGCCCGCCCTGCGATTCACTGTCAAGCCCTGCTCACCCAACATGCGAATGAGGGCGGCTTCTATGCCCCGCGTCAGCTCTGCCACTTTCAGTTTTCTGCGCCGCAAATCCAGCAGCAGATAGATGATGAGTTGTCCGAAGCCGTGATACGTCACCTGCCCGCCCCGGTCGGTACGCACGACGGGGACGCCGATGTCTTGCAGGATATGTTCGGGCTTGCCCGCCTGCCCCAGCGTAAACACAGGCGGATGCTCGGTCAGCCAGAGTTCATCCGGCGTACCTGACCTATGCGGCGCGCGGTCTTGCGTGAACAGGCGCATGGCTTCCCAGGCGGCGAGGTAATCCGTTTGACCCAGGCGACGAATCCGCATGTTCATCGCTTGAGTTAAGCCGCGCCGCGCAACGGCGTCGGTTTGAATGAATTGTCAGGCTGCGGGATCACTGCTCATCCTCTGGTCGAAGCGGCGAGTATGACCAGTTGAACGCGCCGATGAGGTCTTTGGCAAGGTCATCGAATTCCTCATGATAGTAATGCGCGTGCGGTACGGGAACTGACGGGTAGCCTGAAGTGAAGCCAAGCGAGCGCAGCGCCGTTGAGAATCTCTCAAGCGGACCGTAAGCGAATAGCTGATTGTGGCGATCCCAAACGACAGTGGCGTTGTCGCTGGGTGAATGTGCCCACAGGTCAAAGCGGGCATCCGCTGAGAAAAACGGGCTGAATTTGGTCAGAAACTCTTTAACGTGCGACAGCGATAGCGCCGGACTCTGATACCGACCAAGCTGAGCCTCTCCATGCGACGTGTGGAGTACGTACAGCAAGAAGTACAGAGGCTCCAGACACTCAACCATCCGCTCAAAGATCGCCGGGTCGCTATCAGGAACGCCTGCAACAATGCGATCCCCCGATGCGAAGACGGGGGCATGAGAGTGAGCGACCCAATCGCCGTTTACCAGATGTCCGAGTCGGTACATGAGCGGTCAACCCCGTTTTAGAGCACATATTTGATGTGCGGGTGGGCGCTCAATTCCCGATACAGGGCGTCGAGCATGGCGCGTGAAGTTGCTGTGACCGTGCAGGTGAGGCTCACGTATTTGCCGCCGGAACTCAGGCGCGTTTCCATACGCTCCACCGCGAAATCCGGGTCGTGGCGGCACACGATGTCCACTACCGTCACTTCCAACCCTGCCCCCGCCTCGCCCATGATTTTCAGGGGGAAAGGCGTGGGGAATTCGATGAGGGATTGTTCTTCGTCTCTATTCATGCGGCTCCCGAATCTAGGCGAACCACAGGCGGATGGTGTCAAGCAGGCGGTAGAACCAGTTGCCGCGCCCTACGTCTTCCAGCGCCTCAACCGGATATTCGCCGTAAGCCTTGCCTTCCAGCGTCAGGCGCAGCGTGCCGATGACCTGTCCTTTTTGCACCGGCGCAATCAGGGGTTGGCGGGACACCAGTTCGGCTTGCAGTTTATCGCTGCTCGCTTTCGGCACGGCCAGCACGAAATCGCGGACGAAACCGGCTTTCACCTTGTTTTGCTCGCCTTTCCAAACCTTGAATTCTGAAGCCGCCTGCTCCGCCGGATAGAGTTTCACGGCGTCAAAAAACTGAAACCCCCAGTTCAGGAGTTTCAGGGATTCGGAAGCTCGCGCCTGGTCGGAATCCGCGCCCAACACGATGGAGAGCAGGCGGCGCTCGCCGCGCTTGGCAGAAGAAATCAGGCAGTAACCCGCCGCTTCGGTAAAGCCGGTTTTCATGCCATCCACGCCGGGGTCAAGCCACAACAGGCGGTTGCGGTTGGGCTGCGTGATGTTGCTGTAACGAAATTCCTTGATGGAATAGTAGCGAGCGTATTCTTCGGGAAAATCACGAATCAGGGCGGAAGCCAGCGTCGCCAGATCACGCGCCGTAGTGAGGTGTTCAGCATCGGGTAAGCCGGTGGCATTTTTGAACCGGGTCTGCTTCATGCCGAGGCGCGCCGCTTCCCTGTTCATTTGCAGGGCGAAGGCTTCCTCGCTCCCGGCGATGGCTTCGGCAAGCGCCACGCAAGCGTCATTGCCCGACTGCACAATCATACCCTTGATGAGGTCTTCCACCGGCACCAGATGACCGACGCGAATAAACATTTTTGAGCCGCCCGTGCGCCAGGCTTTTTCGGATACCGGCACAGTCTGTTCCAGCGCCAACGTCTTCTGGCGCAGGGCGGTGAAAGTCAGGTAAGCCGTCATCAGCTTGGTGAGCGAGGCGGGTTCAAGTTTTTCATCCGGCTTTTCCGAAGTCAGAAATTGACCGGAAGCCGATTCCAGCAGAATCCACGATTTCGCCGCCAACGCGGGCGCGACAACCTGTTGGGCATTCGCGCTGTTCACGACAACGACAGCGAGCAGGGCACAAAACGAGAAGGCAAGGCGTTTCCAAAAAGCATTCATCACGGGGCAATCAGAGAAAAGGTGAAAAGGGACGGAGATTATAAACGGATGCGCGTACCAGGGCGGGCACCAAAAAATCAGCGGCAGCCCTAAGTAACACAATTTCCCTGACAGACTGGAAGGATGCCTTATGGGACAGGTTTTACACAGCAACGCCACAACGACAGAGGCGGGGCGTTACAGCCTCAATCGGTTGGGTAAACGGAGAGATTGGATGCGGTCAATTGGGTATCCCGCAGCTTGGCTAAGCCGAAGGCGTAACCCGGCATCACCCGTTGCCTATGTACAACGCATATATAGTGAGCATGTCGGGTTGCGCTTCGCTTACCCAGCCTACATGCGTTACATCGGTTCGGGATTTCCCAATGCTGTGGAGTGCATCCCGCCGTCCACAAAGAGAATTTCGCCATTGACGCCGGATGCCAGATCGGAGAGCAGGAAGGCGGCGGCGTTGCCGACTTCTTCGATGGTCACGTTGCGGCGCGAGGGGGCGTTGTGGGCGTTGTAGGCCAGGAGCTTGCTGAAACTGCCGATGCCGGAAGCAGCCAGCGTTTTGATGGGGCCAGCGGAAATGGCGTTGGCGCGGATGCCTTCCGGTCCAAGGCAGAAGGCGAGGTAGCGGGTTGCCGCTTCCAGACTCGCTTTGGCAAGCCCCATCGTGTTGTAGTTGGGCATGGTGCGTTCCGCGCCCAGATAGGTCAGCGCCACGAGAGAAGCCTTGCGACCGCGCATCAGGGGGCGCGCGCCCTTGGCGAGCGCGGGATAGCTGTATGCGGAAATTTCGTGCGCGATGCGGAAGGATTCGCGCGAGATGCCGTCCAGAAAGTCGCCTTCGATGGCTTCGGCGGGAGCGTAGGCGATGGAGTGCAACAGACCATCCAGCGCGCCGTCCCACGCGCTGCCCAGTTTGTCGAACAGGCTCGTAATGTCGGCGTCGCTGGACACGTCGCAGGGCAAGACCAGATCGCTGCCGCACTCGCCCGCGAACTTTCGTACCCGTTCTTCAAAACGCTCGTTCTGGTAGGTAAACGCCAGCGTCGCCCCTTCGCGGCTGCACGCTCTGGCGACACCATAGGCAATGGAGTGCTTGGAGATCACTCCGGTAATCAGTAATTTTTTATCGGCAAGAAAGCCCATCGACTCCACTCCAACGCAGATTTGAAGGGCAGGATTATAGCGAGGTTTCGGCAGGGAATCGACAAATCGCGCGTGTTTATGCGTTGGCTTCCCGTTCAAAGACCTTGATGCGGGAAGGGGTGAGGCGCACGCTCTGGCCTTCGACCAGATTTTGCGACGCCAGTTGCTCGCGGCTCATTTCCACCTCGAAGTGCTGCGCTTCGGCGTCCAGACCGACGAGTTCGATGCGGGCGGCGGCGCCAAACCCCATGATGCGGGTGATTTTCGCGGCGACGCCAACCGGGTCGGGCACATCCGCCGAAACGATGGCGAGTTCGTGCGGACGCACAAAGGCGGTGACGTTTGCGCCGCTCGCCAGACCATGCGCGTCCGGCGCGGCTTCGGCATGTAGCAGGGTATCGCCCACGCGCACACGACCTTCTTCCGCGCGTCCGTGAAAATAATTCACCGCGCCCAGGAAACCATACACAAAGGGGGTTTCCGGGTGTTGATACACGGCATCCGGCGCGCCCTGTTGTTCGACCTTGCCGCGATTCATCAGCACCACGCTGTCCGCCACTTCCAGCGCCTCTTCCTGATCGTGGGTGACGAAAATGGAGGTGATGTGCAATTCGTCGTGCAGACGGCGCAGCCAGCGGCGCAATTCCTTGCGTACCTTGGCGTCCAGCGCGCCAAAGGGTTCGTCCAGCAGCAACACGCGCGGCTCCACCGCCAGCGCGCGGGCAAGCGCGATGCGTTGGCGCTGACCGCCGGAGAGTTGCGCGGGCAGGCGGTCGGCAATCCAGTCGAGTTGCACGAGTTCCAGAAGCGCGCCTACCTTTTCCCGGATTTCCGCCTCGGAAGGTCGCTGTTTGCGCGGTTTGACGCGCAGACCGAAGGCGACGTTCTCGAACACGCTCATGTGCCGGAACAGCGCATAGTGCTGGAACACGAAACCGACCTGACGTTCGCGCACATGAGCGCCGGTGGCGTTTTCGCCTTCCAGAAAAACAGCGCCCCGGTCGGCGTGTTCCAGCCCCGCGATGATGCGTAAAAGCGTGGTCTTGCCACAACCGGACGGCCCCAGAAGCGCCGTCAACTGCCCACTGGGAAATTCCAGACTGACGTTATCCAGGGCGATGAAATTGCCAAACTGTTTATAGATGTCGCGTACTTCAATACTCATGATGGCGTTCCATTTTGTCATTCGGTTCGAGCTTCAGGCGGAGCGGTTTGCTCCGCCTTCCATTCCACCCAGCTCTTGATCGCCAGCGTCAGGAGCGCCAGCAGGGCAAGCAACGACGCCACGGCGAAGGCGGCGGCAAAGTTGTATTCGTTGTAGAGAATTTCGACATGCAGGGGCATGGTGTTGGTCATGCCGCGAATATGCCCCGAAACCACCGACACCGCGCCAAATTCCCCCATCGCGCGGGCATTGCAGAGAATCACGCCATACAACAAGCCCCACTTGATGTTGGGCAAAGTCACGCGCCAAAAAGTCTGCCAGCCGTTCGCGCCTAACACCACGGCGGCTTCTTCTTCTTCGCGTCCCTGCGCCTGCATCAGGGGAATCAGCTCGCGGGCGATGAAGGGAAAGGTCACAAACACGGTCGCCAGCACGATGCCGGGTACGGCAAAGACAATTTTCAGGTCGTATGCCCGCAACAGCGGACCGAACCAGCCTTGCTGCGTACTGAAAATCAGCATAAAAACCAGCCCCGCGATGACGGGGGATACGGAAAAAGGCAAATCAATCAGGGTGGTCAAAATCTGCTTGCCGCGAAACTCGAATTTGGCGACGCACCACGCGGCGGCAACGCCGAACACCAGATTAAGCGGCAGGGCAATCGCCGCCGTCATCAGGGTGAGTTTGATGGAAGACAGCGCGTCCGGTTCCTTTAACGCCAGCCAGTAAGCTTCCCAGCCTTTACGCAAGGCTTCCGAAAATACCGCCGCCAGCGGCATGAGCAGGAACAGGGCAAAGAAAGAAAGCGAGAGCGCCAGAATCAGCGCCTTCACCCAGGTCGCTTCACGGGTTGCCGCATTGGTTTCAAAACGGGAGCGATGTCTGGACTCCCAAAGAACGATCAGCTTCGTTCCCACCATTCGTCCCAGGACGGTCAAAATCAACGTCTTTGCCCAGGATGACATTTCGCTGCCATTGGCGTTGTTTTCAGCAGGTTTCACAATAGACATTACCGCCCCTTACGCACGCGCCCGCTCGACCAGGCTTGCAGGAAATTGATGATGAGCAGCAGAATGAAGGAAAACACCAGCATCACCGCCGCTATCGCAGTAGCGCCGACATAATCGTATTGTTCCAGCTTGGTGATGATCATGAGCGGCGTGATTTCCGAAATGAACGGCATGTTGCCCGCGATAAAAATGACCGAGCCGTATTCCCCCACCGCCCGCGCAAAGGCGAGCGCGAAGCCGGTGAGCAACGCGGGCAGCAAAATGGGCAGCACCACCCGCCGGATGGTCTGGGCGCGATTCGCCCCCAGACTGGCGGCGGCTTCCTCGATTTCCGTGTCCAGGTCTTCCAGAATTGGCTGCACGGTACGCACCACGAACGGCAAGCCGATAAAAATCAGCGCCACCAGAATGCCCCAAGGCGTGTAAGCCACTTGAAAGCCGATTTGTTCCTCCAGAAATTGCCCGACCCAGCCGTTTTTCGCGTAAATGGCGGTCAGCGCGATACCCGCTACCGCCGTCGGCAGGGCGAAGGGCAAATCCACCAGCGCATCGACTAACTTCCGCCCCGGAAAGCTGTAGCGCACCAGCGACCATGCCAGCAACACGCCAAAAACGGAATTGATGGCGGCAGCCACCAGCGACAACCCGAAACTCACCTTGTAGGACGCCACCACGCGCGGCGCGCTGACCACGTTCCAGAAATCCTCCACGCTTAAGCTGGACGCCTTGATGAACACGGCAGCCAGTGGAATCAGCACCACCAGCGAAAGATAGACGAGGGTATAGCCCAACGCCAGATTGAAACCCGGCAGGACGTTGTGTTGCCTGGATGGTTTGACCATTTAACGCCGTTCCGTAATCTGGTCGTAGAGCGCGCCGTCGGCAAAATGGGTTTTTTGCACATTTGCCCAACCGCCCAAGGCGTTTTCCACCGTGAAAGTCCGCACGACGGGGAAGCGGGCAGCATATTTTTTCAACACGGCCGGGTCGCGCGGACGGAAATAATGTTGGGCAATGATGTCCTGCCCCGCTTTGGAAAACAGGAAATTCAGGTACGCCGTCGCCGCCGCCTGTGTACCACGCTGTCTGGTCACATTCTCCACCACCGCTACCGGCGCGGCCGCTTCGATGGTGACAGAGGGGTACACCACATCAAACTGGTTTTCGCCGATTTCCCTGGCAATCAGCGCCGCCTCGTTTTCAAATGTCACCAGCGCGTCTCCCATGCCGCGCTGGGTGAAGGTCGTCGTCGCGCCGCGCCCGCCGCCATCCAACATCGGCACGTTTTTGAACAGGGCGGCGACAAACTGCTTCGCCTTCGCCGCGTCGTTGCCATGCTTCTGCAAAGCCTGCCCCCACGCCGCCAGATAAGTGTAGCGACCATTACCGGAAGTCTTGGGGTTGGGTACGATGACCGATATGCCGGGACGCGCGAGATCAGCCCAGTCCTTGATGCCTTTGGGATTACCCTTTCTGACCAGAAAGACAGTAACCGACGTGTAAGGCGTCGCTTCGTAGGGAAAACGCTGTTGCCAGTCCGCCGCCACCAATCCGCCGCGCTCAACGAGCAGGTCGATATCCGGGGACTGGTTCATCGTCACCACGTCCGCTTCCAGCCCCGCCGCCACCGACAACGCCTGCTTGCTGGAACCGCCATGCGACTGGTTCACCGTGATGGAACCCTTCTTCGCCGCCTGCCACTCTGCCGCAAACGCGGGGTTAATGTCTTTGTACAATTCACGCGAAACGTCATAGGACACATTGAGCAGAGTGACCTCTTGCGCCCCGACCGTGAACGCGAACGACGCCAGCGCGGTAGCGAAGATACGATAAAAAAACGAAATGGACATGTTGACGACTCCAGAAAATACAAATCGGCTGGCGAGTGTAAACACCTGAGCCGAAATCAAAAACAATAAAAGATTCATTGCTTATTCAAAAAAGATATATCAAAGTAAAATTTGACGGTTTATAGTATTTTTGCTAGAAGTATTTAGAGCGGCGATAAATTCGTCAGAATGCAATCATCCCCTTTATGTAAACACCATGTCCGCTTTCCATTTCGATGTTTCCTTGCAGGATTTTGAAACTCGCGCGCTGCAAGTCTCGCTGAATACGCCGGTGTTGCTGAGCTTCTGGTCGGCGTCAAGCGCGTCCTGCAAGGCGCTGACGCCCGTTCTGGAAAAATTGGCGGATGAATATCAGGGGCGCTTCCTGCTTGCCAAAATTGACGCCGATGCGCATCAGGAACTCGCCCGGTATTTTGGCGTCCGCAGCGCGCCGACCGTGGTCATGCTGGTCGGCGGACAGCCGCGCGATGGGTTCGCCGGCGCGCGCGCCGAGGCGGAAATCCGCGCCCTCATCGACCGTTTCGCGCTCCCCCCGGCATTCAACCCGCGCGCTGAAGCGGAAAAGCTGGCGCAGGTGGGCGACTGGGCGGGCGCGCTCGAAATCCTGCTCCCTGCCATCGCTGCCCATGCTGAACCGCCCGACGAGGCGCTCAACCTCGACGCCGCCAGCGCCCTGATTGAACTCAACCGTCTGGAAGAAGCCGAGGCGCTGCTGGCGCGGGATTACGTCATCGAAGCCGAACGCGCCAAAGCGTTGCAAATGCGAATCTCGCTGGCGCGTCAATCCGGCGACGACGCGCTCCTGCTCACCCGACTGGCAGAAAATCCCGACGACCACGCCGCGAGGCTGGCGCTGGCAAAATCGCTGGCGGGTCAGGGTCGCAACGAAGAAGCCCTCGAAGCCGCGCTGGAAGTGGCGCGTCGCGACCGTCATTTCGACGATGGCGCGGGGCGGCGCGTCATGCTTCAACTTTTTGAAATCATCGGCAGTTCTGAACGGAACGACGACCTGGTGCGAAAGTATCGCCGCGCCCTCTCGTCGCTTCTGAACTGACGGCTTTCTCCGACAGGAGCAATTCATCATGCCCAACCCGCACACCCCTAGCGCCATGGATGTCCTCAAACAGTTTCGTTCCGTTTTCACCGCCATCAAACAGCACTTCCAGCAAGTAGAGGATATCTGCCGCATCAGCGGGGCGCAGCTTTGGGCGCTCGCCGTCGTCGTGCGCCAGCCCGGTTTGCGGGTTTCCGACCTCGCCAAAAACATGGAGATTCACCAATCCACCGCCAGCAACCTGATTGAACGGCTGGTAGAATTGAAGATGCTCAAAAAGACCCGTTCGGAACAAGACCAGCGGGTTGTGCATCTCTCTCCCACGCCGGAAGGCGTGAACCTGATCGGCAAAGCCCCGCAGCCCTTTGAAGGCGCGTTGCCGGAAGCCCTGCGGCAGATGACGCCGGAAGATTTGGGACAGTTGCACACCTTGCTGGGCAAACTTTTAACCATTCTGGACGCTCCCGAAAACGACGGCATTCCACTCGCGGGAATCACCGCGTCGCAACTGACGACGCCATGACGCGGCGTGGGGAGACGCCACAAATCCACCCACGAATCTGAACCGAATGTCCATCGCCCGATTTTCCCGCTACCGCGCCATTGTTTGTCTCTCGCTCCCGCTCTGCGTTGCCTGCGACACCCAGCCCATTCTGCCGACGCGCGTGGAAACGCCTGCCGTTACGCAAGCTGAATCCGCCGCCAGCGCCCCTGCCGCGCCGCAAACCCCCTCACAACCCGCCGCCATCACCACGGAATCCACCGCGCCGGAAGCCGTCTATATGCTGCCCATGGCGCAAAACGCTCCCTTGCCGAATGAAGTCGAACAATCCCTGAAAACCATCGCGGAGCGCATGAAAGCCCGCCGCGACCTCATCATCCGCCTGGAAAGCCATGTTCCCGACAGCGGCAGCCGGGAAATGGACATCGGACTTTCCCGTCAGGCCGCCGCCAGCATCCAGCGCCGACTGGTAGAACTCGGCGTCCCGTCTTACCGCGTCAAGCCATCCCCATTGGGCGCGGAATACCCCGGCGCCACCCGTCTGAAGCAAAGACGGGTCGAACTTTTCATCCTGCCCCTGCCGCGCTGAAACCGCGCTGCGATAAACTTTGAATTTTCTCGCTTTAACCCGCCCCCCATGACCCAGGACGAACTCAAACAGGCGACCGCCCAGGCCGCCGCCGACTATGTTGCAAGGCACCTGCCGCAAGGCGGCATTCTCGGCGTCGGCACCGGCTCCACCGCCAACTGCTTCATCGCCGCGCTCGCCCCCCTGAAAGACCGTCTGGGCGGCGCAGTGGCGAGTTCCGAAGCCACCCGACAACGCCTGCAACAACTCGGCATCCCGGTCATCTCCCTGAACGATGTGCTCAAACTGGCCATCTACGTAGACGGCGCCGACGAAATCGACGCCAGCCTCGCCATGATCAAAGGCGGCGGCGGCGCGCTGACGCGGGAAAAAATCGTCGCCGCCGCCGCCGACACCTTCGTCTGTATCGCAGACGCCTCCAAACAGGTCGCCACCCTGGGGCGTTTCCCCCTGCCCATAGAAATCATCCCGATGGCAACCCGTCAAGTCAGTCGCCGCCTGTTGGAAATGGGCGGCGACCCCAAACTGCGCGAAGGTTTTGTCACCGACAACGGCAATGTGATTATTGATGTACATGGACTCACCATCAGCGATCCGATCGCGCTGGAAGCCGAACTCAATCAAATCGTCGGCGTTGTCACCAACGGTCTGTTCGCCGCGCGCGGCGCGGATGTGCTGCTGCTGGCGACAGGGGATGGCGTCCAGCGGATTACGCGGACATAGATTATGGAAAACCGCATCACCGAACTGGAAATCAAATTCAGCTTTGCCCAGGATTTGCTGGAAACCCTGAATCTCACGGTGTATCGCCAGCAGCAATCCATTGAGCGACTGGCGACGGAAGTCCGCGCCCTGCGCGAACAGGTGTCGGGCATGACGCCAATCACGCTGGCGCAGTCGGCAGGGGACGAGATACCGCCGCATTATTAAAAGTGAGGGGAGCATCCTGCTCCCCACAGACTGTTGACAAACCTCCGAAGTAGCTTTCTGGGAACGCCGACGTCCACGTCGGCACGTCGGCGGTACGCCGACTTTGAGCGTAGATTGCCGCACAAACACCGCTGCCAGCGTGGACGCTGGCGTTCCCAGAAAAACCTTCACTCAAAAAAACGCTCTGCGCAACTTTGTCAGCAGCCTGAGGGAGCAGGATGCTCCCTCCACTATGATGGAATTACGCCTTCGGCGGCACGTACCCTGAAATCTGTTCCGCGCCTTCACCGAAAAAGTGGTTGGTGACCTGTTCCAGCAGATATTTGCGGTGGGCGGGGTCAGCCATGTTCAAGCGGTTTTCGTTGATGATCATGGTTTGCAGGCGTATCCATTGTTGCCAGGCTTCCTTGGAGACCTGCGCGAACAGCTTTTTACCCAGTTCGCCGGGCAGGGGAGGAAAATCCAGCCCTTCGGCTTCGTGACCCAGTTTGACGCAATTGACGGTTCTGCTCATGGCATGTTTCTCTGTTGAAAATGGGGAGTGCCGGATTATAGCGACTTCACCAGCACCTTGGAGCGGCGTTGCAGGTTGTACATCTGGCGTTTTTGCGGGGGAAGCTGGTCGATGTCTTCGAGTTTGAACCCGCGCTCGATGAACCAGTGCACGGTGCGGGTGGTGAGGACGAACAGGCGTTTGATGCCGATGGCGCGGGCGCGGGACTGGACACGTTCGGCCAGTTGCTCGCCATAGCCCCAGCCACGTTGGGCGGGGTGCACGGCGAGGCAGGCGAGTTCGGCGACGCCTTCGCCGTAGTCGTAGAGCGCGGCGCAGCCGACGGCCATGTTGTCGTGCAGGATGATGGAGAATTTGTCGATTTCGCGTTCCAGCACTTCGCGTGGGCGATGCACGAGGGTGCCGTCTTCTTCCAAAGGCTCAATCAGCGCGATGAGCGCGCCGATGTCGTCGGCGCGGGCTTCGCGGATGTGCTCCAGGGATTCGCGCGAAACCACCGTGCCGATGCCCTCGCGGGAGAAAAATTCCTGCAACAACGCGCCGTCCTGCGCGTAACCGACGATGTGCGCGCGCCCCACGCCCTGACGACTGGCGCGCACGACAGAGGGCAGACAACGACGGATGTCGTGCGATAACCAATCGGCATTTTGCAGTTCATGGGCGGCGTCCGCCGTGAGTTCGTCGAGCAGTTCGCCCTCTTGATTGCAGACCCCTTGACTGTCGGTGAGATAGACGAGTTTGTCGGCTTTCAAGGCAATGGCGACCGCCTCGGCGACTTCTTCCATCCGCAAATTGAAAATCTCGCCAGTGGGCGAACTGCCCTGACAGGAGAGCAGCACGATGTTCCCCAATGAAAGTTGCGCCTTTAAGCCCTCGGCGTCGACCTTGCGTACCATGCCGCTGTATTGCAGGTCGATGCCATCCAGCACGCCCAAAGGTCGAGCGGTGATGAAATTGCCGCCGATAACGCGAATCTGGCTGCCTGCCATCGGGGTGTTGGGCAAGCCTTGCGAGAGCAGCGCCTCGATTTCAAGATAGACGCTGCCCACGGCGTCGAGCACGCAATCGAGCGTATCGGCGTCGGTAATGCGATAGCCCCGGTGATGCCGGGATTCGATGCCCTTTTCGCGCAATTCCTCTTCAATCTGCGGACGCGCGCCATGCACCAGCACGAGGCGGATCCCCAGACTGGCGAGCAGGTTAACGTCGTAGGCGAAAGTCTTGGCAAGCGGCCCGGCGATGGCTTTGCCGCCAAAGGCGAGCACAAAGGTTTTGCCGCGAAAGGCGTTGATGTAGGGCGTAACCCGCCGGAACCAGTTGACGAAAGCGGCCAAATCCGCGACCGAATCCGCCAACTGCGCCGCTTGTTCGTCCTGCGGCGCGTCACCGCCGTCTGCGTATTCACTCATGATGTTCTTCGCTCATTGCTTTGGATTGTGTTCCTGATTCCCTGCCGAGCGCTTTTTCCTGACGCCCGATGTAGAGTTTTTCGGCAGCCCTGATGTTTTGTCGTCTTGCCTGAATAATGGCTTTTTCGAGGTCGTCTGATTTCGACTTGTCGTAGTTCACCAGACGGGCATTGTATGAGCGGAAAGCCCCTATTGCCTTCAATACCGCGAGCTTATCCTGCTGGAATTCTTTTTTTGTTCGGGCAAGTTCCGTTGCCTCAATGTCCAGTGTGGTAATTTTCTCGCCTATTGAATCCACTGCCAGAGAAGCAAGTAAATTCTGCCCGGTCATACCTTGAAGCCTTTGGCGGTCAGAAAATCCTTACCCAAAAGACCAATCATGGCAATTTTTGCGGATTCGGGGATTTTTGCCAGAGAAAGCCACGCCCATGCCGCGTCTTCGTCTCCTGCTTTCATCGCGGCGCTGGATTCGCAGGCAAAGATGACATTCCGCGTTAATCCTGCCTTCTTTTCTTCGGGCATGTAGCTACGCGGCAAAGGGCGGTCAAGGGGGGGCGCGGTGGTCATTTTTGAATTCTCCGGTCAAGGCGCGAAGTATACAACTGGCTATTGTTCTTGCTCACGGGATGTTTTTTTCACTTTGTCCGTGATTTTTACAGATGGAGTTTTTACGGCGGGCGCGGCGGGCTTTCTGGCGCTGGCTTTGGCGTTGGGCTTTGCCGGTGTTTTTGCAACGGTGGGCAGCGTGTCTTTGACAGCGGTCGCCGCCGCTGTTGTCTCTTTGCTGCCCTTGCTGTCTTTGGCGTCTTTGTCCGCCACAACTTTCACATCCGGCGCTTTCGCCGTTTTACCCGTTTTGTCCACTTTCGCGGCGCTCGTTCTTGCGCCATAAAACGCTTCTTCCAGCCGGTCGCAGACGGTTTCCAGCACTTTGACGCGCGCAAAATTCTTGTCTTCGGCTTCGACCAATGTCCACGGCGCCGCGCCAGTGCTGGTGCGTTCGACCATATCGCAGACGGCGCGATGGTAGGCCTCCCATTTTTCGCGGTTGCGCCAGTCTTCGTCGGTGATTTTGTAGCGTTTGAAGGCGATTTGTTCGCGCTCCTTGAAGCGGCGCAATTGTTCTTCCTTGCTGATTTGCAGCCAGAATTTGACGATGATGACGCCATCGGCGACCAGTTCGTGCTCGAAATCGTTGATTTCGGCGTAGGCGCGCAACCAGTCGGCTTCCGAGCAGAAGCCTTCCACGCGCTCGACCAGCACACGACCATACCAGGTACGGTCAAAAATGGTGGTGCGTCCGTTTCTGGGAATGTTGCGCCAGAAACGCCAGAGGTAGGGTTGGGCGCGTTCTTCCTCGGTGGGCGCGGCAACGGGAACAATCTGATACTGGCGCGGGTCGAGGGCAGCGACCAGACGGCGGATACTGCCGCCTTTACCCGCCGCGTCCTGACCTTCAAACGCCAGCACCAGCGAATGATTTTTGAATTCCGGCGCGCGCGAAAGTTCGGCAAGCCTGCCCTGGGCGCGCGCCAGTCGGGTTTGATAATCCGGCTTCGCCAGTTTTTGCGTGAGGTCGAGCGCGGTCAGCACATCCAGGGTGCCGATTTTCTGCGTAATCGGCGGCGCGACCGGATAATGCGGTTCTTTCACTTCCGACAAACGCCGTTGCAGGGCATCCAGCAATATCTTGCCGACGCTGAGCGAACGGTAGCGGTCGTCCGTGCCTTCGACCACAATCCACGGCGCCCAGGGCGTGTTGGTCATGCGCAAAAGGTGGGAAGCGACCTCCTGCAACTGGTCGTAGGTTTTCAGACGCTCCCAGCTTTCCTGCGTCACCCGCCACGCGGTGCGCGGGTCTTTCTCCAACGCTTTCAAACGCTTTTTCTGCCCGTCGCGCGAAAGGTGGAACCAGAATTTCAGCACCAACGCGCCTTCGTTGACCAGCATCGCTTCAAAGCGGTTGAACTGGTCGATGCGCTGGTCGAAAAACGCCTGGTCGATTTCGCCGGAAATACGGCGGGCAATGGGCAGCGAATACCAGGAACCGGCGAAAACGTGTATCCAGCCTTTTGGCGGCAGGGCGCGCCAGTAACGCCACATGAAGGGGCGTTCGGCTTCTTCGTCGCTGGGCGCGGAAAACGCCTGTGTGGAGAGAAAACGCGCGTCCATCCATTCGTAAAGATCATGAATGGTTTCGCTCTTGCCCGCGCCATCGACGCCGCTAATCAAAATGACCACAGGAAAACTGGATTTTTCGCGCAATTCGAGCTGCGCCTGCTGCAAGGCCTCGCGCAGGACGACGACTTCTTCCTTGAAGGTTTGCTTGTCAATGACATGCCCCAGTTCCGCCGCTTCAAACATGTTGATTCCCCTGATGGTTTTTCAAAAGTCGCCCCACAAACTCTGGATGGCCGCCAATGCCGCAACGCCCGCAGTTTCCGTGCGCAGGATTCTAGCCCCAAGCCGGACGGAAATGAATCCGGCGCACGTCGCGGCAGCGATTTCCGACGGCTCCAGCCCGCCTTCCGCGCCGATGAGCAGGGTGATGTTTTTTTCGCCGCCGGGCTTGTCAGCGGCGGCGAGCGCCGCCAGCGTTGTTGCGCCTTCCGGCGCGAGCAAGAGTTTCAAACCTTCACCGCGATCCTCCGCCAGCCAGTCTTCCAGACTTGTATAGGGCAGCAGCGTCGGCAGACGATTGCGACCGCATTGCTCACACGCCGACACCGCGACGGCTTGCCAGTGGCTTTCCCGTTTTTGCAAGCGTTCCCCCGCGAGGCGCGTCACGCTCCTGCGGCTGGCAAGCGGTTGAAAGGCGGCGACGCCCAATTCCACTGCCTTTTGCAGCGTGAAATCCATTTTGTCCGCCGTCTGCATGGCTTGCGCGAGCGTAATGGAGAGCGGCGATTCGCGTTCAATCTCGCGGCGCGCGCCGAGTTGGGCGCGCGCTTTTGCCTTGCCGACAATATCCAGCCGCGCCGGATATTCGCCGCCTTCGCCGTTGAACAGCACAATCTCCGCTCCCGACGGCAGACGCAGGACTTTTGCCGCGTGGCGCGCGACGGATTCGGGCAGGTCAATGGTCATGCCGTCAGCAAGCGGCAAGGCACAGAAAAATCTGGGTAGGCTCATCGGATGCTATTATGAGCCACCCTTGTGCGACGGCAAAGCCGCCACGAACAAATCTGACCCCTGACCCCTGATGCCCGATCTCCAACAACTCCGTCTTGCTGTCGAGCGCGTGCTGCAAATTACTGCGGAACGCGAGATTATGCCGCGCTTTTTGAATGTGGTCGGGCAGATGAAAGCGGACGGTTCCGCGTTTTCCGCCGCCGACATCGCCGCGCAGGAAAGTCTGGTGACCGCCCTCGCGGGGCTTGTCGATTTGCCCATGATTGGCGAGGAGATGCCAGCGGAAATCCAGCAGGCGGCGTGGGAACGCGGCTATTCAGAGGGCGTCTGGGTGATGGATCCCATCGACGGCAGTACCAATTTTCTCGTCGGCCTGCCGCAATTCGCCGTTTCCGTGGCGCTGGTGCGGCGCGGGCGTCCGGTGTTGGGCGTTTCTTATCTGCCCATCATGCAGGAAATGTTTTCCGCCGTAGAGGGCGGCGGCGTCTGGCTGAATGGTCAACGCCTGCGCGCTCCGGCGGACGCGCCGAAAAAAGACCTTGCCGACGCCGTTGCCAGCATCGACTTCAAACGTCTGCCGCCGCATCTGGCGCTTCGTATCGTGCACGAAGCCCCGATTTATTCGCAGCGCAATTTCGGCTCATCCGTCCTCGACTGGTGCTATCTCGCCGCAGGCAGGCTGGATGCCGTCACGCACGGCGGCGAACGTCTCTGGGATTACGCCGCCGGCTGGCTGATGACCGAAGAAATGGGCGGCTCGGTCGCCACCTTTGAAGCAGACGATTTCGGCGCGACCCCACCGTGGAAACGCTCCGTCATCGCCGCCCGCGATCCCGAACTGTTCGCGCTGTGGCGCGACTGGATTCGCCAGCAAATGCCCCTCTAACCCCTGACTTCTGATCCCCGAAAATGAACGACAACTTCCTGCGCGCCCTGTTGAAAAAACCCGTTGACCGCACCCCCATCTGGCTGATGCGTCAGGCCGGTCGTTATCTGCCCGAATACTGCGAAACGCGCAAACGCGCGGGCGATTTTCTCTCGCTTTGCAAATCGCCTGACCTCGCCTGCGAAGTCACCCTGCAACCGCTGGCGCGTTACGACCTGGACGCCGCGATTCTTTTTTCCGACATCCTCACCGTCCCCGACGCGATGGGGCTGGGACTCTATTTTGAAACCGGCGAGGGGCCGCGTTTCGAGCGTCCCCTGCGCGAGGAATGGGCGATCAACAACCTCACCGCGCCCGATCCTTACGACCATCTCGGCTATGTCATGGACGCCGTGCGAACCATCCGGCGCGCGCTGGACAACCGTGTGCCGCTGATTGGTTTTTCCGGCAGCCCCTACACCCTCGCCTGTTACATGGTCGAAGGCGGCGGCTCGAAGGATTTTCGCCACATCAAGACCATGCTCTACGCCCGCCCCGACCTGTTGCATCGCATTCTTGACGTGACCAGCGATGCCGTTATCGCCTATCTGAACGCCCAAATCGAATGCGGGGCGCAGGCGGTGATGCTGTTCGACACCTGGGGCGGCTCGCTTTCCGACGCCGCCTATGTGGAATTTTCGCTCGCCTACCTGCAAAAAATCGTCGCCGGACTGCACAAGACCTGGAACGGGGGAAAAATCCCGTCCATCATCTTCACCAAGGGCGGCGGCTTGTGGCTGGAAAAAATCGCCGCCAGCGGTTGCGATGGCGTGGGTCTTGACTGGAATGTGAATATCGCGGACGCCCGCCGTCGGGTGGGCGACAAGGTGGCGCTGCAAGGCAATCTCGACCCCAATGTGCTGTTCGCCCCGCCGGAAACCATTGTCGCCGAAGCGAAAAAGGTGCTGACGGCATTCGCTTTGGACAACACGGCGGGCAATACCGGACACGTTTTTAATCTCGGTCACGGCATCTCGCAGTTTACCCCGCCCGAACACGTCGAGGCGCTGGTGGAAACCGTGCATCATTTTCATTTTTGAGCCGATTTTTGCCCCGGATTTGCCCTGCCCCCAACAAAATCAGGCCTTTTTATGCACAGCAAAATGGTTCTTGCGACCACCACGTCAGCAGGGTCGATTATTGTCGGTTGACAATTCATGAAATATCCTATTCATATGATTTTTAACGACTTTTCGATTTGCCCAATTTTCAGGCAAGGTAGCGCGCTTCCATGCGGACAAAGCGATTGGCGCTTTTTTTCAGCCCTTATCCACAAAGTTATCCCCAACTCTTGGGGACAAGCGAAAAATCTCCTTGTGGGAGAGCAGGTTAGCGCGCTTTTCAAGAAAATTCCGCAACAACCCGCGCTAACTATTCCATGACCATCGCGCGTTTGGCATTGGATGTGCCACTGTATCGGCTGTTCGATTACCGGGTTGAGGAGAGTCCGCGTCTGCGCGTCGGTCTGCGCGTCAAAGCGCCCTTTGGCAATTTTGGCAATCGGGAAAAAATCGGCGTCATCGTCGAGTTGGCGGAAAAAAGCGAACTGCCGCCCGAACAACTGAAAACGGCGGAATTGCTGGACGACGAACTGCCGCCCCTGACGCCGGATTTTTTCCGGCTCTGCGAGTTCGCCAGCCAGTATTATCAAGCCCCGCTGGGAGAAGTCATTTTGCAGGCGTTACCGCCGGGACTGAAAAAACTCCACCCGCCGCAACGCCGCGCCCGCAAGCTGAAAGCAGGCAAACCCGTAAAAACCGCTCCCGCCCTGCCCGACCTGAACGCCGAACAGGAAGCCGCCGTTCATGCCGTGCAAACCCGTCAGGATTACGCGCCCTTCCTGCTCTACGGCGTCACCGGCAGCGGCAAGACCGAAGTCTATCTGCGCCTCATCGCCCTCCAGCTCGCAAAAGGCAAACAGGTCTTGCTGCTCGCGCCGGAAATCAATCTCACGCCGCAACTCGAAGCCCGCCTGACAACGCGCTTTCCGAACACGCTCATCGTCATGCTGCACAGCGACTTGGGCGAAGCCGCCCGCGAACGCGCCTGGCGATGCGCGTTTCAGGGCGAAGCGCGCATCGTGGTCGGCACACGCCTGTCCGTATTCACCCCCATGCCCGATTTGGGACTCATCATCGTCGACGAAGAACACGACGCTTCCTACAAGCAGCAGGACGGGATGCGCTATTCCGCCCGCGACCTCGCCGTATTCCGCGCCCGCCTCGCCAAACTCCCCATTGTGCTGGGTTCCGCCACCCCCAGTCTGGAAAGCTGGGCGCACGCGGGACATAACCGCTACACCCTGCTTTGCCTGCGGGAACGCGCCGTCAGCGGCGCGCAACTCCCCGCCATCCGTGTGCTCGACACCCGCCGGATGAAACTGGCGGACGGACTCAGCCCGCAACTCATCGAAGCCTTGCGCCAGCGCCTCGCCGCAAAAGAACAAAGCCTCGTCTTTCTCAACCGGCGCGGCTACGCTCCGGTACTCGCCTGCCCCGCCTGCGGCTGGATTTCCCGCTGCCCGCGCTGCGCCGCCAACCGGGTTGTGCACCTTGCCGACCAACGTCTGCGCTGCCACCACTGCGGTCTGGAAACCCGCATTCCCCGCGCCTGCCCCACCTGCGGCAATCAGGATATTTTGCCCTTCGGACGCGGTACGCAACGGCTGGAATCCATGCTCGCCGGAGTTTTCCCCGACGCCCGCATCCTGCGCGTAGACCGCGATTCCGCCAAAAACCGCAAACAATGGGAAGCCTTGCTCGCGCAGATTCAGGCGGGCGAAGCCGATATTCTGGTGGGCACCCAGATGCTCGCCAAAGGTCACGACTTTCCCCGTTTGACCCTGGTCGGCGTGGTCGGCGCCGACGCCGCCCTGTTCGCCGCCGACTGGCGCGCGCCGGAGCGACTTTTCGCGCAACTCA
This sequence comes from Zoogloeaceae bacterium, assembly GCA_031287525.1. Classification (GTDB taxonomy): domain Bacteria; phylum Pseudomonadota; class Gammaproteobacteria; order Burkholderiales; family Rhodocyclaceae; genus Azovibrio. Next base: position 17,058 of record JAITSU010000077.1, on the reverse strand, counting down.
TGCAGGTTTCCGGTCGCGCCGGACGCGCCGACCTGCCCGGCGAAGTCATCCTGCAAAGCGAATACCCCGAACACCCGCTTTACCGCGCCATCACCGCCCACGATTACCCCGGCTACGCGGAAACCCTCCTGAACGAACGCCGTCAGGCAGGCTTCCCCCCCTACGCCTACCAAGCCATCCTGCGCGCCGAAGCCGCCAGCATGGAAACCGCGCTCACCTTTTTACAACAGGCGGCAAATCTGCCCTGCGTACAAGACTACCCCGATGTCGCCCTCTACGACCCCATCCCCATGCGCCTCTTTCGCCTGATGAATCAGGAACGCGCCCAACTTCTGATTGAATCCCCTTCCCGCCCGCAACTGCAAGCGTTTCTTCCGGTCTGGCGGGAAACCCTGGCGACGCTGCCGCGCAAGAACAAATTGCGCTGGCATATTGAGGTTGATCCGCTGGAATTCTGAAAAGGTAGAGCGCGCGCTCCAAACGCGCCGCCGTCAGCAGATTTCCTGCAACCCATTGCGATTCGGCAAAACACGTACTGTTACCCTTCTGCTCCTGAACATGGCACAATCTGCCAGTCTGTTTTCTCATGGAGAAAATCATGCCCACCCGCAATGTCGTACTGACCACGCATCAGGCATCTTTTGTGGAGCATCTGGTGGCAACAGGGCGTTACCAGAACGCGAGCGAAATATTGCGCGAAGGTTTGCGCCTGATTGAAGACCGCGAACGCGAAGCCGAAAAACGCTTGCAGGTCTTGCGCGAGGCGGTGGCGTCAGGCATGGAAGACATCACCGCCGGACGTTACGAAGTGATTGACTCGGCGGAAGCCTTGACCGCTTTTGTCCAGAATGTGACCGAAGAAGCGTTGGCGCATCGCTGACATGTCACGAAAATTGCGATTCACCGCACAAGCCCGTCAGGACATGGCGCACATTGTCCGCTGGACGAAAAAACATTTCGGCGAGCAACAAGCCAGAATTTATGCCGAAACCTTGAAACTGGCGCTTGACGCGCTATGTGAAGAAGGCGAACAAGCCATTGGCGCGAAGGCGCGAAACGAAATTGCAGTTGGCGTTCATACGCTGCATGTCGCGCGCCAGAAACGCAAGGGACGCCACTTTATTGTTGCAACCCGCGCAGATGCCGTGGATGTATTGCGTATTCTGCATGACAGCATGGATTTTCGTAGCGCGCTGTTGCCACTTATGTCGCCCGAAGACTTTTAACCATGACCCTCAAAATCACCCTCGCCCAACTCAATTTCACGGTAGGCGACCTCTCCGGCAATCTTGCCATGATGACGAATGCCGCCCGCAAGGCGGCGGCGGATGGGGCGGCGATGGTGGTGTTTTCGGAACTCGCGCTCACGGGCTATCCGCCCGGCGATCTGCTTACCGAGGCGGATTTTCTTGCCCGCGTCGAAGCCGCGCTTGCCGAATTGCTGGCGGCGAGCCGCGCCACGCCTGGCTTGCATTGGGTGGTCGGCGCGCCGCTGACGCGCGCGGGAGCGGGCAAGGCGTTGGAAAACGGCTTGCTGGTGGTCGTCGACGGGCAGGTGGTTTTGCGCTATGCCAAACAACTTTTACCGACCTACAACATTTTTCGGGAACGCCGCTATTTCGAGCCGGGGCAGGAAATTGCGCCGATTCTGACCCTGGGCGACACGACCATCGGCTTCATGATTTGCGAAGATGCCTGGAACGACGCGGGGCGCGATTATCCGGTCAATCCCTTCACACAGATGGCGGCTGCCGCGCCCGATTTTGTCGTCACCTTAAACGCCAGCCCCTCCGACATCGGCAAGCGCGGGCAGCGGCACGCGCTGCTCTCCGCCGCCAGTCGTCGTCACAATCTGCCCTTGCTCTATGTCAATCAGGTGGGCGGGCATGACCAACTGGTGTTCGACGGCGCGTCTTTCGCGGTCACGCCGCAAGCGGGCGTGGTCTTTGAGGCGGCGCGTTTTGCCGAGGCGGTGGTGACGCTCACTTTTGCGGGCGGCGCGTTTTTGGACGCCGCAGGGCAGAAACTTGCGAGCGTATCCGTCGAGGGGTTGTCGGTGATGGATTTTTACCATCGCCAGATTGTGTTGGGACTCCGTGATTACGCCCGTCGCTGCGGCTTCAAACGCGCCGTGGTCGGTTCATCCGGCGGCATCGACAGCGCCCTGACTTTGGCGTTGGCAGCCGAATCGCTAGGGGCGGAGAACGTCACCGCCATCACCTTGCCCTCGCGTTTTTCCAGCGTGGGCAGCGTGGAGGATTCCGTCGCCCTCTGCGCCAATCTGGGCGTGCGCCTGTACACGCATCCCATCCGCGATCTGGTCGCCGCTTACGAGCAGGGCTTTGCCGACGCTTTCGGCTTGCCCCTGCAAGGTCTCGCGCTGGAAAATCTGCAAGCCCGCGCGCGCGGCACGGTGCTGATGGAATACTCCAACCACTTCGGCAACCTCTTGCTCACCACCGGCAACAAGAGCGAAATTTCCGTCGGCTACTGCACGTTGTACGGCGACACCAACGGCGGTTTGGGGCTGATTGGCGATCTCTACAAAACAGAAGTCTTCGCCCTCTCGCGCCACTTGAACGAAGTCGCCGGACGCGAGCTGATTCCCCATGCCATCATCGACAAACCGCCCTCCGCCGAACTCGCGCCGAACCAGAAAGACACCGACAGCCTGCCGCCCTATCCGGCGCTCGACACCATTCTCAAAGTGTTGATTGAAGGCGAGCGCCTCTCCGCGGAAGAACGCGAACAGGTGCGCGCCGACTACCAACGCCTCACCGCCGACGAGGAAGGCAAGGCGATGGTCGAGCGCATCCGCCGCATGATTCACAAAAACGAATACAAACGCCGCCAGGCGCCGCCCATCCTGCACCTGCGCCCGCTGGCGTTCGGCAGCGGACGGCAGATGCCGATTGCGGCGAAGTATGAGTAAAGTCATGACCACGAGGGGAGCGGGTAAGTAACGCCGCCCTCACGAGCAAAATGAAGTCACCAGAAAGCAGGGAAACATCATGCCAACCGCCATGCCTGACTACGACATCGCCGTCCTGATCGGGCGCTTTCAACCCTTCCACAACGCTCACGCCGCAGTGTTGCGGCAGGCTTTGACGCTGGCGGCGCGGGTGCTGGTGGTGTTGGGTTCGGCGCATCAGGCGCGCACACCGAAGAATCCGTTTTTCTGGGAAGAGCGGGCGGCGATGATTGCCGATACGCTGTCTGCTGAAAGAGTGGGGGGAGCATCCTGCTCCCCGTGTGAACATGGGGAGCAGGATGCTCCCCCCACTTTGCGGGTGGCGTTTGTGCCGGTGCGGGATTATTACGATGACCGGCATTGGGCGGCGGCGGTGGAGAAGGGGGTGCGCGAGGTCGCGGGCGAGGCTGCAAAGCGCGTCGTGCTGGCGGGTTTTGACAAGGATGCTTCCACCTATTATCTGAACCTGTTTCCGCATTGGGCGTTTCACGCGCTTGAGCGACAGGGCGACATCGACGCAAGCCGCGCGCGCCAGCTTTATTTTGCGGACGGTTTGACGAACGCGCTCGCCGCCTTGTTGCCGGATTCCGTCGCCCGTTTTCTGCAAGACTGGTCGCAATCTGCGGACTATGCCGCCCTCCGCGTCGACTGGCAGGCCATCCAGCAATACCGGCAACGTTGGGGCAATGGTATTTTCGTCACCGTGGACGCGGTGGTGACGGCGGCAAACCATGTGTTGCTGATTCAGCGCGGCAACCCGCCGGGGCAGGGGCTTTGGGCGTTGCCCGGCGGTTTTCTCGAAGGTCGGGAACGGTTGCTGCGCGGGGCGTTGCGGGAACTGAAAGAGGAAACCGGATTGGACGTACCGGAAACCGCCCTGCGCGGCGTCGCCGTCTTCGACCATCCTGACCGCAGCCAGCGCGCTCGCATCATCACGCACGCGCACTGGTTTGATTTGGGGGATTCGGAAACGCTGCCCGAAGTTCAAGGCGCGGACGACGCCGCCCACGCGCGCTGGATTCCGCTTGCCGAACTCGCCGCGCTGGAAACGCGGATGTTTGAAGACCATTTTCATATTCTTGATCATTTTCTCAATGTTTCCGCTCCCTTGTGAAATCCGGCAGGGGGTCATTTCCAGTAAATTGATGCCAAAGATACCCGCCGCGCAGAAGGTTATGCGATGAAACCGAGAAAATAAGCAATGACCGCGATTACTGTTAGTACGAAAAAACCTGCAACCACAACACCCTCCACATTGTATTCGCCATTTTCAGGCGGGTAGCGACCAAAAGTTATCAGACGCAAAAAGCCCCAGCCGACACCAAAAAATATGGGACCAAATACTAATTGAACAATTAACTCGTAAGCCAACATCAGCAAAACAAAGCCCAATGCTCCAAGCGCAGCCCAAACCCAATTCATGATGCCGCGTCGTCCGTTTGTCGCTTGAACACGACAATGATCACCTCGCCCGCAAAACCGGATTCACTCATTTCCGCGCGCATCAGCGCCAGCGTTTTCTCCCGTTCCGCGCCACCTGTGCCCGCGCCAATCAAGGGGAAGGCGATGGTGTGATAGCCCTTCTCCGCCGCCAGTTTGAGCGCCGAGCGCACCGACAGGCGAATCGACTTTTCTGTAGCGAACCAGAACATATTGATTCCGGCAACATGAATAATGCCCCGAAACGGCAACCGTCCCGCCGTGGTATGCGCCGCGCCGCCCAGGGGAATCGCCCCGTGCCGGGCAAGCTCCCGAAACGGCGCATAGCCGCCCCGCCGCTTGATGGCGCCGGAAACGCCCTGCGGCAGCAATAGCCACCAGGGGATGATGTTGCGATTCCAGGCGTTCACAATCACGGCCACCGGCTGCGCCAGCAAATCACCTTCCACGACACGAATTGTTGTCTCAACCATCAGAACGGCTCATCGGGGATCGGAATAGCGGGATTATAGGGCGTATCGCGGGCAGTTTTCGCGGAGACCATGACCATCCCCCGTCAGCGGTTTTGCGTCCTCCTGCAAAACGGTCTTCTGTCCCCTGCCCTGCGTCCTCTGCTATCCTTCTCCTTTATTTGGCTTCATTCCCCAAAAAGCATGAACATCATCATCAAGACCCCGGAAGACATCGAAAAAATGCGCGTCGCCTGTCGGCTGGGCGCGGAAGTGCTGGATTACATCACGCCTTTCGTCAAGGTTGGCGTGACCACGCTGGAAATTGACCGGCTCTGCCTGGATTACATGCAGAACGTGCAGGGTACGAAATCGGCCTGTCTGAATTACGCGCCGCCGGGCTACGCGCCTTACCCTGCCGCCATCTGCGCCTCCATCAATCACCAGATTTGCCACGGCATCCCCAATGACCGCGCCTTGAAAGAGGGCGATATTGTCAATCTCGATGTCACGGTCATCACGAAGGACGGCTTTCACGGCGACACCAGCCGCATGTTTCTGCTCGGCGCGCCGTCCATTCAGGCGAAGCGGCTCTGCGAAGTCACCTTTGAATGTATGTGGCTGGGGATTCAGGCGGTGCGACCGGGCGGGCATCTGGGCGACATTGGCGCGGTCATTCAGAAACACGCGGAGAAAAACGGGTTCTCGGTGGTGCGCGAATTTTGCGGGCATGGCGTCGGGCGGGATTTCCACGAAGACCCGCAGGTGTTGCATTACGGGCGGGCGGGCACAGGGCCGGAATTGAAGCCGGGGATGATTTTCACCATCGAGCCGATGATCAACGCGGGCAAGGCGGCGATTCGCCAGATGCCGGATGGCTGGACAATCACCACCAAAGACCGCAGCCTGTCCGCCCAATATGAACACACGGTACTGGTTACGGAAACCGGCGTCGAAGTGCTCACCGTGTCGGCGGGTTGCCCGCCCGCTCCGGCGGGCATGGGAGTTTGAACATGACGGAGGGCGCGGATGACCTGCAAGCCTTCGCCAAAACCCTGCGCGAAAAATTGCGCGCCGGACGCAAGGCGCTGGCGCAGGATTACGCGGAAACGCCAAACGCGCCGCTGTATTTGACCCGCCACGCGACACTGGTCGACGGTGTGTTGCAACAACTCTGGCGACAAATGGATTTTCCGCCGCAAATGACCCTCGCCGCCGTCGGCGGTTACGGGCGCGGCGAGTTGTATCCCGGTTCGGACGTCGACCTGCTGATTTTGCTTTCATGCCCGGAAGACACGGGTTTGCGGGAAAAACTCTCGCGCCTTGTCGGACTGTTTTGGGACATCGGGCTGGAAGTCGGACATAGCGTGCGGACGGTGGCGGAGTGTGTGCAGGAAGCCGCCAATGACATCACCATCCAGACGGCCTTGCTGGAAAGCCGCCACCTGATTGGCGACGCGGCGTTGTTCGCGGAATTTCAGCAGACATTCCGCGCCAGCCTCGATATACCGGCGTTTTTCACTGCCAAACGGCTGGAACAGGAAGCGCGTTATCAACGCTATCAAGACACGCCCTACAACCTCGAACCGAATTGCAAGGAAAGCCCCGGCGGGCTGCGCGACCTGCACACGATTCTCTGGATTGCGAAGGCGGCGGGTTATGGCGGCGACTGGCAGACCTTGAAAGAGCGCGGGCTGGCGTGGCAGGATGGTTACGTGCAGTTGCAACAATGCGAGCTTTACCTGCAAAACCTGCGGATTCGCCTGCATCTGCTCACCAACCGGCGCGAGGACAAGCTGCTGTTCGATCATCAGGAAGCCTTGGCGAAGGTCATGGGCATCGTCGCCGCCGAGGATGACGCCCGCCGCCCTTCCGAACTCCTGATGCAGACCTATTACCGCAATGCCAAACGGGTGACGCAACTGAATACCCTGATTCTGCAAAACCTCGCCGTCGAGCTGATTCCTTCGGTGTTTGCGCCAGCGCAGCCCTTGAATGAGTGGTTCCAGATTGCGGGTGACTTTCTCGATATAACGCGCGAGAGCGTGTTTGACGAACATCCGCCCGCCTTGCTGGACGCCTTCTGGCACTTGCAACAGCGACCGGAATTGCGCGGCATGACGGCGCGCACCCTGCGCGCCTTGTGGCGCGGCCGCGTCCTGATTACGCCCGCCTTCCGGCTGTCACCGGAAAACCGCCGCCGTTTCCTCTCGCTCTTCCAGAGTCCGCAGGGCGTGGTGCATGAATTCCGGCGCATGAACCAGTACGACATCCTGGGCGCATACCTGCCCGCCTTCGGCAAAATTGTCGGGCAGATGCAGCACGACCTGTTTCACGTCTACACCGTCGACCAGCATATTCTGCAAGTCATGCGGAATCTGCGCCGCTTCGCGGTGGAAGAATTCGCGCACGAGTATCCCTATTGCAGCCGCTTGCATAATGCCTTCGCCCGCCCGTGGGCGCTCTACGTCGCCGCGCTGTTCCATGACATTGCCAAGGGGCGCGGCGGCGACCACTCCATTCTGGGCATGGAAGACGCCCGCGAATTCTGCGCGCAACACGAGGTTGCCGCAGAAGACGCGGAACTCATCGTCTGGCTGGTCGGCGAGCATCTGCACATGTCGCAGGTCGCGCAGAAGGAAGACATCACCGACCCCGATGTCATCGCCGCCTTCGCCAGGCGGGTCAAAGACACCCGCCACCTGACGGCGCTCTATCTGCTCACCGTTTCCGACATTCGCGGCACCAGCCCGAAGGTGTGGAACAACTGGAAGGCGAAGCTGCTGGAAGACCTCTACCGCCTCACCCTGAATTATCTGCAAGCCGACGCGCCGCAAAAACCGCAGGGCATCATTCAGGAACGGCAAGCCGAAGCGTTGCGCCTCTTGCGCTATTTCGCCCTTTCCGACACCGTGCACGAGCGCCTCTGGAAGCAGTTTGACACGGTTTATTTTCTGCGCCACACCGCCGAAGAAATCGCCTGGCATACCCGCGCCCTGTATTACCGCATCAACATCGACAAGCCCGTGGTCAAGGCGCGCGTCCATCCCGGCGGCGGTTTGCAGGTCATGGCCTACACCGGCGACGGGCCGGATTTGTTTTTGCGGATGGCGGGATTTTTCGCCCGCGCCGGTTACAGCGTCGTCGATGCCAAAATTCACACCACCCGCCACGGCTACGCGCTCGACAGCTTCATTTTGTTAAATGTCGCCGACAATGCCGATGACCGCGACATGATTGCCTTCATCGAAACCGAACTCTCCCGTCTGCTGGAACAGGGCGTACCCGCCGAAGCGCCGGGCGGCGGGCGGCTCTCGCGGCAGGTCAGGCATTTTCCGATGACGCCGGAAGTGCACATCCGCCCCGACGAACGCGAGGCGCAACAGGTGCTTTCCATCGTCGCCGCCGATCGCCCCGGTCTGCTCTTTCACATTGCCGCCGTGCTGGCGCGGCACGGCGTCACCATCAATGCCGCCCGCATCTCCACGCTGGGCGAACGCGCCGAAGACACCTTTTTGATTGCGGGCTACGGTCTGGATAAAACCGCGCTCCGCCTGAAACTGGAAAAGGATTTGCTCGCCGCCTTGCAGGTTTGATGTTCAAATTTTTACGAATTGACGGATAAGGAATTCATCATGAAGCCCCACTCATTTTTTCCGCGATGGCTGTTGTTATCGCTCGTCCTGTTCGCGGGTGTCGCGCAGGCGCAGAATGAGGAAGACGCAAACGCCGCGCAAATCGACGTGCTGCTCAAGTCACTCAACACAAAATATGACATCGACGCGGAAGGTCGGGTAACGATGGTTCACGGCTACGGCGCGCAAATCCTGCTCGAACGCGCCCTGGAAGGTGAAAAGACCCGCAGCGTCACCTATAGTCGTGGCGTACAGGAAGCGGAAATTCTCGAAGCCTATACCCTGAAAGCCGATGGTCGCCGCATCGACGTGCCGAGGGACAATTACCAGACCAATACGCGCGGCGGCATGAACGGCGGCAATCCCTTCTTTTCGGATAACGAAAGCATTACCGTGGTATTCCCCGATGTCGCCGTCGGCGATACCACTTACCTGCGTTACCGTCTGCGCGACACTGTGGCGATTTTTCCCGGCGAGGCGTCCATCGTCGATGGCTTTTCCGCCTTCTCCGCCATCCTTGACGGCAGCATTACCCTCTCTGCGCCGGAAAGTCTGAACCTCGCGCTGGAAGCGCATCATCTGGAAGCGTTACCCGTCAAGCGCGAGAATGGCGTCATGACTTACCAATGGCGTTACGCCAACCCGCAGCCACGCGCATGGGATGATGAAAAAGACAGCGGCGTCTGGCATGTTGGTGAATCGCCGGAACTTTATGCCAGCACCTTCAAGAGCTACGCCGACATCGCCCGCGCCTACGGCGAACGCGCCTTGCCCAAGGCGGAACCCACCGAACGTATACGCGCGCTGGCTGCCGAAATCGTCGGCGAAGAAAAAACGCCACGCGAACAGGCGCGGCTGCTCTACGAATGGGTCTCCACCCGGATTTTCTACGCGGGCAACGACATCGGCATTGGCTCGGTTGTGCCGCGTGATCTGGATGTGGTGCTCGACAACAAAATGGGTGACTGCAAAGACCACGCCACCCTGTTGCAAGCGTTGCTGGCGGCGCGGGGCATTGCCAGCGAACAGGTCTTGATTGACACGGGGCGCGCTTACGAACTCCCCAAAACGCCTTCTGTCTGGTCGGTCAACCATGTCATCAACTATCTGCCGCAATGGGGCATTTACGCGGATTCCACCGCCGATAACATTCCCTTTGGCTACCTGCCCATGAGCGCCGACGCCAAGCCGGTGATTCACATCCGCGAAGCGGGTACAGGCGACAATGTGCGCGTCATCCCATTGAGCGATAAACCGTACCAAACCCAGGACATCCGCAGCGCCCTGAAACTCGCCGCCGACGGCAGCGCCAGCGGCAGCGTGCGCGTGCGCCTCGTCGGACTCGCCGCTGCCCGGTGGCGCGATTATTTCATGAACCTGAAAACCGAACGGCGGGCGAAATTCGTCGAAGACCTGTTCGCGCGTCAGGGCTTGCGCGGCAGGGGCACGCTCTACACTGGCGAACTGCCGCAGGAAAAACGCCTCTCCGACGAACTGGAAGTGAGCATCGACTTTCAGGTCGACAACCTGCTGAAACCCCGTACCGGCGCTTTCCTCCTGGGCGCGCTGTTCTCCTACGACGGCGGTCTTGTCCGTATGCCAAACATCGACGACAGTAAAACCTACCAGCGCGACCATGTATGCTGGAGCGGCGAACTGCGCGAAATCTATGACATCACCCTGGAACCCGGCGTGCAACTGACCCGGTTGCCGAAAAACCTGACACGCAAATCGGTTTATCTGGATTACAAAAATACGGTCAGCAAAGACAAAAACCGTGTGCGCGTCGAACGCGCCCTGCTCGACAAATCCCCCGGCGGCGTATGCAGCGCCGCCTACGTCAACGCCTGGAACAAGGAAGCCGCCATTGTCAGCGAGCATCTGCAAGAACAGGTGTTTTTCAAGCGAACACCGAAATAACAACCAGAAGACAGAGGACAGAAGACAGAAAAATTACCGCCGCTACGCGCCGCAAACCATCTGTTTTCTGTCTTCAGCCAAACCGGAGCCATCATGTCCCCCGCCTCCCATCAACCCGAAAACTACCTGAACCGCGAACTGGGCTTGCTCGCCTTCAATCGCCGCGTTCTGGCGCAGGCGCAGGATACGCGCACGCCGCTGCTGGAACGGCTGCGTTTTCTCTGCATCGTGTCCAGCAACATGGACGAGTTTTTCGAGATTCGCGTGGCGGGGCTGAAAGAGCAGATTCGCGCCCGCGCTTCCCGCCTGACCACCGACGGCAAGACGCCGCATGAAGTTTTCCGGCGGGTGAGTCTGGAAGCGCACGCGCTGGTCGAGGCGCAATACCGGATTTTCAACGAAGAAGTGCTGCCGCAATTGGCTGCCGAAGGCATACTGTTCATCCGCCGCGCCGCCTGGAACGAGGCGCAACGCGCCTGGATTCGGGATTATTTCGACCGCGAAGTGATTCCCGTGCTGACGCCCCTGGGACTTGACCCGTCGCATCCCTTCCCCCGCCTCTTGAACAAGAGCCTGAATTTCGCCGTGGCGCTGGAAGGCAAGGACGCCTTCGGGCGCAGTTCCGGCGTTGCCATCGTGCAAGCGCCAAGGCTGCTGCCGCGCGTGGTGCAACTGCCGCCGGAACTGGCGGGCTGTCCCTATGCCTTCGTGTTCCTGTCTTCCATTTTGCATGAATTCGTCGGCGAACTGTTTTCCGGCATGAGTGTGCAGGGCTGCTACCAGTTCCGCGTTACCCGCAATTCCGACTTATTTGTGGATGAGGAAGAAATCACCAATCTGCGCACCAAGTTGCAGGGCGAATTACCGCATCGGCATTTTGGCGACGCGGTGCGGCTGGAAGTGGCGGATAGCTGCTCGCAGCGCATTGCCGATTTTCTGCTCTCTGAGTTCGGCTTGCGCGAAGAAGACCTGTATCGGGTCGGCGGTCCCGTCAATCTCGTGCGCCTGATGCAGGTGCCGGACGGCATCGAGCGTCCCGACCTGAAATTTTCGCCCTATACGCCGGGGCTACCGAAAGGTTTGGCGCAGGAAAAAAACACCCGCGTTTTTGCCCTGCTGCGGCAGGGCGACATCCTCCTGCACCATCCCTACCAATCCTTTGCGCCGGTCATCGACCTGCTGCGCGTCGCGGCGAATGACCCGGAAGTCGCCGCCATCAAGATGACCATCTATCGTACCGGCGCGGATTCCGTGCTGATGCAATCCCTGATTCGCGCCGCGCAAAATGGCAAGGAAGTCACCGTGGTCATGGAACTGATGGCGCGTTTCGACGAAGAAGCCAACATCAGTTGGGCAACCCGGCTGGAAGAAGCGGGCGCGCATGTGGTCTATGGCGTGGTCGGCTACAAGGTACACGCCAAGGCGCTCTTGATTGTGCGCCGTGAGGAAGGGCAACTGCGCCGCTACACCCATCTCGGCACCGGCAATTACCACCCGCGCACCGCCCGCCTGTACTGCGATTTCGGCTTGCTGACCGCCAACGAAGAAATCGGGCGCGACGTGGCGGAAGTCTTCAAACAACTCACCGGCCTTGGCAAGGCGCGCACCCTGCGCTACCTCTGGCAAGCCCCCTTTACCCTGCAACCCAACATCATCGCCGCCATTCACGCCGAAGCCGAACACGCAAGCGCAGGCAAAAAAGCCCGCGTCATCGCCAAGATGAACGCCCTGCTCGAACCGGAAACCATCAACGCCCTCTATGCCGCCGCGCAAGCCGGCGTAAAAATCGACCTCATCGTGCGCGGCGTCTGCGCCTTGAAACCCGGTGTGCCGGGCTTATCCGAAAACATCCGTGTGCGCTCCATCATCGGGCGTTTTCTTGAGCATCACCGGGTATTTTATTTTCATGCCGACGGCGAAGAAAAACTCTACCTCGCCAGCGCCGACTGGATGGAACGCAACTTCTTCCGCCGCATCGAACTCGCCTTCCCCGTACTCGACCCGCGCCTGAAAAAACGGGTCATGCAGGAAGGCTTGCGCTGCTATCTTGCGGATAACACCCACGCCTGGGAAATGGCAGCCGACGGCACTTACAGCCGCAAGGTCGCGTTAAGGGCAAAGGCGCATAACGCGCAAGAGGAATTGATGAGGCAGTAATTCATCCGGTTTTTATATGCATTGTACATCGGCAACGGGTGATGCCGGGTTACGCCTTTGGCTTACCCAACCGATGACAGCAAACTTTCCCGCCAGCTTTCATGTTTTTCCAGTCCGAGCAATTCCGCGATGGTGGCGGCGAGATTGGCGAGGCTGGGTGGGTTGGCAAATTCGGACGGGTTTTTCAGCCCCAGCTTGCCGCCGCCGTAGAGAATCAGCGGGACGGGGTTCAGGGTGTGGGAGGTCTTCGCCTTGGCGCTGCCGTCTGCGTTCAGTTTGGGGGCGCGGTTTTTTTTGTCGAGTTCAAACATTTCGTCGGCGTTGCCGTGGTCGGCGGTGATCAGCGCCACGCCGCCTGCGGCGTCGATGGCGGGGAGCAGGCGGGAGAGGGCGAGGTCGACGGCTTCGATGGCAAGGGTCGCGGCGCGGAAGTTGCCGGTGTGACCCACCATGTCGCCATTGGCGAAATTGCAGCGCAGCAGGTCGTATTTGCCGCGCTCTATGGCGGCAAGCATGGCGTCGGCGATTTCGGCGGATTTCATCCACGGGCGTTGTTCAAAGGGAATCACGTCGCCTGGCACTTCCTGCCAGACTTCGCCCGCGAATTTGCCGGAGCGGTTGCCGTTCCAGAAATAGGTGACATGCCCGAATTTCTGCGTTTCCGAACAGGCAAACTGGCGCGCGCCGGAGCGGGAGAGCCATTCGCTCAAGGTGTTTTTAATCGCGGGCGGCGACACGAGAAAACGTTTGGGCAGTTGCAGGTCGCCGTCGTATTGCAACATGCCGGCGTAGGTGACTTTGGGGACGCGCTGGCGATCGAATTTGTCGAAGTCGGCTTCTTCAAAGGCGCGGCTGATTTCAATGGCGCGGTCGCCGCGAAAATTGAAAAACACCACGGCGTCGCCATCGTGAATCGCGCCTACGGGTTTGCCCTGTTCCGCAATCACAAAGGGCGGCAAATCCTGATCAATGACGCCGGGATGACGCGCGCGCAGGGTTTTTACGGCGGTGGCGATGTCGGGGAAGGGTTCGCCCTCGCCCTGTACATGTGTGCGCCAGCCCTTTTCGACCATCTGCCAGTTGGCCTCGTACCTGTCCATCGTGATGACCTGTCTGCCGCCGCCGGACGCGATGCGGGCGTCGAAACCGGGGTCGGAAATTTCCGATAAAAATTGCTCAAAAGGTTCGATGTAATCGAGGGCGCTGGTTTCCGGCACGTCGCGCCCGTCAAGCAGGGCGTGGATGCGCGCTTTTTTCACGCCTTCCGCTTTCGCCTGCGCGAGCAGGGCTTTCAGGTGGTCGATGTGGCTATGCACATTGCCGTCGGAAAAAAGCCCGACGCAATGCAGCGTGCTCTGCGGCGTGGCTTTACTGGCGGCGATGATTTCGCGCCATGCCTCGCCCCGCCAAAGGCTGCCATCCTGAATCGCCTCTGCGACCAGCGACGCGCCCTGCGCGTAGACCTGCCCCGCGCCGATGGCGTTGTGCCCGACTTCGGAATTGCCCATGTCGTCATCGGACGGCATCCCGACCGCCGTGCCGTGCGCCTGTAATAAAATGTGCGGGCGGCTCGCAAACAGCGCGTCCAGCGTGGGTTTGTTGGCGGCGGCGATGGCGTTGCCCGCCGCGTTGGCTGAAATGCCGTAACCGTCCATGACGATCACGACAACCGGACGGACGCTGCGCGTGGATAATCTGGAAAGACCCTGCATGTTATTCCCCGCAATAAAAAAGCAAATAACACAAATCTCTACTGGATTTGCGCCGGGACGAAGTATCCTAGGCGTTGCGTGAGCCGTCAAATACGACATCAATCAGGAGAATCAGCGAATGAGCACGGGAAATGACAAGGGAAAAACAGGCAGGCGTCCCCTCAATCTGGGATTGCAGGGCGGCGGCGCGCATGGCGCGTATAGTTGGGGGGTGCTGGATTGTCTGCTGGAAGACGGACGTTTCGATTTCGATGGCGTGAGCGGCACCAGCGCCGGCGCCATGAACGCCGTGGTGCTGGCGGACGGGCTGATGAAAGGCGGCAAGGAGGGCGCGCGGCAGGCATTGGCGGAATTCTGGCGCAACATCGCGGATAGCGTGCCGCTGGATTTTTCCATCTCCGTGCCGAGCTTGAGCGGCGAAAAACAGGCGTTACTGCCCACCACCAAGGCAATGATGAGCTGGATGCACTACGTTTCGCCCTACCAGTTGAACCCGCTGAATTTCAATCCCCTGCGGAAAATCCTGAAAAAAATCGACTTCACCGGCTTGCGTCTGGATAGCCCCGTGCGCCTGTTCCTCGCCGCCACCAACGCCAATACCGGCAAGCTGCGCCTGTTTCGCACCGAAGAAATCGACGCCGACGCCGTGCTCGCCTCCGCCTGCCTGCCCATGCTGCATCAGGCGATTATGATTGACGGCGAACCCTACTGGGACGGCGGCTACGCCGCCAATCCGCCGGTCTTCCCCCTGTTCTACGAATGTCATTCGCGCGACATCCTGCTCGTGCTGCTGGCGCCGCCCGCCTATGGCGATACGCCCAAAACCGCCGAAGAAATCCGCGCCCGCGCAATGGAACTGGCGTTTAACACCAGCCTTTTGCGGGAAATGCTGCTGTTTGCCAATATCATTGCCTACAGTCATACAAGGGATTCCAGGGAAGGCTCACGCCACAACTGGCCGACCAGCCTGCAACGCATTCTGGGTCGCGCCCTGCGCGAACCCGACGACCTCGAACGCTACACGCTGGCAACCCGTTTTCACCTGCTGGAATCCGCCGACTTGCTGCTGAAATACGGCAGCGCCACCAAAGTCGCCGCCGACTGGCCGTTCCTGAAAAAACTGCACGACATCGGCTACGCCGAAGCCAAACAATGGCTGGAAGCCCACGGCGAACAGGTCGGCAAGGAAACCTCGTTTGATTTGATTGCAAGGTTTGGGGTGTAAAAGGTAGGGGCGATTCGCGAACCGCCCCTTGCCAGAAAACGGATCAAGGGAAATGGTATGTTAGACGGCACTGCTACTTTTCTTAAATCGGACTTTATGTCGGCCTTTGTCACGATTGGCGCGCTTGTCATGGTCGTGTCTGCAATATGTGCATTTATCAGAGAAATGAATCCACGATGGATTTTTGGGATGGGCGTATTGATTGCTTTTGTGATGGTTTTTTTCATTGTATCAGGCGGGAACTTTGGTCTTGTTTCCGGTTTTTTGGTTGCGCTGGTTGTTACCCCGTTTTTTGTATTATTTTTTGCGCCACTATTGGGATATGAACTGTACATTATTACCAGATGGAAATGGTCGTGGTTAGCCAGAATTGGATGTCTGGTCGCGCCTTTTGTTTGCTGTATTGCCTTGATTGAAATGAGATACTCAGAGAAGGTTAGAGCCAGCGAAGAAGAAAAGATGAAGAAAATGGCAATCAAGGATTATTTTGACAAAAAATGCGCCGAAGATAGCGGGTATTTTATCTATAAGGAAGTAAAAACACCGCAGGAAAGCATATTTATCATGAAGCCGAGCAATAATGCTGATTTGAGCAAGGTACCTGAACAATTCCGGATGGATGACCCATATAGTGATGGCTCGTTAGGTAAACCAGCGCTTTTTCTGGGAAAGAAATATTATAGGTATGTTGGCGAAGAATTAATTGTATCTTCGCCTCTTGAATATGAGGCATTAAATTCTCCTTTCGCTTTTGTCGAAATGCGTGACACTGAAACAAAAGAATTATGGCGTTATACCCTGAAACCAACTGGTCGGATGGCAAAACCCAGCGAGCGAGACAAGAGTCTACTGGAAGCGGAATACCCGGAGTTGGACGTCGGTAGCGATGCGATTATTTCAGTCGAGAGTAGCTATGGTATTCGCTGGGAAGATTTATCCACGCCGGAAGACCGTCAATTCTGGGTTGCCAAAAACCGTTTGCAAATTATTGAGCTACAAACGAATGAAGTTATCGCAGAGCGTATTGGTTACGTTTCCGGAATTAGAAAAATTTGGGGTATGCGTTGGCCACATAAATACGAAGAGAAAGGGCAAGAGCCGCATCGTTGCCCGGTTAGAAAAGATGATATGACTGATATTGAATGGATCGCTTCTGTTCTCATGAAAACCCCATTTTTGCATCAAGAAGCCAAATAGCCTGAGAATAGGGCGACCTTACGGATATTTCGTAGTGGTTTGGCAGGTTGTTGATAAACTCACCCAATTGCTTCAAGATTCCTGATTCTTCGTCATCCGAGAGTGAACAACGGCGGTTTCTTCGATCCCGCCGTACCTTAGCCCCCTTGGATTTTGATCCCTGACACCTGCCCCCTGATTCCTGGATTGAACGGAACTCCGTTCCGTTCAATTCTTCAGGCTGCTGACAAAGCTGCACAGAGCGTTTTTTTGAGTGAAGGTTTTTCTGGGAACGCCAGCGTCCACGCTGGCAGCAGTGTTTGTGCGGCAATCTGCGCTCAAAGTCGGCGTACCGCCGACGTGCCGACATGCC
>JAITSU010000094.1 GCA_031287525.1 Zoogloeaceae bacterium | reverse complement strand
GACGGATTTCGCGGGAGTCGAAGTTATCTGTACTTTTTGCATTGCTCATGATTTTTCCTTTCAAGTCGTTGTTTACTAATGGAAAGCTTCGTTTTGAAGAATATAACTAAAGTTATATGCTTCGAATTATAGACAGTGAAACAACATAATTGCAAGTGTCCTTGCACTTTACATTTGTAAAAATTGTTTCCCTGACGAAATGTCTTTTCCGCTAAAATCCGCAGGTTTCACTGTACACCTCACTGAGCAGGACATCAGCATGGCCTTAATCGTTCAAAAATATGGCGGCACGTCGATGGGTAGCCCGGAGCGCATTCGCAACGTGGCGCAGCGTGTCGCAAGGTTCAGGGACGCCGGACATCAGGTGGTGGTCGTGGTTTCCGCCATGAGTGGCGAAACCAACCGCCTCATCGCTCTGGCAAAAGAAATTCAGGCGCATCCTGACCCGCGCGAACTGGATGTGGTGATTTCCACTGGCGAACAAGTCACCATCGGGCTACTCAGCATGGCGCTGAAAGAAGCGGGCGTCGATGCCAAAAGCTACACCGGCGCGCAGGTTCGCATCCTGACCGATGACATTTTCAACAAAGCCCGTATTCTGGACATCGAGAGCGCCAACCTGCGCCGCGACCTGGATGCGGGCAAAGTCATCGTCGTGGCAGGATTCCAGGGCGTCGACGCGGCGGGCAACATCACCACGCTGGGACGTGGCGGCTCGGATACCACCGGCGTCGCGCTGGCGGCGGCGCTCTCCGCCGACGAATGCCAGATTTATACCGATGTCGATGGCGTCTACACCACCGACCCGCGCATCGTACCCGAAGCCCGCAAGCTGGACACCATCACCTTCGAGGAAATGCTCGAAATGGCGAGCCTGGGTTCCAAGGTGTTGCAAATTCGCTCGGTCGAATTCGCTGGCAAATACAAAGTCAAACTGCGCGTGCTGTCCAGCTTTCAGGACGAAGGCGAGGGCACGCTGATTACCGTTGAGGAAAGCAAGAAAATGGAAGAACCGATTATCTCCGGCATCGCCTTCAACCGTGACGAAGCCAAACTGACCATGCAGGGCGTCCCTGACCGTCCGGGCATCGCCTACCAGATTCTGGGGCCGGTTGCGGACGCCAACATCGACGTGGACATGATTATCCAGAACGTCGGACACGACGGCACCACCGATTTTTCATTCACGGTGAATCGCTCTGAATTTGAAAAAGCCAAGGCGGTGCTGGAAGGTGTGCGCCAGCACATCGGCGCGCGCGAAATCGTTGGCGACAACAAGGTTTGCAAGGTTTCCGCCGTCGGCGTCGGAATGCGCTCCCACCCCGGCGTCGCCAGCAAAATGTTCCGTGTGCTGGCGGAAGAAGGCATCAACATCCGCATGATTTCCACCTCCGAAATCAAGATTTCCGTTGTGCTGGACGAAAAATACCTGGAACTCGCCGTGCGCGTGCTGCACCGCGCCTTCGACCTGGATCAGCCGAAGGCTTGAAATCGAAACTGAAAATTTGACCTGAGCGCGCGAACCCTTTATGATGCGCGCCTCTGTGGAGAGGTGGCCGAGTGGTCGAAGGCACTCCCCTGCTAAGGGAGCATACGAGCTAAAACTTGTATCGAGGGTTCGAATCCCTCCTTCTCCGCCAACAGTCTTTCAAAGAAGTGCGTTAAAAGCCGGAAAACCCAATCAACACGGGGATTCCGGCTTTTTTATCGGGAACGCCGTCCTGGGAGCGCCGATGTCCACATCGGCGATTTTCCGCCACAGAGGGCGGTGGCGTTTCCGCTCCGGCTCATTTGGCGTCAGACGAACCCTGATTCCTGAGTTCGCTGAACTTGCCCGCCATTGTCGGGTTGCCGCGCGTCAGTTTTTTGATGGTCACGTCCTGCGCTTTGTCGTTTGCCAGACGAAGATTTCTGTCTGTGCCGAGCAGGGCGTCCCTGGTCTTTTGCAGATGGTCGATGGACTTGTCGATTTCATCAATGGCGGTTTTGAACTTGCTGGACGCCAACTCGTAGTTGCGGGCGAAGCCGGTTTTGAAGGTTTCCAGCTCATTCTCGAAATTTGTGATGTCGACGTTCTGCGCCTTCACGAGCGCCAGTTCCGATTTGTATTTGAGCGCGTTCATCGCGGCATTCCGCAGCAGGGTGATGATGGGAATGAAGAACTGCGGTCGCACGACGTACATTTTCGGGTAGCGGTGGAACACATCAACGATGCCGGTGTTGTACAGCTCGCTGTCGGGTTCGAGCAGCGAGACCAGCACCGCGTACTCGCATCCCTTTTCGTTGCGATCCTTGTCGAGTTCTTTCAGGAAGTCTTCGTTCTTCTTTTTGGTGGCGGTTTCGTCGCTCTCGTTTTTCATCTCGAACATGATCGAAACAATCTCGATACCCGCCTCATCCGCGTCACGGAAGATGTAGTCGCCCTTGCTGCCGCGCTTCGCGTCGTTGTCTTTCTCGAAGTACGCTCTTGGAAAAGCCGTGGCGCGGATTCGGTTGAACTCGGTTTCACAGTGTTGTTCGAGGGTTTCGCCCACCATCTTGGTCGATAGCCGCGCCTTCATGTCCCGCAGACGCTCAATCGCGTCATCGCGGTCTTTGAGTTGCGTTTCGTACTTTTCTTTCAGCGACTTCTCGGCAAGATGCTTTTCAAGCTCAATCCGCCGCAAGTCGTTTTTCAGTTCGTCGCGTTCCTTTTCGACGACGCTGACGGCTTCGGTGAGCGCGAGCTTTTGGGCGGTGTCGCTGGCGTCGAGCTTTGCCTTCAACGCCTGAATCTCGGTGTCTTTGGCGGCGGCAGCCTTTTGCAACTCGCTGGCGACCCTGACCTGGGCGAGTTCGATGGCGTTTTGCTTGTCCTGTTCCGCCAATAGAAGCCGCTCGCGCAACTGCTTCTCGAAATCGTAATCACGAACCTGTTTCAGGATGTCCGCATACCCGGCTTCATCAATCTTGAATGCCTTCCCGCAGTGCGGGCAGATGATTTCATGCATAACGATGTGCGCTCCGCCTTGTTTGACCTGTGGCAGCAAGGATAGCAGAAGCGACGGAGGTAAACCGATGGCGGATTCCATCTTCGCCGGTCATGCGACGAACCCCATGAAAAAGGGCGTTTTTTATTTTCTTGCTTCCAGCGCAAGCAACGCCTGCTTTTTGTCAATACCGCCCGCATAGCCGGTCAGCGCGCCGTTTGCGCCGAGCACACGATGACAGGGGATGATGAGGGAGACGGGATTGTGACCCACCGCGCCGCCGACGGCTTGCGCGGACATCTGTGGCTTGCCCTGCGCGGCGGCGAGTTGTCTGGCGATGGCGCCGTAAGTTGTCGTTTGCCCGTAGGGTATCCGGCGCAGGATTTGCCAGACGGCTTGTCGGAACTCCGAGCCTTGGGGTGACAGCTTGCCGGGGAAGCCCTTTTTTTCGCCGCGAAAGTAGCCCTCCAGCCAGACGCGAAGTTGCGTCAGCACAGGGTGGTTTGGGGCGAGTTGCCAATTTTTCGTGTCGGCGGGAAAGTATTTCTGACCGTCGAACCATAGCCCGACAAGCGCGTCATTCCGGGCGGCGGCGGTGAGCTTGCCAAGAGGGGAGGGGATGCTGGCGTAGTGGAGGGTCATGATTTTTCCTGCGCGGGGATGGATTGCGACATTATAGCCGCTACATACATCAATGCTGCCGGAAAACAAGCGTCATCCTGTTGTTTTTACCGCAACGGCATCCATCTTTACCCCGTCAGAATGAACCGAGTAAAATCGCGGTTTTATTGTTCTTGAAGGCTTACGCCATGAGTGACGCTGCGCTGTTGTGTCCACATTGCCAGTCTCCCCTGATTGCGGGGGCTAAATTCTGCAAGGCTTGCGGTTCTGCCGTTGCCGTGTCTGCCACGCCTGCCGCCGCCGCGTCCACCTGTCCGGCTTGCCATGCCGATTTGCCGGTTGGCGCGCGCTTCTGCAAAAGCTGCGGGGCTGATTTACGCGCACCATCGATCTCTCCTGCGCCTGTTCAGGCTGCGTCGCCACCGCCTGTTGCGCCCGCGCCCGCACCCGCACCTGTACCGCCCGCGCCGCCCGTTCAGCCCGTTGTTCAGCCGACTGTTCAGCCCGCAGTTCAACCCACACCGCAGCCCGCCGCGCAAGCGGTTGCGTCCAGTGCCGCGCCGAAGGCGGGGGGCAGCAACAATCCCCTGCGGATTGTTTTGGCTGTCCTGGCGTTGATTGTTGTCACCGGCATGGGTTTGGGCATTTATTTCGTGGTGAACATGAACAAAATTGAGACGCCTGTCGCGCCAGCAAAAGCGCCCGCGCCAGTCACCGCGCCTTTGCCCGGCTCGGAAGCGACGCCGGAGCATACGGAAACCGTCGCGCCGTCAGAATTAGAAGCCACAGCGGGCGAAACGCCTGTCCAGCCCGCCGCAACTTCCACACAGCAGCCGCCCGCAAGCGTCACCAAACCCACAGGGCCAAAACCGGAAGCGCGCCCACCCGTGGAATCCAGACCCAAAGCCGAATCCAGTTCCGAGCCAAAACCAGAAACCAGACCCGAACCGCAGCGCCCCAGAAACTGCAAGTCGGCGGTTCGGGGCGGCATCCTGTTGTGCAATATCGAAGGCGCGTCGCGTTTCTGGCGTTGCGCGCCAGACGGAGAGAACTGGAACAACGATCTCCCCGGCTGCCAGCGTGACACGGGTCGCAACACCAATCGACCGTATTGAGTTTCAACCCGTTTGAAGGGGCGGCTTTGCAAGTCGCCCTTTTTTTGCCCCCCGTCACCTGACACCACCTGACGTATAATCGCGCTCTTTAACGCCACGCGCCCCCCATCATGCAGGAAAAATACGCCCCCGCCGAAATCGAACGCGCCGCTCAATCGCATTGGCAAAAAACTGCCGCCGCCCGCGCGGTCGAGGATGTCAATCGTCCCAAATACTATTGTCTTTCCATGTTCCCTTACCCGTCCGGCAAGCTGCACATGGGGCATGTCCGCAATTACACCATTGGCGACGTGCTGGCGCGTTATCACCGGATGCTGGGTGAAAACGTGTTGCAGCCGATGGGTTGGGACGCGTTCGGGATGCCGGCGGAAAACGCGGCGTTGGCGAACCATGTCGCTCCGGCGGGCTGGACTTATCAGAACATCGACTACATGCGGAAGCAGTTGCAATCGCTGGGATTGTCGATTGACTGGGAACGCGAATTCGCCACCTGTTCGCCCGCGTATTACCGCTGGGAGCAATGGCTGTTTACGCGCCTGTTTGAAAAAGGGCTGATTTACAAAAAACAGGGTACGGTGAATTGGGACCCGATTGACCAGACCGTACTGGCGAACGAGCAGGTGATTGACGGGCGCGGCTGGCGTTCCGGCGCGCTGGTGGAAAAGCGCGAAATTCCCATGTACTACATGAAAATTACCGCCTACGCCGAGGAATTGCTTGCCGGGCTGGATACGCTCACCGACTGGCCGGAGCAGGTGCGGCTGATGCAGAAAAACTGGATTGGCAAGAGCACCGGCGTGCGGCTGGCGTTTCCTTATGAACGGGAGGGCAAGGCGGAAAAATTGTGGGTCTTCACCACCCGCGCCGACACCCTGATGGGCGTGACCTTCGTTGCCGTCGCCGCCGAGCATCCGCTGGCAGCCTACGCCGCGCAAAAAAATCCCGAACTGGCGGCGTTCATCGAAGAATGCAAGCAGGGCGGCGTTGCCGAGGCGGATCTGGCGACAATGGAAAAGAAGGGGATGCCCACCGGCTTGACCGTGCGCCATCCGCTCACGAACGAAGAAGTGCCGGTCTGGGTCGGCAATTATGTTTTGATGAGCTACGGCGAAGGCGCGGTGATGGCAGTACCCGCCCATGACGAACGCGATTTCGCCTTCGCGCAGAAATACGGTTTGCCCATTCATCAGGTCATCGGCGCGGAAGGCGAAACCTTCTCGCTTGATGGTTGGCAGGAATGGTACGGCGACAAGCAAAAGGCCGTCTGCGTCAATTCCGGCAAATACGACGGGCTGGCTTATGCGGACGCGGTGGACGCCATCGCCGCCGACCTCGCCAAGCTGGATTTGGGCGAGAAAAAAATCCAGTGGCGGCTGCGCGACTGGGGCATTTCCCGCCAGCGTTACTGGGGTTGTCCGATCCCCATTATTCATTGCGAAAACTGCGGCGACGTGCCTGTGCCCGACGAACAGTTGCCGGTGAAGCTGCCGGAAAACGTGGAAATCACCGGCGCGGGTTCGCCGCTTGCCAGAATGCCGGAATTTTATGAAACCGCCTGTCCGAAGTGCGGCAAGCCCGCCCGCCGCGAGACGGATACGCTGGATACCTTCGTCGAATCCTCATGGTATTTCCTGCGCCACACCTGCCCGGATAACGAAAACTTCATGCTGGATGAACGGGTGAATTACTGGTGCAAGGGCGGCATTGACCAATACATCGGCGGCATCGAACACGCGATTTTGCATCTGTTGTACGCCCGCTTTTTTACCAAACTGATTCGGGATGTGAGCAGTGTGGGCGGCGTGCATATTGCCGACGAACCTTTCAAAAAACTGCTGACGCAAGGCATGGTGGTCGCGCCGACTTTTTTCCGCGAGGGCAAGGATGGCAAGAAGCAATGGATTAACCCGGCTGACGTGAATGTGGAAACCGACGAGCGCGGTCGTCCCGCGCGCGCGACGCTGAAAACCGACGGGCAGCCGGTGACGGTGGGCGGCATTGAAAAAATGTCCAAGTCGAAAAACAACGGCGTCGACCCGCAGAGCCTGATTGATGAATACGGCGCGGACACGGCGCGGCTCTTTATGATGTTTGCCTCGCCGCCCGATCAATCGCTGGAATGGTCGGACGCGGGCGTGGAAGGCGCGTACCGCTTCCTGCGCCGCCTCTGGAGGGCGACGCACGAGCATGTGCGCCTTGGGCTGGTCAAAGCCAGCAGCAGTAGCGCGGATTTGCCCGATGCCCTGAAAGACCTGCGCCGCAAGCTGCACCAGACCATCGCCAAGGTGAGCGATGATTACGGTCGCCGCCAGCAATTCAATACCGCTGTTGCCGCTGTCATGGAATTGCTGAACGCATATGACAAGACAGATTCAGGTACGCCCGCCGCGCGCGCGCTGGCGCAGGAAATTCTCGAAGCCATCGCCCTCATGCTGTTCCCCATCGCGCCCCATATCGGTCAGGCGCTCTACGCTGAACTGAAACCGGATGCTGACGCCGCGCAAACGGCTTTCCCCAAAGTGGATGCCAGCGCCCTGGCGCAAGACGAAATCGAATGGATGATTCAGGTGGGGGGCAAACTGCGCGGCAGTCTCAAAATCGCCGCCAGCGCCGACAAAGCCGCCATTGAAGCCGCCGCACTGGCAAGCGAAGCCGCCCGGAAATTCATGGAAGGCAAGAGCGCCAAAAAAGTGATCGTCGTGCCGGGGCGCTTGGTGAATATCGTGGTCTAATGAAAAAAGCGTCGGAGAAAATCATGCGCGTTCGTTTGTTTCTGTGGCTGCCCCTCGCCCTGTTCATCGCCGCCTGCGGCTTTCAACTGCGCGGCGCGATGCAGCTCCCCTATCAAAGCCTCTACATCGCCGTGGCATCGGACGGCACCCTGGGCATGGAACTGCGGCGGCAATTGCGCGCCAGCCAGCCCGGTTTGCTGGTGGAAGACGGCAAACCGGCAGAAGCCATTTTCCGGCAACTCTCCGACCACCGCGAACGCATCATTGCCGCCATCAATGCCGACGGACGCGCGCGCGAATACCAGTTACGCCTTTCGTACAGTTTCCGTCTTGAAAACGCCAAAGGCGAGCCGCTGACGCCGACAAGCCAGATTATCATCGCCCGCGAAATCACCTACGATGACAATCAGGTGCTCTCCAAAGATCAGGAAGAAGCCTTTTTGTGGTTGAGTATGGAAAAAGACCTGGTGCAACAAATCCTGCGCCGTCTGGCGACCCAACATCCGATTCAGCCGCCTGCCACGCCGCAACCCGAACAGCGTGACGCGGACGCTGCCGTGTAATGCAAATCAGGGGCGAACAACTCGCCAGCCACCTCGACAGACCGCTCGGCGCGCTCTACATCGTTTATGGCGACGCGCCGCTGCTCACGCTGGAAGCCGCCGACGCCATCCGCGCCGCCGCCCGCAAACAGGGCTATGACGAACGCGAAGTGCTGACGGCGCTTTCCGGTTTCGACTGGGGCGAACTTACCGCCGCCACCAGCAATCTTTCGCTCTTTGGCGGCAAAAAACTCATCGACCTGCGGCTTCCCACCGGCAAGCCGGGCAAGGAAGGCGGCAGCGCCTTGAGCGCCTATTGCCAGCGCATGAGCGCCGACAACATCCTGCTCGTCACCCTGCCGCAACTGGACTGGAAAGAAGAAAAAGCCGTCTGGTTTTCCACCCTCGCGCAAGCCGGCGTCGCCATCAAACTCACGACGCCACCGCTTGCCGAACTCCCCGGCTGGATTGCCGCCCGCCTTGCCCGCCAACAACAACAGGCTGACGACGAGGGCTTGCGCTTCATGGCGGAACATGTGGAAGGCAACCTGCTTGCCGCGCATCAGGAAATTCAGAAACTCGCGCTCCTTTATCCCACCGGCAAACTCAACGCCGCCCAAATCCGCGACGCCGTGTTAAACGTCGCCCGTTACAACGTAGACAACCTGCGCGAAGCCCTGCTCTCCGGCGACTTGAAACGCTTTTCCCGCACCCTGGAAGGCTTGCAACAGGAAGGCGAAGCCCCGCCCCTGGTGCTCTGGGCAATGACCGAAGAAATCCGCGCCCTCGCGCAAATCAAGGCGGGTCTGGCACGCAACATGCCTTTCGATGGCTTGTGCAAGGAACTGCACATCTGGGGGCAACGCGCCCAACAACTCCGCCGCCCCGCCCAAACCATCAGCGCCCGCGCCATCAAAACCGCCCTCGAACTCGCCGCCACCATAGACCGCCGCATGAAAGGGCTGGACACGGGGGATGTCTGGGAAGGGTTTTTAAGGTTGGGGATGATGGTTCAGGAATCAGGTCACAGGTGACGGGCATGGATGCTACAAATCCGATGCCCCTTGCCTCGCCTTGTTCATCGTAAAACCAACTCCAGCTGAAACCTCGCCAATGCCAAATATGGCGGGTCTTTACATCGGAGAACGCGCTCTGCCTGACCTATGTTTTACAAAAGGTAAAATGGTCATACCTTTGTATTTATTCATAAATTGTTTTTTAATCATGTAATTACATGCGATTCTTAAAGTAAATTCCAGCTTGTTGGTCGCTTCTGCAAGAGGTATAATCTCGCGGTCTTACCAATTATGGTTTGCTTTTTTCCTGATTTTTTCCTTGATGTCCGCGCAAAAACTCTCTGTGCCCAGGTTGTCGGATGCGGTTGCCGAAACTTTGGAGCGTCAAATTCTGGATGGGGTTTTCAAGTCCGGCGACCGGCTGCCTGCCGAGCGGGAGTTGGCGGTCAGCTTGGGGGTGTCGCGTCCTTCTTTGCGCGAGGCGATTCAGAAGTTGGCGTCGCGCGGGTTGTTGCGGAGTCGTCAGGGGGGCGGCACGTTTGTGACAGGGCAGCTTGACGCGGCTTTTTTTGACCCTTGGCAGGAGATGTTGGGGGCGCACCCGGAGTTGCGGACGGATGTGGCGGAATTGCGGCGGGTGTTGGCGAGTGAGGCGGCAGAGTGGGCGGCAAAGCGGCGCACACCGGAGGACATGACGCGCCTTGTGCAAACCTTTACGGCGTTGCGGGGCGCATTGTCAGCGGCGCAGGGTGAATTTGTACAAGCTGGCGGCGGTTTCGGAGAAACCTCCCTACCCACAGCGCAAGACAAGGACGGCATCGAAACACTGATTGCTTCTGACGCGGCGTTTCATCAAGCCGTTGCCGAGGCGGCGCATAACGCCATGTTGGGGCATCTTTACGCGGCGGTGTTGCGGTTGCTGGTTGATGATATTCGCCTGAATTTTTCCGAGTTGCGCGAGGTGTCGCGCGCGTTTTCTTTGCTGGCTTCCCAATACTCGACCCTGTTTGAAGCCATCCGCGACCAGCGACCGGCGGCGGCGCGGGCGGCGGTGGAGGCGCATCTCGATTTCGTTGCCGAGAGCATGGCGCAATCCCTACGCGCGGCGGCGCGACGCGAAACGGCGGCGCAACGTTTACAAAGTCATCCCGATTTTTCGGGCGGCGCTATTGCCGCCGTTGCTTCTTTTTCTTCTCACGCTTGATTTTCCAGAAAGGATATTTCGATGAGCGATAACTATGTCATTCCCTTTGAGCAGCTTCGCATGACCGATGTGGAGCAGGTGGGCGGCAAGAACGCCTCCCTGGGTGAAATGATCAGCCAGCTTGCCAATACCGGCGTGCGCGTGCCGGGGGGGTTTGCCACGACGGCCGACGCGTTCCGGGATTTCGTTGCCCAGAGCGGGCTGGACAAGCGCATCACCGACGCGCTTGAGCATCTGGATGTCGACGACGTGAACGCGCTCGTCGCCTGTGGCGAAAAAATTCGTGGATGGATTGTCGATACGCCATTTCCGACTGCTTTTACGGTTGCGATTACTGAACAATATCAACGGCTTGTAGCGGATTCTTCAAGTGATACTTCATTTGCGGTGCGATCCAGCGCGACGGCGGAGGATTTGCCCGACGCGTCGTTTGCCGGTCAGCAGGAAACCTTTTTGAACATCGTCGGGCTGGACAACATCCTGCACGCCATCAAGGAAGTGTTCGCTTCGCTGTACAACGACCGCGCCATTGCCTATCGGGTGCACAAGGGTTTTTTGCATTCCAGTGTGGCGCTTTCCGCCGGTGTGCAGCGCATGGTGCGTTCCGATACGGGCGCGGCGGGCGTGATGTTTACGCTGGATACCGAATCCGGTTTCCGCGACGCGGTGTTTGTGACCGCCAGTTACGGTCTGGGCGAAACCGTGGTGCAGGGCGCGGTGAATCCCGATGAATTCTATGTGCACAAGCCCATGCTGGAAGCGGGCAAGCACGCCGTGGTGCGGCGCAATCTGGGTTCCAAGATGATCAAGATGACCTTCTCCGCCGAGAAGGTCGCGGGCAAATCCACAATCACCGAAGATGTGCCGGAAGCTGACCGTATCCGCTTTGCCATCAACGACGCGGAAGTTGAAGAACTGGCGCGTTACGCCATCATCATCGAAAAGCACTACCAGCGTCCGATGGACATCGAGTGGGGCAAGGACGGCAACGACGGCAAAATCTACATTTTGCAGGCGCGTCCCGAAACGGTGAAATCGCGCGAAAGCGCCGGTCGGCTGGAAAAATTCAAGCTCAAATCCTTCTCCAGGGTGCTGGCTTCCGGTCGCGCCATCGGGCAGAAAATCGGCACGGGGCCGGTGCGGATTGTGCTCGACCCGAAAGACATGGACAAGGTGCAGCCCGGCGACGTGCTGGTTGCCGACATGACCGATCCGAACTGGGAGCCGGTGATGAAACGCGCTTCCGCCATCGTCACCAATCGCGGCGGGCGCACCTGTCACGCCGCCATCATCGCCCGCGAACTGGGCGTGCCTGCCATTGTGGGCTGCGGCGACGCGACCGAATTGCTGACCGAAGGCGAGATGGTCACGGCGTCCTGCGCCGAGGGCGACACGGGTCACATCTATCGCGGCAAGCTGGATTTTGAAGTAATGGCGAACGATATTTCCGCCATGCCGGACATCCCCGTTAAAGTGATGATGAACGTCGGCAACCCGGAAATGGCGTTTGGCTTCTCGCAACTGCCCAATGCCGGCGTGGGGCTGGCGCGGGTGGAATTCATCATCAACAATGTCATCGGCATCCACCCGAAAGCGATTCTGGACATCGCCCGCCTGCCCCCCGGCAAGCGCGAAGAAATTGAGCGCCGCGCCCGTGGCTACGCCAGTCCGGTGGAATTTTTCGTGGAAAAACTGGTCGAAGGCGTCGCCACCATCGCCGCCGCCTTCTGGCCGAAGCCGGTCATCGTGCGGCTTTCCGACTTCAAATCCAACGAATACCGCAAACTCCTGGGCGGCGACCTCTACGAGCCGGAAGAAGAAAATCCCATGCTGGGCTTCCGGGGCGCGTCGCGCTATATCGCGCAATCCTTCCGCGATTGCTTCGCCCTCGAATGTCGCGCCATGAAAAAAGTACGCGAAGACATGGGGCTGACCAATGTCCGCCTGATGGTGCCTTTCGTTCGCACGCTGGACGAGGGCAGGGGAGTGGTGCGGCTGCTGGCGGAACACGGCTTGAAGCAGGGCGAAAACGGGTTGCAGGTCATCATGATGTGCGAAATTCCCTCAAACGCTTTGCTGGCGGACGAATTCCTCGACATCTTCGACGGCTTCTCCATCGGCTCGAACGACTTGACCCAGCTTACCCTGGGGCTTGACCGCGATTCCGGTCTGGTCGCCAACCTGTTCGACGAACGCGACCCGGCGGTGAAAAAACTGCTGGCGATGGCGATTGAAACCGCCAACCGCAAGGGCAAATACGTCGGCATCTGCGGTCAAGGCCCCTCCGACCACGCTGATTTGGCGGAATGGCTGATGGATCAGGGCATTCAGAGCATGTCCTTGAATCCTGATACGGTGGTGGATACCTGGCAACGGCTGGCGGGGCATCGGAAGGGTTGATGACAGCGGTTCCGTGTACCCAATGTAGGGGCGACCGCCCTCGGTCGCCCGTCGTTGGGTAAAGGGAAGCGGGCGACCGAGGCGGTCGCCCCTACAATCCGTGCAATACCAAAGGGAGTAATGGTTTGAGCGCAGCGGCAGAAATCCTTGATGCACCCGACGTGGCGGAAACGGCAGATGCCCTTCCGCCCGCCTTGGCGCGTATCTATGGGCAGCGCATGGACACGCTGCCGCAGGATTTGTACATTCCGCCAGACGCGCTGGAAATCATGCTGGATGCCTTTGAAGGTCCGCTTGACTTGCTGCTCTATCTGATTCGCAAGGCGAATATCGACATTCTCGACATCCCGATGGCGCCCTTGACGCGCCAGTATCTCGATTACATCGACGCCATGCGGGTGGAAAATCTGGAACTGGCGGCGGAATATCTGGTGATGGCGGCGATGCTGATTGAAATCAAATCGCGCATGTTGCTGCCGCGCCCCAAGGCCGCCGAAGGCGAAGACGCCGCCGACCCGCGCGCGGAACTGGTGCGCCGACTGATGGAATACGAGCGCATCAAGCTCGCGGCGCAAAAAATCAACCAGATTGACCAGGCGGAACGCGATTTTCTCTGGGTGGAAACCTTCGTCGAAAAGGGTCTCATCAAGCACTATCCGCAGGTCAATCTGGCAGATTTGCAGGCGGCGTGGCAGGGCATTCTGCGGCAAGCCCGGCTGCACAAACACCACCAGATTGCCCGCGAGGAACTTTCCGTGCGCGAGCACATGGGCATCATTCTGCGCGTTTTGCGGGAGAAGGGCGGTTATGTGCAGTTTGAAACCCTGTTCGACCCGCTGATGGGCGCGCCCGCGTTGGTGGTACATTTCATCGCCATGCTGGAACTGGCGCGTGAACGGCTGGTGGACATCACCCAGACGGAAGCCTTTCAACCCGTTTATATCCGGCAGGCGTTCAACCACGAGGCAAGCGATGGAATTGAATAAACTCAAAGCGGTGCTGGAAGCCGCGTTGCTGGCGACGCGGGAGCCGCTCTCCCTTTCCGACCTCAAAAAAATGTTGGGCGGCGAAGCGGGCGAACCGGGCAATGACCTGCTGCGAAAATGTCTGGATGAAATCCGCGAGGCATGGAAAGACCGCCCCGCCGAACTGATACAACTCGCTTCCGGCTGGCGTTTTCGCACCCGCGCGGAATATATGCCCTATCTGGAACGCCTGTCTCCTGAAAAACCGCCCAGGTATTCCCGCGCCGTGCTGGAAACCCTCTCCATCATCGCCTATCGTCAACCTGTGACGCGCGGCGACATCGAAGAAATTCGCGGCGTCGCCGTCAACACCAACGCCATCCGCGCCCTCGAAGAACGCGGCTGGATTGATGTGGTGGGACACCGCGAAACGCCCGGACGCCCCGCGCTCTACGCCACCACCCGCAAATTTCTCGACGACCTTGGTCTACGCGCCTTGAGCGAACTGCCGACCCTGGACACCACGCCTTCCGAACAACCCAACCTGTTGGAGCCTGCTGATGCGGACTAAACAAACGCCCTTCCGTTCCCCCCGTTCGTCCTCATCGTCAGAACGTCCCCCTTCGCGTGACCCGAACGCCCCCACCGGACGGCGAAGCCGGGGAACGACCAACGCTTCCAAAGTCAACAACGGCAAAAACGCCCCGGAAGAAGTCAGCGAACGCCTGCACAAGGTTTTGGCGCAAATCGGGCTGGGTTCGCGGCGGGAAATGGAAACCTGGATTGCCGAAGGGCGTGTGCAGGTCAACGGCAAACCCGCGCAAACCGGCATGAGCGTCTCGCCCGGCGACCGCGTGAAAGTGAATGGCAGACTTGTGCCCCTGCATTTTTCCAATCGCCTGCCGCGTGTGCTGATGTACCACAAACCGGAAGGCGAAATCGTCTCCCGCGACGACCCGGAAGGTCGTCCCAACGTCTTCACCGCCTTGCCGCGTCTGCGCGGCGGACGCTGGGTCGCCGTCGGTCGGCTGGATTTGAACACCTCCGGGCTGATCCTGTTTACCACGTCCGGCGAACTCGCCAACCAGTTGATGCATCCAGGCTCCGGTCTGCTGCGCGAATACGCCGCAAGGGTACTGGGCGAACTCACGCCGGAAGCCGAAGCGCAACTCAAAACCGGCGTTGAGCTGGAAGATGGCCCCGCGCGCTTTGAAAGTCTGGAAGACGCAGGCGGGCAGGGCGTCAATCACTGGTATCGCGTCAGCCTCTACGAAGGTCGCAACCGCGAAGTGCGCCGCCTGTTTGACGCCGTAGGCAGCAAAGTCAGCCGCCTGATCCGCGTCCGCTACGGTCCCTTTCAACTCCCGCCCAGACTGAAACGCGGGCATTGTCTGGAACTTGAAGAAGCGGAAGTTCGGCGTCTGGTGCAATCTCAAGGATCAGAGGTCGGGAATCCGGCGCCAGAACCGGAACTTCCCAAACCCACCCGCAACGCCGGACGCCGCGCTGAACGATAAGCGCAGGGCAGTCGCGTGAATGCCCTCAAAGTGGCGGGAGCATCCTGCTCCCGTTCGTGACCTGCCAGCGGGAGCAAGATGCTCCCGCCACTTTCATCCTCTCTCCCGCCCCTGCATTTCCGCGTAAAATACGTATTGCTACGTAATACAGGAAGAGCGTCATGCAAACCATCAGCGCGACCGATTTGGCAAGACATACCCGTGAATTGACCCACAGAAGTAAACAATCTGTGAATATCACCCAATCAAAGATATTTTGAGATGACAAACCCCACGAAAACAGTAGACCAAAGCGCGGACTCAATCGCGCAAATCCGACTTGCAGCGGAACAAGGCGAAGTGGAAGCGCAGGTGAAATTGGCAAATGCCTACCATAATGGCAAAGGCGTAGAGCAGGATTTTGTCGAAGCCATGAAATGGCTCCGTCTGGCTGCCGCGCAGGGCAACGCAATAGCGCAAACCGCTTTGGGCTATGTCCACAGTTGTGGCGAAGGCGTCAAAGCAGACCATTATGAAGCGGTCAAGTGGTACAGGCTCGCCGCAAAACAGGGGGTTGCCCCGGCGCAATGCAATATGGGTGCCGCTTACGAGTATGGCGAGGGTGTTGAGCAAGATTACGCCGAAGCGGTGAAATGGTATCGACTTGCGGCGGAGCAAGACGACGTGGAAGCGCAGGTGAAATTGGCAGATGCCTACCATGATGGCAAAGGCGTAGCGCAGGATTTTGTCGAAGCCGTGAAATGGTATCGGCTGGCTGCCGAACAAGGACACGCAGGAGCGCAATGCAGTCTGGGTTATGCGTATTTTTCAGGCAAAGGGATTGAAAAGGACTGGAACGAAGCCTTGAAATGGTACAGACGCGCCGCCCGGCAAAAAGATAGCAACGCCCAATGCAACCTTGGGTTAATGTACAAGAAAGGTGATGGCGTCAAACAGGATGCCGCCAAAGCATTGAAATGGTTTCGTCTCGCTGCCGAACAAGGGCATGACGGAGCGCAAAATGAGCTGGGCGTAGCTTACGAATTCGGCACGGGTGTTGAGCAAGATTACGCCGAAGCGGTGAAATGGTATCGACTTGCGGCGGAGCAAGGTTGTGATCACGCGCAACACAATCTAAGCCTGATGTATCGGGATGGTATGGGCGTTAAACAGAGCAATACTGAAGCCGCCAAATGGTATAAACGCGCCGCAAAACAGGGATTCGCCAAGGCGCAAAATAGTCTGGGCGTCGCTTACGAGTTCGGCACTGGCGTAAAAAGGAACTATGCCAAAGCCGTAAAATGGTACAGACTCGCCGCCCTGCAAGGGCACATCCGCGCGCAAAATAATCTGGGCGATGCCTATTTTTATGGTCATGGCGTAAAAAAAGACGCTGCCAAGGCGGTTAAATGGTACAAAAAAGCCGCCGAACAAGGACACGCGACAGCGCAATGCAATATGGGTTACGCCTGCTATCATGGCAAAGGCATCAAAGAAGACCATGCCGAGGCTGTGAAATGGTACGAAAAAGCGGCTGAACAGGGCGATGCGTTGGCGCAATGCATACTGGGTTACGATTATTGTCAGGGTGATGGCGTCAGGAAAGACCATGACAAAGCCGTAAAGTATTTTCAGCTTGCCGCCGAACAGGGCGATGAGGAGGCGCAATACTGTCTGGGTTGTTCTTACAAACGTGGCAAGGGCGTCGAAAAAGACCTTGCCGAATCGGTCAAATGGTACAAAAAGTCCGCCAAACAGGGCAATGACGAAGCGCAGCATAGTCTGGGCAAGGCATATCTCAAGGGCGAGGGCGTCAAAAAGAACAAAGCCCAAGCCCTTGAATGGCTACGCAAAGCCGCCAGACAGGGACACAAAAAAGCGCGAAAATTACTGGATGCCCTGTCGTCGAAAAAGTGAAAGACCCGCAGGGTAAAATGGAGTGAAGCGCGTCCCGCGCCACCTTGCAAAAACCCCCCGTTATTAACAATGATGACGACAAACCTCCTCAAAAAACTGTTGTGCAGCAGCGCCTTCATGATGGGCTTGGCGCTGGTCGTGTCGCTGCTCACATATTTTTCCGGCGTCTTCCCCGCCGAGACGCTGACCCAAAGCGTCCGCACCAAACTCACCATCATCGGGCTGGCGCTGATGATGACCCTGTCGCTATCCAGAATTCCCGCCAAAAAGTTAAGTCCAACCTACCGCCCCAAAGACCTGACGCGCGGCGTGCTGCTTGGCATGGCGCTCGCCGCCGCCGTGCCGCTGGCGGGCTACTTTTTGATGAAAGACACCTGGCAGGGCTACGCCGAGGGGCTGGTTTTCATCGCCGCCGCCCCCTTCGCCGCCTCTGTCGCGCCGCTTTCCTTCATCCTGCGCGGCGACGCCGAACACGCCGCCCGCGCCACCATTTACACCTACCTCATCGCGCTCGCCTGGATTCCCGCCGTCATCTGGCTCATCCTCGGTGAAACCGTAGACATGCGCCTGCTGATCCTCACCGTCGTCACCATCATCGGCATCCCGCTCTTCATCTCCCGTCTGCTCACCAGGATCAAAATCCAGCCCACCACAATGGCCATCGTGTTGAACTGCACCATCTTTTTTCTCGTCTGGCTCTCTGTCAGCACCGCCAATTTCAAGGATACCGACGCCGCCATGCTCATCGCCTTCCTCGCCATCGCCGCCCTGCGAACCTTCGGCCTAGGTACGGCGTTAAACGCCGTCGAAGAGCGAAAAGGCATCGCCTGGAGCGCGCGCGTTACCGATGTGCTCATGGTTTCCTACCGCAACAAAGGCATCGCCCTGGCGCTCTGCGCCGCAACCCTGCCAGCCCCGCTCATCCCCCTCGCAATGGTCGCCATCGCCACTTCCATCGTGGTCGAAATCAGTTGGGTCGTCTGCATGGATTCGGTCGTGTTTTCCAAAAAAAGGATGCAGGCGG
>JAITSU010000046.1 GCA_031287525.1 Zoogloeaceae bacterium | reverse complement strand
AGAGGACAGTCAAACCAGCAGAGACCGCGCCTCTGCTGGTTTGGATCATTGTCATGTTCATTGTCTGCCTTCCTTTTCCTTTAACGGCGCTACGCGCCCTAACTTGACTGTCTTCTGTCCTCTGTCTTCTGTCCTCAGTCCTCTGTCTTCCGAACTACGCGCCGATGGAAAGCAGGGTGTCGAACAGGGTGGAGACGGTATTCATCACTCTGGCGGCGGCCTGATAAGCCTGTTGATACTTCAAAAGATTGGCCGCTTCTTCATCCAGATTCACTCCGGCGACCGTGCTTCTGGATTCGAGCGCCTGTTGCAACACGGTATCCTGCGCCGTGCCGTTGGAGAGCACGGTTTTGGTTTTGGTGCCGATGTCGCTGACCAGTTGGGCGTAGGCAACCTGAAAGGTCGCGACGCCTTTGGTGCCGTCGCCGTTCGTGGTCAGCGCGGTTTGCAGCGCGCCGATTTTGACCATGTTGCGGGAATCCGCCGTGCCGCCTTCGTTGGCTTCGAGGGTGAAGGCGTCATTGTCGTTGGGAAAACCGGTGAGGTTGAAAGAAAAGCCATTGACAATGATGGTGGTGGCGTCGCCTCTGGTGTAGGCAATCCCGCCAGCGCCATTAACCGTCACGTCAATGCCATTAACATTCACGGTCGAGCCGGCGGTAAAGCCGCGCAGTTCGCCCGCTGCTTCGTCGTAGTTGAAGGTCAGCGCGGGCGAGGGAATCGTGTAACCTGCCCCCACCACTTCTCCCGCGCTGATGACCGCATGACCCGTATTGGTCGGTTCTGCCCTGGTGCGAATCGGCATGGCGGCGGCGATGCGGCGCACGTCGGCGACGACTTCCTGATTCACCTTGATATTGCGGGCGGCTTCGCGGGTGGGTTCCAGCAAATAGGTGTCGCCCGCCGCATGACCGCCGGAAAGATCCAGCGTCAGCCCGTCAAAGCTCACGACGGTGGAAGCCCCTATCGCTGTGCCGGAAGCCACCACTG
This sequence comes from Zoogloeaceae bacterium, assembly GCA_031287525.1. Classification (GTDB taxonomy): domain Bacteria; phylum Pseudomonadota; class Gammaproteobacteria; order Burkholderiales; family Rhodocyclaceae; genus Azovibrio. Next base: position 27,421 of record JAITSU010000046.1, on the reverse strand, counting down.
CCTTGTCGCTCAAACGGGTGATGGTAAAAGCCCCGCCCCCGGCGCTGGTGAAGCGGACTTCGTAATCGCTGTTTCTCAAATCAGTATAAAAATTGCCGCTATCCGACATTTTGGGCGCGTCGAATGTGAAGCTGTTAATACTGCCGGTTCCGGCATTAAGCGCGTTGGGAATCGACTTGGGAGCGCCCAGCCTGAAAAAATCGTCGACGAAGCCCGCGTCGCCATGAACCGTTCCCAGCAAATCCTGCCCCAACGCCTGTTGCGCGTTCACCGTCAGCGCGAGGCTGGCGGCGACCTGCCCCAAAGAATTGGCGGCCTGGTCGAGCGCCTCCCTGCGAAAAGCGAGCAGACCGCCCAGAGAGCCGCCATCCAGATAGGATTCGGGAAACTCGGAAACACTGTTTCTTTGTCCGATGATGAGGCGTTCCGGGTCGGCAGAAGAGGGACGTACCTCCAGCGGCATGGTCATGATGTTGACCACCAGCGGCTGCCCGTTGCCGATAAACACGTTCAGGGAATTATCGGAATCCACGTAGGAACTGACGCGCACGAGCTGGTTCAGTTCAAAAACCAGTTGTTCGCGCGCGTCCAGCAAATCGTTGGGCGGATGCCCGACAGCGGAAAGGGCGATGATTTTTTCGTTGAGATTGGCAATCTGGCTGCTGTAAGCGTTGATTTCATTGACCGTGGTCGAAATCTGGGTGTTGGTTTCGTCGTAGAGTTGACCGAGGCGATTTTCCAGCGTCTGGAAGCGGGTCACGAGCGCCTGCGCGGAACTCGTCATCGCCTGCCGCGCGGAAATCAGCGAGGGATTGGCGGCAACGTCCTGCGTGGCTTGAAAGAAGCTCGCCAGCACTGGCGAAATGCCGGAATTGGGATCAGCCAGCAGATTGTCGATGCGGGAAATCATCGAATAGTAGGCGCTCAACTCGCTGGTCTTGGTTTGCGCGTCGTTCACCTGTTTGTTCAGGATGTCGTCGTAGTTGCGCAGGACGGTCTGCACATGCACACCCATGCCAATCGAACCCGCGCCCGTCATCATGGCGTTGTTGGTCGCCTGCATGGTGGATTGCCGGGTGTAACCCGGCGTGTTGACGTTCGAGATGTTGTGCATCGTCGTCGCCAATCCCAGTTGGGCTGTATTCAGGGCGGTAACGCCTGTTCCTAAAAGACTCATGATGATTCTCCGATTCTCTACCGTATTATTACGGCATAGGCAGGAATTTATTGAGCCTTGTTACCCGAACTAACCGATGAACGCTTGTCGCAATGTCGCGCCGTTGATAATGGCCGCAAGTTTTTCGGCGTATTTCGGGTCGGTGGCATAGCCCGCCTGCTGCAACCTACGAGCAAACTCTGTGCCATCCTGAGAGCCAATCACTCCGCCATAGCGCGGGGAAGTGGCGAGCAAATTGGCATAATCGGCAAAGGCTTCCGCGTAGGAGTTGTAAGCGCGGAAACGCGCCTTCTCTCTGACCGGCGCGCCGTTTTCGTATTCGGTGGTGCTGACTTCGGCGCTCTTGCCCTGCCAGCTTGCGCCCGCCTTGATGCCGAACAGGTTGTATGTCGGACTGCCATCGGCGTTCTTGATGTCGCGCTGTCCCCAACCGCTTTCCAGCGCCGCGTGGGCAATCAGGAATTGCGGCGGGATGCCGGTGTCGCGGCTGGCTTCAACCGCGTGTGGCCACATCTGGCGGACAAACGCTTTCGGGGTGGCGGCGACCGGCTCACCCACTGCCCCGTCGTTGGCTGCGGCGCGGTTGACCGTCGCGCGTTCCAGCGCCGCCTGCAAATTCCTGAAGGCGGCAAGCGGCAAATCGTCGCCATGCGAAGCGGAAATAGTTGCCGCCCGCAAAACCGCGTTCAAATCGTGGTTGATTTCGCGCGCTTTGCCGCTGTCGCTCACGGCATCCTGACCGTTAATCCGTAGGCTCAATTGTTCCTCCAATACCTTCGCCAGACCGATGCTGCCGGTTCTGGAAATATCCTTGGCGATCTGTTCATCCAGCATGCCGGTAAAAAACCGGCTGGCTTCGCTGTCCATCAGGCTGTCCTGGTCGGTGGTGGCGCGCATGGATTTCAACATCATCTGTAAAAAAAGGGCTTCAAATTCCTGCGCCGCCGCCTTGACGCCCGCTTCCTTGTCCGTCTTGAATTTCGCGCGCAGGTCGCGGGCGCTTTGCACATCACCCGCGAGTGACGCGGCATCCGTGATTTTGTTGACCGCCATCAGATAATCTCCAATTCGGCGCGCAGCGCCCCCGCCGCTTTCATGGCTTGCAAAATCGCCAGCAAATCCTGCGGATTCGCGCCCAGAGAATTCAGGGCTTTCACCACATCCGCGAGATTCGTACCGGCCTTGAGAGACAGCAGATTGGTGCCATCGATCGTCAAACGGGCGCTGCTCTGGCTGCTGACAATCGTCTGTTCGCTCTCGACGATGACGGAAAGATTGCCGTGCGAAATGGCGCAGGCTTCGATGGCGACCTTCTGATTCATCACCACCGAGCCGGTGCGCGGATTCATCACCACCTTGGCTTGAGCGGGCGAAGGCGTGATTTCGATATTTTCCAACCGCCCCATGAACGCCACGCGCGCGTCGGGATTTTCCGGCGCGAAAACACGGAACTGCCGCCCGTCAATCGCCTGTGCCGTCCCCGCGCCCATGGTCTGATTGATGGTCGTCACCGCGCGGCTGGCAAGGTCGAAATCCATCTCCGACAGTTCATAGGTCACGAACGCCTCCTGCCCCACCGCCGTTGGCACGGCACGCTCTACCGTCGCGCCAGCGGGAATGCGTCCGGCGGAAAGATGATTCACCTGCACCCGCGCCCCCGGCGCCGCCGCGCCCGCGCCGCCCACCAGCACATTGCCTTGGGCGACCGCGTAAGTCTGCCCGTCCGCGCCTTTTAACGGCGTCATCAACAAAGTGCCGCCGCGCAGACTCTTGGCGTTGCCGATGGAAGAAACCGTCACATCAATCGCCTGACCGGGACGGGCATAGGGCGGATGATTCGCCGTCACCATCACGGCAGCGACGTTTTTCAACTGGATGCTGCGAATCTGATCCATCGGCATGTTCACCCCCATCTGCGCGAGCATGTTCAGCACCGACTGCGAAGTAAACGGCGTTTGCGTGGTCTGGTCGCCGCTGTTATCCAGCCCCACCACCAGCCCGTAACCGACCAGTTGGTTATTCCGCACCCCCTGAATGTTCGCCAGGTCTTTCAGCCGTTCCGCCCGCGCGGGCCAAGGCATCCAGATCGCGATGAGCGCGAGCAGGAAGGCAATCAGGATCGCCACATTTTTAGAAAAATTTGACGGGAATTTTTCGCCGCGTTCAGTTCCGCCATTTTCAGTTTTGCCGCTTTCAGACATGATGTTTTCCTTTTTCAGAAAGGCAAAACGGAGAGGAAAAACCGCGCCATCCAGCCCATAATCTGCGCCTCGCTGATGTAGCCGGAAGCCTTGTATTCGATACGCGCGTCCGCGATGCGGGAAGAATCCACGCTGTTGGTTTCGCTCTTCACATCACGCGGATTGACCACACCGGAGAGCCGGATGAATTCCTGCTGATGCCCGATGGAAACCTGTTTTTCGCCCGACACCAGCAAATTGCCGTTGGGATACACATCAATCACCGTCACGGTAATCGTGCCCTTGAAAGCGTTGGTATTTTCCACATCGCCGCTGCCCGTGAAGGTATTGGAACTGCTCGCGTCAATGTTCAAATCGGAGAGCTTGTTGAACTGCTTGATGTTGTTCAAAGGATAAACATTCAGCGCATTGACGCCCGCCCCGACCTTGCCGCTGCGATTGGCATTGCTCGCGGATTCGGCGGAAGCCGCGTTGTTTTCCGTGATACTCACCGTCAGGATGTCGCCCACATAGCGGGCGCGCCGGTCTTCAAAAAGCGGGCGCATCGAAGCATCCTGGAAAATACTGCCGTTTGCCGCCTGCGGCATTTGCCGATATTCAGGTCGCGCCGTCATCGGCTGATGCACACTGGTCGGCGGCGTCGAAGCGCAAGCGGAAAGCAGCGCAGCCGCCAGAATAACCATCCCCGAAAATGACCTGTTCATGACCCGATTCCTTGAAAACGACAAAACCGGAGAAATAAAAGCAATAGCTGTGCCGGGTTCGGGAATCAGGGGGCAGGGATCAAAGGCAAAAGCCATAGCCGGAAGCGCCAATGCTCCCGATAGGTGGATTTCGCAGGATGGCATCTACGATCCCACCCTACCTGACTCCACCCAACCCGCCCCTATAACCACGGAGCGGGTTGAAGATGACCCATCGTCCGTGCTCCATCAACCACATAAAACTGTTTGCATTCCAGAATTTTGTGGTTATAATCTGCGGTTTTTCGGGGGTGGCGTGTCTTTGCGCTGCCCATTTTGTTTGTCCATCTGTCGGCCAATCGTAGTCGACGATGAGGAGAAAAAACATGAGTCTAGGCCTTGTTGGTCGCAAGGTTGGCATGACTCGCATCTTTGCCGAGGATGGCGCGTCCATCCCCGTTACGGTGCTTGACGTGTCCAACAACCGCGTGACCCAAGTCAAAACGCCGGAAACCGACGGCTATGCAGCCGTGCAGGTCGCCTTCGGCAGCCGCCGCGCCTCTCGCGTCACCAAGCCCCTCGCGGGGCATGTGGCAAAGGCGGGGGTGGAAGCCGGGCATGTCCTGAAGGAATTCCGCGTTGAACCCGCTCAGCTCTCTGGCTTCAAGCCGGGCGACGCTGTGGCAGTCACCATTTTCGCTGAGGGTCAGAAAGTCGATGTTACCGGCACTTCTGTCGGTAAGGGCTTTCAGGGCGGCATCAAGCGCCACCACTTCAGTTCCAATCGTGCTTCGCACGGCAACTCTGTTTCCCACAACGCGCCCGGTTCCATCGGTATGGCGCAAGACCCTGGTCGGGTGTTCCCCGGCAAGCGCATGGCGGGACATCTGGGCGACGCGACGCGCACCCAGCAGAGTCTGATTATTGTGCGCGTGGATGCCGAACGCCAGCTTCTGCTGGTGAAAGGCGCCGTGCCAGGCTCCAAGGGCAGCGACGTTGTCGTGCAGCCTGCGGTAAAAGCGTAAGGAGTCAGCATGGAACTGAAAGTCATCAATCAGCAAGGCCAGGAAACCGCGACATTGCAGGCTTCCGATGTGCTCTTTGCCCGCGATTACAACGAAGCGTTGATTCACCAGGTGGTCGTGGCGTATCAAGCCAACGCCCGCGCCGGGAGTCGTCAGCAGAAGAATCGCTCCGAAGTGGCGCATACCACTCACAAACCCTGGAAGCAGAAAGGTACGGGGCGTGCCCGTGCCGGTATGTCTTCCTCCCCCATCTGGCGTGGAGGCGGTCGGGCTTTCCCGAACAGCCCGGAAGAAAATTTCAGCCAGAAGGTTAACAAAAAGATGTTCCGCGCTGGCGTGGCGTCCATCCTCTCCGAACTGGTGCGCCAGAATCGGCTGGTGGTGGTGGACGCGCTCTCCATCGAAGCGCCGAAGACCAAGCTCTTTACGCAAAAGCTGAAGGGGCTGGGTCTGGAAGAACGTCTTTTGGTCATCACGGATCAACTCGACGAAAACCTCTATCTGTCTTCCCGCAACCTGCCCAATGTGCTGGTGCTGGAAGCGCAGGAGGCCGACCCGGTTTCCCTGATCCGTTTTCCCCGCGTGCTGGTCACAAAGAACGCGGTGGCCAAGTTTGAGGAGATGTGGGCATGAGCGCAAATCAGGAACGTCTGTTGCAGGTGCTCTTGGCACCGCAAATTTCCGAAAAGGCCACCTATATCGCCGACAAGCGCAATCAGGTCGTCTTTCGTGTCGCTGCCGATGCCGCCAAGCCTGAAATCAAGGCCGCCGTTGAGCTTCTGTTCAAGGTCGAGGTGGAATCCGTGCAGGTTCTGAATGTCAAGGGCAAGGTCAAGCGTTTCCGCCAGAAAATGGGTCAGCGTAAAGGCTGGAAGAAAGCGTTTGTCAGCCTGAAAGCCGGTCAGGAAATCAACTTCGTGGAAGGGGGGAACGCTTAAATGGCCCTCGTCAAAGTCAAGCCGACTTCGCCCGGCCGTCGCGCCGTGGTCAAGGTGGTTCACGAGCATCTGCACAAGGGCAAGCCCTTGGCCAGCCTCGTTGAATCGCAGTCCGTCAAGGCCGGACGCAACAACAATGGTCGCATCACCGTCCGTCATCAGGGCGGCGGTCACAAGCAACATTACCGCATGATTGATTTCAAGCGCGACAAGGATGGCGTGCCCGCCAAGGTTGAACGGATTGAATACGATCCCAACCGTTCCGCGCACATCGCCCTGTTGTGCTATGCCGATGGCGAGCGCCGTTACATCATCGCCACCAAGGGGATGATCGTCGGTCAACAAGTCATCAGCGGTTCGGAAGCGCCGATCAAGCCGGGCAACACCCTGCCGATTCGCAACATTCCCGTCGGCGCGACGCTGCACTGCGTGGAAATGCTGCCCGGCAAGGGCGCGCAAATCGCCCGCGCCGCCGGTACTTCCGTGCAGTTGCTTGCCCGTGAAGGCGTCTATGCCCAGGTTCGGTTGCGCTCTGGTGAAATCCGCCGCGTGCATATCGAATGTCGCGCCACCATCGGCGAAGTCGGCAACGAAGAAAACAGTCTGCGGAAAATCGGCAAGGCCGGCGCCAATCGCTGGCGCGGTATTCGCCCGACCGTCCGTGGCGTCGTCATGAACCCGGTCGACCACCCGCACGGTGGCGGCGAAGGCAAAACAGGCGAAGGCCGCGTTCCGGTCAATCCTTGGGGGCAACCGACCAAGGGTTATCGCACCCGCAACAACAAGCGCACGGACAGCATGATCGTGCAGCGTCGTCATAAGCGTTAAGGGGTAAGAGAATATGGGACGTTCCATTAAAAAGGGCCCGTTTGTCGATGCCCACCTGCTGAAAAAAGTCGACACTGCCCATGCTGGCAAGGACAAGCGCCCGATCAAAACCTGGTCGCGTCGCTCCACCATCCTGCCGGATTTCGTGGGTCTGACAATCGCCGTGCATAACGGCAAACAACACATTCCGGTCTACGTGACGGAAAACATGGTCGGTCACAAGCTGGGCGAGTTTTCCCTGACCCGTACATTCAAGGGTCACACCGCCGGCAAAAAGGCGAAGAAATAAGGAGAGGCACATGGAAACTACTGCAAACTTGCGTGGCGTGCGCCTTTCCGCCCAAAAGGGTCGTCTGATTGCCGATTTGGTACGCGGCAAAGCGATTGACAGCGCCTTGAACATTCTGACGTTCTCGCCCCAGAAGGGCGCGGGCATTGTCAAGAAGGTGCTGCTCTCCGCCGTGGCGAACGCCGAACACAACGACGGCGCCGACATCGACGAATTGAAGGTGAAAACCATCTATGTCGAAAAAGGCGCGGTCTTGAAGCGTTTTACGGCGCGCGCAAAAGGTCGTGGCAACCGGATCTCCAAGCCGACCTGCCATATCTATGTGACCGTCGGAAACTAAAGGAAAAGTCATGGGACAAAAAATTCATCCGACAGGCTTTCGCCTTTGCGTCACGCGTGACTGGGATTCCCGTTGGTTCGCCAACTCCAGGGATTTCCCCGGTATGCTCGCCCAGGACGTGATGGTGCGCGAATACCTGAACCGCAAACTGAAACACGCTTCCGTGGGTCGCGTGTTGATCGAGCGTCCTGCCAAGAACGCCCGCATCACCGTTTTTTCCGCCCGTCCGGGCGTGGTGATCGGCAAGAAGGGCGAAGACATCGACGTGCTGAAAAAAGACCTGGGCAGCATCATGGGCGTACCCGTGCATGTGTCGATTGAGGAAATCAGAAAGCCGGAAATTCACGCGCAACTGATTGCCGACTCCATCGCCCAGCAGCTTGAAAAGCGCATCATGTTCCGTCGCGCCATGAAGCGGGCGATGCAAAACGCCATGCGTCTGGGCGCTCAAGGCATCAAAATCATGAGTTCCGGTCGCTTGAATGGCGCGGAAATCGCCCGTACCGAGTGGTACCGCGAAGGTCGTGTGCCCCTGCACACCCTGCGCGCCGACATCGACTACGGCACATCCACCGCCGAAACCACCTATGGCGCGATCGGAATCAAGGTGTGGGTGTACAAGGGCGAGCGTCTGGCACAAGGCGAACAGCCCGAAGTCGAAGCTCCCGGCGGCGATGACCGTCGCGCCCGTCGCCCGCGCTCTGACCGTCCCGAAGGCGACAAGCCGCGCGCCCCCCGCCGGAATGCCGGCGCTGCCACTGGTGAGGCCAGCGTCGCTGCCGCGGACAAAAAACCCGCTGGCGGCGAAACCAAAGCCCCCGGCAAGCGTGTAAGAAAGGCAGGTGCTTGAAATGCTGCAACCAAATCGTCGTAAATACCGCAAGGAACAAAAGGGTCGTAACGAGGGCTTGGCCACTCGCGGCGCAAAGGTTTCCTTCGGCGAATGGGGTTTGAAGGCAACAGGGCGGGGTCGTCTGACCGCGCGCCAGATTGAAGCCGCCCGTCGCGCCATGACCCGGCACATCAAACGGGGCGGTCGTATCTGGATTCGCGTCTTCCCGGACAAACCCATCTCCAAGAAGCCCGCTGAAGTCCGTATGGGTAACGGCAAGGGGAACCCTGAATACTGGGTTGCTGAAATTCAGCCCGGCAAGGTTCTGTATGAAATGGACGGCGTTTCCGAAGCGCTGGCGCGTGAAGCCTTCAGTTTGGCAGCCGCCAAGCTGCCCTTGGCGACCACCTTCGTAACCCGGCATGTGGTGTGATATGAAAACGACTGAATTAAGACAAAAAAACACGGACGAGTTGAAGGTCGAACTCGTGGAACTCCTGAAAGCGCAGTTCAGCCTGCGGATGCAGAACGCCACGCAACAACTCTCCAATACCAGCCAGATTGGCAAGGTGCGCCGCGACATCGCGCGGGTGCGTACCCTCATCCGTGAAAAGGCGGTGCAATAATGACTGAAAACACGAGCACCAAGCGTACTCTGGTGGGTCGCGTGGTTAGCGACAAAATGGACAAAACCGTGACCGTTCTGGTCGAACGCCGGGTGAAGCACCCGGTTTACGGCAAGTTCCTCACCAAGTCCAAGAAGTATCACGCCCATGACGAAAACAACGAAATGGGCGAAGGCGATCTGGTCGAAATCGAGGAATCCCGCCCGATTTCCCGCAGCAAAGCCTGGCGCGTAACCAAACTGCTGGAAAAAGCGGTCAAGGTTTAAGTCTGCTTCAAGCCGGATTCGTTGTATTCCTTCTACATGGGTTTGACGACCCGCGTGATATTCAGGCGTTCCTGCGGGAACGCCTGAATTTTTTTGCCGCTTTTACAAAACACTGAACGCATCCCTACCTGTCAGTCATGTCATAATCCGGATTTCTATTTTGTATGGTTTGCGCGAATTTCAATCGGAGCGGATTTTTATGAAATCCACAAATGATTCGGGTGAGGGGCAGTTACGCGCCATCCAGTCCTTTCTGACGGAACATCAGGAGGCGGGAGAACTGGACGCGAATGTGCTGATCGCTCAACTGAAGCGTTTGCGGGACACGGGGCTGCCTCCCGCGTCCTGCCAGAACACACTCGAAATGTTGTTCACCTGCCTGAACCTGCTCCTGAAAGCGCAGGCGGGGAATTTCGTCGGCTCGCGCATTCCGCTTGACCGCGCCCTGCGCCAGCAGGTGCACACCCTGCAAAATCTGCTCGATAAACTGGCGGCGGCGTATGAATGGCTGCTGAACAGTCTGCCGGAAGATACGCCCATCAGTTTCCTGTTTCCGCCGCTGGAACGCATCACCTTCTGCCTGCACCAACATCTCTACGTCAGCTATCTGGTCGCCGCCTCCGCCCAACAAGGCATCTGGCAACGTCTGCACGGCGCTTACCAACGCAGTCTGCGCGCGCCGCTGGAAACGACGGATCCTAAACGCAAACTGACCGCCTACCGTGAAGCCTTGCTGCTGGCGGCAGGGCAACCGGCTTCCCATGCGTCCAGAGAACTGGAATTCGTCGCCGATTACATCGCGGGGCTTGCCGACCGCGTGATTTTCACCGCCGAAGCGCCCGCCGACAGCGGCGCGGTGTTCTGGATTGAACCGACGCACGACTTCTCCCTGTTCGCGCTCTCCCGCCGCGCGCCGCCCCCGGAATACCATGTGTTTTATTTTTCCTGCGCTCGCATCGCCGCGTTGGCTCAACAACATCTGGATGCCTTAAACGCCGGGAGCAGCGCCCATGACCTGCGCCTGCCCGCGCTCGCCGACACTCCGGCTGGACAGGGCGCGTTGCGCCGTCTGATTGCCGCCTGGGGTACGCCCGGAAAACGCCGTTTCCCGCGTCGCCGCCAGGCCAATCACCGGCGCGCCGTCTTGTGCGCCGGACTGAATCGCTTTAACCAGCTTTTGCGGCAGACAACGCGGGACGACAACAAGGATTTCAGCCAGTGGATGATCATCAACGAAAGCCCCGATGGTTACGCCCTCATGCACCTGAACGGCACGACCGGACACATTCGTATCGGCGATGTTGTCGCCCTGCAACCGGATTCCGATCCCGGCTGGCTCGTCTGTCTGGTGCGCTGGGCGATTTCGGAAAATCCCGAACACATCGAAATCGGCTTGCAAATCATCGCCCTCGACGCCATCCCCGGCACACTGGTCGAAAACGCCTCCCCCGTCCTGCTGCTGCCGGAACACGCCCCCCTGCGTACCTCATCCGCGCTACTGGCAACCAGCGGCAGCGTCACCGGCAAACAATGCGCCCTGCGTCTGGACGGCAACGATAAAGTCCGCGAATGCAGGAAACTCACCATCATCGAACAGAATGGTCGCATTGAGTTGTTTACGTTTGAGGCGTAGGAACATCAGGCAGGGCGCGGCTTTTGGCGGAACGCGGTTCTTTGATCCCGCCCTGCCTCACCGCCGCTGCCGGAGCAGCGCCCCATCCAGACTGGCCACCAGAATCGCCACCCCCAGCACCAGCGCCCAGGTGAGATACAGCCAGAGCAGGAAAATGGGCAAAACCGCCATCGCGCCATACAGCTTGGAATAGAACGTTGCCTGGGCAATGTACCAGCGAAAACCCAGTTTCATCCCCGCCATCGCCAGACTCACAAGCACACCACCGCAGAGCGCGGCAGGACGCCCAACCCGTACATTCGGCATCGCCGCATACAGCAGCGCGAAAAACGCCGCCAGCAGCGTGAAATCCAGCCAGTTGATGATTTGCTGCTGATACGATGCCAATCCCTGCCCCCAACCCAACGCCAAATTGACGAGAAAATAGGAGAGGCTGGTCATCATCCCCATGAACAGCGGCACGCCCACCATGCCCACGAGATACAGCGGCAACCGCCGCCGCCATGAGCGCCCTTCGCGCACGCCCCAAATCTGGTTAAACGCGCCTTCCAGCGTATGCAACATCAAAAACACCATGCCGACCAGCGTCATCACCCAAGGCCAGGTCAAGTCATTCGCCTGATTCGCCATGCGAAAAATATGCTCCGCGACCGCGCCGCCGGACTGATTCGGCAACAGGGTGCGGATGAGGAAACGGTCGAGTTGCCCGACCAATACATTGAAGCCCGGCAAGTGCGTCGCCACGACCAGAACCAAAGTCGTCAGCGGCGCCAGCGTCAGCAACGTGGAATACGCCAGCGCCGCCGCCATCTGCGACAACCGTTCACGCCGAAACACCCGCGCGAGATCGACGGGCAAGGCAACAAGACGTTGAGCAAGAGAGCGCGACACAGAGGAAAAGTCAGGATGAAGGAACGACTATAATAGCAAGCCTTTCGCCCCTGCCCCCTTTCCATGAACCTCAAAACCCTGCACCTGACCGCCATGGTCAGCCTGATTGCGCTCATCCTGCTCTGTCTGGCATGGGAACTCTGGCTCGCCCCTGTACAAGCCGGCGGCTCATGGCTGGCGCTGAAAGCGATCCCCCTGCTGTTTCTCTGCCCCGGCATCCTGCAACGCCGCCGCTACACCTTTCAGGTCGCGTCGCTGGTCGCCCTGCCCTACCTCATGGAAGGCGTGTTGCGCGCCCTCTCCGACACCGGACTAAGCCTGCGTCTGGCGCGTGTCGAAACCCTGCTGGCGCTGACGTTATTTGTGAGCGTGGTGTTTTACGCACGAAAGACAGGGCAGGGATCAGGCGTCAGGAAACAGGCATCAGATTAGTGACCGGCGGCTACGCCGCCGCAAATTTTTCTGTCACCTGTCTTCTGTCCTCTGTCCTCTGACTAAACCTCGCCCTTCTGCGGATTCACCCTGCCCTGACTGGAATGGAGCTTGTTCAGAGCGTTGATGTACGCCTTGGCGGAGGCGATCACGATGTCGGTGTCTGCGCCTTGACCGTTGACGACGCGCTCGGCTTTGGAGAGGCGCACGGTGACTTCGCCCTGGGCGTCGGTGCCGGTGGTGATGGCGTTGACGGAATAGAGCAGGAGTTTCGCGCCGCTTGCCGCGACGTGCTCAATCGCCTTGAAAGCGGCGTCTACGGGACCGGAGCCGCTGGCTTCGGCTTCCTGCTCTTGACCGCCGACGCTCAAAGTCACTTTGGCGTGGGGCGTTTCGCCGGTTTCGGAGGACACTTGCGAGTAATTGAGTTTGTAATGCTCGGCGGCGGGTGTCACGGTTTCGTCGGAAACCAGAGCTTGCAAATCCTCGTCGAAAATTTCGTGCTTCTTGTCCGCCAGTTCCTTGAAACGGGCGAAGGCGGCGTTCAGGGCTTCTTCGCTGGCGAGGACGATGCCGAGTTCTGAAAGGCGGCTCTTGAAGGCGTTGCGTCCCGAATGTTTGCCGAGCACCAGTTTGTTCTGTTTCCAGCCCACGTCTTCGGCGCGCATGATTTCGTAGGTTTCGCGGTGTTTCAGCACACCGTCCTGATGGATGCCGGATTCGTGCGCGAAGGCGTTAGCGCCGACAATCGCCTTGTTGGGCTGCACGGGATAGCCGGTAATCTGGGAAACCAGACGGGAGGCGGGCACAATCTGGGTGGCGTCGATGGCGGTGTCGACGGCGAAAATATCCGGGCGTGTGCGTACCGTCATGACGATTTCTTCCAGCGCGGCATTGCCCGCCCGTTCGCCCAGACCGTTAATCGTGCATTCCACCTGCCGCGCGCCCGCCAGCACGGCGGAAAGAGAGTTGGCGACCGCCAGCCCCAAATCATTGTGGCAATGCACCGACCAGATTACCTGGTCGGCATTCGGTACGCGCAGGAGCAACTGGCGGATGGTTTCTGAAAACTGTTGCGGCAGGTTGTAGCCCACGGTGTCGGGCACGTTCAGGGTGGTCGCGCCCGCCTTGATGACGGCTTCAAAAATGCGGCAGAGAAAATCCAGTTCGGAACGCCCCGCGTCCTCGGCGGAAAATTCCACGTCATCGGTGTATTGCCGCGCCCAACCAATGGATTTAACCGCCTGTTCCACAACTTCATCGGGCGTCATCCGCAGCTTTTTTTCCATGTGGATGGGGCTGGTGGCGATGAAGGTGTGAATCCGCTTGCGTTCGGCGGGCGCGATGGCTTCCCCTGCCCGTTCGATGTCTTTTTCACTGGCGCGGGCGAGTGAGCAGACGGTGGATTCGCGGATGGTTTCGGCAATGGCGTGAATGGCGTCGAAATCGCCGGGGGACGCGGCGGCAAAACCGGCTTCGATGACATCCACCCGCATTTTTTCCAGCTGCCGGGCGACGCGGATTTTTTCTTCCCGCGTCATGGAAGCACCGGGACTTTGCTCGCCATCGCGCAAGGTGGTGTCGAAAATAACCAGACGTTCTGCCATGTTGTGCTCCTGTATTCGTTGAAGACCGTCATTATCGCATCTGTCGACGGCAAAACAGCGGACAACAAAAAACCCGACGTGAGTGAATACGTCGGGTTTGCGATCTGAACACAGCGTTCAGCAAGAATTGGTTGCGGGGGTAGGATTTGAACCTACGACCTTCGGGTTATGAGCCCGACGAGCTGCCAGACTGCTCCACCCCGCGTCAGAGAAGCGAGAGTATAGGGAGCATGTGGCGGGTTGTCAATGTTTTTCGGGATTGATATTCAACTCTGGTGCCTGTTAATTCGCGTTGCTGGTGAGTTCGATATAACGTTGCCGGTCTTCCGCGAATTTTTTGCGAATCTGGTCGAGATCTTTTTGTTTGGTCGCCAGCAAGGTGGTCTGCGATTTGATTTCAAATTCCTCGTCCTGTATCTGCTTGGTCAAATCCGCCGGGGCCGCCTTGGGAGAACTGGCGTAGAACTCGGCTTCGGCATCCAGTTCCTGTTTACGCTTTTTGGCGGCGTCAAGCCGGGAACGAACGTCCGAAATAACGGTTTTAGCGTCTTCTTCCTGACGTTTTTGGGTGCGATCCAGCGCCTCCAGACTGGTGTAGGTATCCAGCAGCGCCCGATCCTTGAGCCGTTGGGCGTAAGCGGCAACCTTCGCCTGTTGCTCCAGCGCCTCCTGCTGCTTGATTGCCGCTTGTTCTTCTGCGCTCTTGCGGGCGGCGACTTCGCGCACCAGCAAGCCCTGACGATTGTAGATTTTAAGCGCGCGACCATTGCATTGCGGCGGCGCAATGTCGCTGCAAACGCGTTGCCCGGACGCCTCAACGCAACAAACGCTCTGGCCTGCGCTGGGGGCAATCACGTCTGGCGGCGCGCCCCAAACAGGCACAGAGGCGGAAAATAGCGCCAGAGCAAACAAGCTGCGGCGGGTTTTGTCAGACCAGATTAACATGTTGGCTCCCATATTGCTGACGATAAGCGGTAACTGCCGTTTCAAAGGCGGCGAGTTCCGGGTGATGTTGAAGAAAATCCAGCAGGTCTTCCAGCGTGGCGACCGCAATGACCGGCAAATTGTAATTCTGCTCCACTTCCTGCGCGGCGGAAAGACTGCCCTGCCCGCGCTCCATGCGGTCGAGGGCGATGGCGACGCCAGCCGGAACCGCGCCAGCGGCGCGGATGATGTCCACCGATTCGCGCATGGAAGTGCCGGCGGAAATCACGTCGTCAATCACCAACACCCGCCCCGCCAGCGGCGCGCCCACAAGCGCGCCGCCTTCGCCGTGATCCTTGGCTTCCTTGCGGTTATAGGCGAAAGGCAGGTTGCGCCCCGATTCCGCCAACGTCATGGCGATGCCTGTGACCAGTGGAATCCCCTTGTAGGCGGAGCCGAACAGCATGTCGAATTCGAGCTTGCTGGCGAGAATGGCGTCGGCGTAAAAGCGGGAAAGGCGACGCATGGCTTCGCCGTCATTGAACAGACCGGCGTTGAAAAAATAAGGCGACAAACGTCCCGCTTTGGTCTTAAATTCGCCAAAACGCAGGATTTGCCGTTCGACGGCGAATTCGATAAATGACAAGCGAAAGCTCATGTCGTCCTGAAACAGCCTGTTGCAATTGAAAGAACATCGTATGTTACGCATTATCTCCTTGAATCTCAATGGTATTCGCGCAGCCTGGAAAAAAGGCGTGGAAAACTGGCTACGCACCGTCAATCCTGATGTCATCTGTTTTCAGGAAATCAAGGCGCAGGCGAACGATCTGGCAGCCGCCATGTCTGCGCCAGCGGGCTATCACGCCTACTATCATTACGCCGAAAAAAAGGGTTACAGCGGCGTCGGCATCTGGTGCAAGGTGCTGCCGCAGACGGTCACGCCGGGTTTCGGGCAGCCCGAATTCGACGCGGAAGGGCGTTACCTGCGCGTGGATTTCGCCGATTATTCCGTCATCTCGCTGTACCTGCCTTCCGGCTCGTCCTCGCCGGAACGACAGGACGCCAAGTTTCGTTTTCTGGACGCCTTTTTCCCGCATCTCGCGGCGCTCATGCAGGAAGGGCGGGAAATCGTGCTTTGCGGCGACTGGAACATCGCGCATCAGGAAATCGACCTGAAAAACTGGAAAGGCAACCAGAAAAATTCCGGCTTCCTGCCCGAAGAACGCGCCTGGTTCTCGCGGATGCTGGACGAACAGGGCTGGGTCGATGTCTATCGCCGCCTCTACCCACAAGCCGGAGAAAGCGCCTACACATGGTGGTCAAACCGGGGAGAAGCCTGGGCAAAAAACGTCGGCTGGCGTATCGACTACCAGATTGCCACGCCAGAAATTGCCGCCCGCGCACGAGAAGCCCGCGTCTACAAGGACAGCCGCTTTTCCGACCATGCGCCATTGATGGTGGATTACGGGTAGTTGAAACAGAAACACGCTTGCGCGCAAACGCCAGAAGTCACGGTAAACTTTCATCCATTTCTGTCTTGTGAGCCATCATGAATCCTGTTGCTTCTTCCATCCCCGGTCGGCTGCGTGTGCGGGCGCGCGACTTGCGTGTGCCGGAAACGCTGGCGCGTCTGGCGACGCAATTGGGGGCGCTGGATGTTTCCTGTCGCGTGGAAACCAATCCCCGTTGCGGCAGTCTGTTGCTGCGCTATGACGCGACGCGCCTCACCCGACAGTCGGTGGAAGCGGCGGCGCTTGCCCTGATTTTGCCGGAATCTGTACCCGCATCTGCCAGCGCGTCTGCCAGTAAACCCGCGCGTCAACCCGAACGCGGACAAAACTTGCGGCGTCATTGCCACCAGACTTCGCTGCAATTGAATCGTTACGCCAAATACGGCATGTTGGCGAGTCTGGGCGCGTCGCTGGTTTATGCCGCCACGGGCGCGACGCGCGCGCACGCGCTGACGGGGGCTGTGTTTGTCGCCTGTCTGGGGACGCATATGCTGGCGCATCGGCATCGCCTGTTGGCGTAAGCGGGGGCGGCATGTCTGAAACGCTCAATGCCCTGCTCGCGGAAGTCAGCATCGCGCACCATATTCCGGGGCGTGTGCGGCTGAAATTGGCAGATGTACCCGCGCCGCTGCGGGCGCGATTTTCGCCGGATATTCTGGCGCGTTTTTTCGCGGGTCTGGCGGAAATTCCCGGTATTCAGCAGGTCAAACTCAACGCGCTGGCGAAATCCTGCACACTGGAGTATGACCCTCGCTTACTCGCGGACAGCGCGTGGCGCGAACTGTTTTCTCCTGACACTGCCGCGACCGCCGCGCTTTCCGTAAGCGCGCAAGGCTTGCTGGACGGTGTGCGGCAGAGTTATCGGAAAGTTGTCGAACGAAAGATGTAGCGGACGCTTCACTTGCCGGAGCGCGCAGAAACCCCTTAGAATGAGAAAAGTTGTTATTCTCATTCTGTTTCATCCTTGCTGTATTCATCAGGAGCGCATCATGCCTTTTCCATTTTTTGCAGGTTTGGTCGTGGGCGTCGTCGCCTTGCGGTTGTATAAAAATGAACGGCTGCGCGCCGGCATCAAGGATGCTGGCGCGAAGTTGAGTCAGGGCGTGCGCGAAAGTGGCGCGCTGGCGGAAAGCAGGTTGCGACAGGCTGCCGTTTCCAGTCTGGGGGCGCTATCCGAGTCTTCGGCGCGTCTGCGCGAGCGTCTGGAAGAAGCGCCGCCAAATCCAGTTGCGGTTGCGGCAGCGACAGCGGCGGCTACGCCGATAAAAACCGCCGCTGCCAAATCTGCCAAACCCGCGCCCAAACAATCAAAACCGCGCGCCAGCCGGAAAAAAATTGCGGGCGACGCATGATGAAGAAACGCAAACTCACCAAAAAGTCTGCCAAACGCCAGCCGGTTTTCACCCTGTCGGGCGCGGCGAATGATTTTGTGCGCGGCTTCGTCAGTTACAGCGCCCTCGCCGCCCTCGCGAAACGCGGCAAAACGCGTCTGCCTGTCTTTGACGCGGCGTTATTAAAACACGCGACGCTGACCGGCGCGGCGTTGGTGGCCGCAGTGGCGGCGGGCAAGGCGGTCGAACGGGGCAATTATCTGACGGCGGCATTATCGGCAGCCGGCGGCGTTGTCGGCGTCTATGCGCTTGACCGGCTGTTGAATCAACCCTTTCAAGAGGAGCAATAATCGTGGCGAAAAAACACAAGAAATCCAAAGGCAAAAAGAACACCCTGACCGCAACCCTGACGCCGCAAAACAATGGCGTGTTTTCCAGTCTGGCGGGCGTACTGCCCAAAAAAGGACGCGACAAATTTTTGCTGGGGCTGGCGCTCGGCGCGGCGGCAGCTTACGCGCTTGGCAACGAAGAAGTCCGCGCCCGCATCATCAAGGCGGGCATCCATCTCTACACGGGACTCGCGGGCGGACTGGAAGAAATCAAGGAACAGTTCGCCGACATTCAGGCTGAGCTTGGCGCGCAACCCGACCCCCAGTCTCCCATCAGCGCATGAGCGCAGGCGGCGGCATTTTTCAGGCGCTCAATCTGGCGCATGAAACATTTGGACGCGCGCGCTTCCGCTATCGGGGGCTTGCGCCGCTGCTGGCGGATACTTCCGGCATGGTCGCGTTGCACGCCCGCATCCTTGCCCTGCCGGGCGTGCGCGTGGCGCGCTTTAATCCTCGCGCCCATTCGCTGACCCTCGAATTCGACCCGCAAACCACCACGACAGCGACGTTGCATCGCGCTTTGCTGGCGCTGTCGCCCGAAAACGTGCCTTCTGTCATCGGCGCGGCGAAAAAACCCGCCGCCATCTTCGCGTCGGATGCCGGTTTCAGCTTCTTGAACCTGATGGCTTCTGGAAGTTTGCCGCAAGGCGCGCGTCTGCCCCTCTCCCTCGTTGCCGCCCTGCCGCTGGGCAAAGAGGCATTGGCGGACTTTCGCGCTTCCGGCATGACCTCGCATGTGCTGGAAGCCATTGCCGTCGCCATTTCGTTGGCGCGGCGCGATTTTACCGCCGCCAATACCACGACCTTCATGCTGGCATTGGGCGAAAGCCTGGAAAACTCCATCGCGCGTCGTTCTGACGAACTCTTGAAACATTTACTGCGCCCCGGTTGCGACGAAGTGTGGGTACTGAAAGACGGCGAGGAAGTCGCCATTCCCGCCGATAGCGTGCGGGTGGGCGATACCGTGATTGTCAGCATGGGCGACATCATCCCGATCGATGGCACGATTCTGTCGGGTGAGGCGATGGTCTCTGAAGCCGCGATGACAGGCGAAGGCGCTGCCCTGCACAAGGAACGCGGAGCGCGCGCGCTCTCCGGCACAGTCGTGGAAGAAGGGCGATTGCTCATTTATGCCGAACAGGTTGGCGCGACCACCACCGTCGCGCGCATTGCCGATTACGTCGAACGCTCGCTCGCCGCGAAAAGCGCCACCCAGATGAGCGCGGCGGCGCTGGCGGATACGCTCGTGCCCACGGTTTTGAAGCTGGCGGGCGCGTCCTTCCTTATCTCCGGCGACTGGCGACGCGCCGCTGCCGTCTTGCAGGCGGATTATTCCTGCGCCCTGAAACTCGCCATTCCGGTCGCTTTCAAATCCGCCATGTACAGCGCGGGGCGTGAGCACATCCTGATCAAGGGCGCGGACGCGCTGGAAAAACTCGCCGAAGCCGATACCTTCATTTTCGACAAGACCGGCACGCTGACTTCCGGTGATCTGGAAGTGACCGACGCCATCGCCTTCGACAAATCCTTCTCGCCGCAAGACCTGATCTGGCTGGCGGCGTCTGTAGAAGAACATTATTTTCACCCGCTCGCGCAGGCGGTCGTCGCCGCCGCGCAGACCATTGAGGGGCGACACTTCGCGCATACCGAAGTCGAATTCGTCGTCGCCCACGGCGTCGCCAGCGTGGTCGAAGGCAAGCGCATCGTGGTCGGCTCGCGCCATTTTGTCGAGCAGCATGAACACATCAATACCAAACCCTGGCGGGATGAAATCGACCAACTCTACGGCGCGGGCAAAACCCTGCTGTACATCGGCTACGGCGGCAAACTGCTCGGTGTTCTGGGCTTGAAGGACACGCTGCGACCGGAAAGCAGGGCAGTCGTCGCGCAACTGAAAGCGCTGGGCGTCAAACGTATCCTGATGCTCACCGGCGACCATCGCCATCGCGCGCGGGAATTGGCGGAAACGCTTGAACTCGACGGTTTCCACGCCGAACTGCTGCCGGAAGACAAGGCGGGCATTGTGGAAAAATTGAAAGCGGGGGGCGCGAAAATCGCGTTTATTGGCGACGGCATCAACGACGCCCCCGCGCTCGCCGCCGCGCATGTCGGCATCGCCATGCAAAAAGGCGCGGATGTCGCCCGCCTCGCCGCCGACATTGCCCTGCTGGAAGACAGCATCGAAAGCATCGTCACCGCCAAGACCATCGCCAACGCCGCCATGCGGCGTATCGCCACAAATTACAGGCTGACGCTGGGGCTGAACACGGGCATTCTGGGCGCGGCGGCGCTGGGCTTCTTAAGCCCTGTCGCCGCGAGTGTGCTGCATAACGGCAGTACCATCGCCATCCTGCTGAACGCTTTTCGCAAGACCGACGCCCTCAAAAAGCGGCATGGCGCGCCTGTTCGCAAGACAAAAGCATGAAATTTTCCCCTCAATAACCGTTTTGCAATTGCGTTGGCGCGTCTAAAAAGCTACCCTGTCAACTGTTTCTTTTCCGTTTTTCATCGCATTTTTCCAGAAAGAGGTTCCTCATGACACAAGCTGCGCTCACCACCAACAAAGATAAATTCGTCTCCGACCTGAAAGCGGTCGTCGCCGATACGGAAGAAATTCTGAAAAGTACCGCCGATATCGCCGGTGAAAAGGTCGCCGTGCTGCGTACCCGCATCGAAGCCCGCCTGAAAGACGCCAAGGCGCGTCTGGAAGACGCCGAAGCCATTCTGCTCGACAAAACCAAGGCTGCCGCCCGCGCCACCGACGATTTTGTGCATGAAGAACCCTGGAAAGCCGTGGGCGTCGCCGCCATCGTCGGCGTGGCCGTCGGCGTGCTGATTGGTCGTCGCTGATTCAATGAGCGAACAACAGGGGCTTTTCTGGTCGCTCCGGCATCTGCTGGGCGACCTGCTGGAAATCGGGCGCACACGTCTGGCGCTGTTTTCCAACGAGGCGCAGGAAGAAAGACTGCGCCTCATCGCCATTCTGGTGGCCAGTTTTCTGGCCTTATCCAGTCTGGTGATTGGCGTCGTGCTGCTGGTAATTTTTCTGGCGCTGGCGTTCTGGGAAAGCCGTCTGCTGGTGGTCGGCGCCGCCAGCCTCGTTTTTCTGCTCGCCGCCGCGCTGTTCGCCTGGAAAAGCCGCTCCGAAATACAAAACGGCCCGCTGCTGTTTTCCGCCAGTCTGCGCGAATTGAAGCGCGATATTGGCAAACTGCGTGCCAATCTTCATTCCAACACCCAAAATCAAGATGAATTCCCGCCTGCTTGAACTGCGCGAGCAACGTGGGCTGTTGCGCGCGCGTTGCGAATCCCAAAGGGAAGCCTTCGCAAACACGCATGGCGCGGTTTTCGCGCGCGTCTGCGACGTTGCCGACAAAGCGCAGGCAGGCGCGCGTTGGCTCAAACGTCATCCCTCAGTGGTCGGCGTCGCCGCCGCGCTGCTGGTCATCCGCAAACCCATCCGCCTCTGGCGCTGGGGACGCCGCGCCTACATGGCGTGGCGAGGCTGGCGCGCGTTGCGCCGCCGCTTGCCAATCTGATTTTCAGAAGACAGAGGACTGATCACCGAAGACAGTAATTCATGCGGCGGCAAAGCCGCCGGTTACTGACTGTCCCCTGTCTTCTGTCCTCTGTCCTCTGACCCCCACGGCGCGACCTTGAACAGCAGCAGCATCCCCG
This sequence comes from Zoogloeaceae bacterium, assembly GCA_031287525.1. Classification (GTDB taxonomy): domain Bacteria; phylum Pseudomonadota; class Gammaproteobacteria; order Burkholderiales; family Rhodocyclaceae; genus Azovibrio. The sequence continues at coordinate 5,820 of JAITSU010000046.1, read as the reverse complement.
GCACAGCCAGCAGCGTGCACAGCAGGAAAAATCCGGTCCAGCCCAACCGTTCCACGAAAATGCCGGAAAAGGCGTTGAAGGTAGTGCGCGGCACGGCGGTAAGACTGGTGAACAGCGCGAACTGGGTTGCCGTGTAAGCCGGATGGGTCGCGCGGGCGATGAAGGCGGTGAATGCCGCCGTACCCAAGCCCACGCCCAGATATTCGGCGGCAATCACAAGCGCCAGCGACAAGCGGTTGGCAAGCGTAACCTGCTCGAAGGGGCCCAGCCACGCCAGCCACGCAAAACCCAGAATCGTCACCAGTTGCACCACGCCAAACAACCAGAGCGCCCGATTGATGCCGATTTTGACCATCATCAAACCGCCAATCACGCCGCCGATGGCGGCAGGCCAAAGTCCGGCGTGTTTGGCGATCAGACCGAGGTCGGTCATGGAAAAGCCCATTTTCAGGTAAAAGGTCGTAGACAGCGCCGTTGCCAGCGAATCGCCCAGTTTGTACAGAAACAGAAAACAGAGAAACAGCAACGCGCCTTGCCACCCCAGGCGCGTGACGAATTCCTTGAACGGCTCAATACAGGCCTCTTCCAGTGTTTTCGGACGACCCGTCACGCCGGGTTCCCGAACGAGCAGCGACATCACCATGCCGGGAATCATGAACATCGCCGTAATCCAGAACACCTGTCCCCAAGGCAACCAGTCCGCCAGAATCAGGGAGAACGAGCCGGGCACCAGCCCCGCCACCCGGTAAGCATTGACATGCACGGCGCTGCCCAGCCCCAGTTCCACGTCCGCCAGAATTTCCCGCCGGAAGGCATCCAGCGCAACGTCTTGCGTCGCGGCGAGAAAGGCGAGCAGAATCGCCAACACCGAAATCATCCAGATTTGCCCTGTGGGGTTGAAGCCGCCCAGAATGCCGATGCAAAACAGCAAGCCCACCTGGGAAATCAGCATCCAGCCCCTACGCCGTCCCAGCGGCGGCACGAAACGGTCAAGCAGCGGCGCCCAGATGAATTTCAGGGCGAAGGGAATTTGCACCAGCGCAAACGCGCCGATGGTCTTGACATCCACACCCTCGCCCGTCAGCCAGGCGGAAACCAGACTTGCAAGCAAATAAAAGGGCAGCCCGGAAGAAAAGCCCGTGAAAACGCAGATGAGCATTTTGCGGGTGAGCAGCGGGGCAAGCCAGGAAGGAATTTGCATGAGCGTAGACAGAGAAAGGAGGTCGCAGATTATACGGTTTTACCTATGAGAAGTAAGTCGGCGCAAACCCAAACACGCCAGAAAGCGTAATATCGCGTCGGCATCCCTTCATCTTGCGACGCGCGAACAGTTTATTGTTTTATCATCATCACCCCCTGTTCAAAATGGTTTAAGGTTGACTTGGAACATTGCCTGAAAAAAAGCGATGTGTTAAAAAGTTAAGCCTTCCGAGGTGAGATATTCATGGTTCTTTCATTCTTCAAATCCAAAAAAGATTCCGGCGAGAGAATGCCGGTGCAGATGCCCGTCAACGTGATGGTCACGCCTGCTGGCACCTCCGTAAAAATGAGTGATGCGGTTGCGCCCGTCGCGCAGGAAACCGTCGGTTGGGACACCATCACCCGTCCCAATGGCGATTATGGCATTGAGGTTTTAGAAGAAAGCGATCCCTACACGGAAATCGCCGAACATGCGGCGATTCTCTTTGCCAACGGTCAATACGACACCGCCCGTTCGACGCTGGAATCCGTCATCAGGGGCAACAACGAACCCGGCGCGGTCAAACTCTGGGCAATGTTGTTCGACCTTCTGCGTATCCGGGGGGAACAAAAGGCTTTTGATACCCTCTCCCTTGAATTCGCGCGCATCTGCGAATTATCGCCGCCCGCATGGAGTCTGGAACAGGAAGCGGATGAAGAAGACGACAACAGCCAGCAGGCAGCGGGCATTGCCGTGCTGCAAGGCGCGGTTTCCGGCGATGCCGCCGTGTTTGGCGGTTTGTTTCAGGCTTTGAGCAAGGGCGAATCGCGCACGCTGGACATGCACCGTCTGATTGGTCTGGATGCCGAAGCCAGCGCCAAACTGGCAAAAATTCTCCAACAGGCGCGCCGCCGCGATCTGGCGTGGGGACTGCTCGCTTCCGAAGCGCAGGCAGAGAAGCTTGCCGGGCGTACCGTTGCCGGGCAAGCCAAAGATGAAGGGCAGTGGCTATTGGTGTTGGAGCTGTTCCAGTTTTTGGGTTGGGAAGAACAGTTTGAAGACAAGGCAGTGGATTACGCCGTGACCTTTGAAGTTTCGCCACCGGCCTGGGAACCGCCCAAAACCACGCCCGCCATGCAGGAAGAAAGCAAGGACGCGCCGTCCGATGACGATGTGCTGACGCTTGACCCTGCCCTGTTTACGACGGTGCTGGAAGGCGAGATATTGCAAGGCAGACTGGATGACGTGGAGCATTTGCTCGTGCCCGGCGAAGAATGTCATCTTGATTTTGCGCGCGTTCAGCGCGTGGATTTCGTCAGCGCTGGCGCGTTGGCAAGCCTGTTGAAGACCACCAAGGCAGGACCCATCACCATCGTCCATGCCAATTGGCTGGTCGCTGAACTGCTGCACGTCATGGGCGTCGACCAGATTGCCAAAATCGAAGTCGCCAGACATTAAGCCCAATACCGATTTTCCCCAGACAAGAGGTTTTCATGGAGCAATACCACGGCACCACCATCGTGTCGGCGCGCCGGGGCAATGCCGTTGCCATGGGTGGCGACGGGCAGGTCACGCTCGGCAATATGGTCGTCAAACAAACCGCGCGCAAGATTCGGCGCGTGTATCAAAACCGGATTCTGACCGGCTTTGCGGGCGCGACGGCGGACGCTTTCACCCTGCTCGACCTGTTTGAATCCAAGCTGGAAAAGCATCAGGGCAACCTGATGCGAAGCGCCGTGGAACTGGCGAAAGAATGGCGCACCGACCGCATGTTGCGCCGTCTGGAAGCCATGTTAATCGTCGCCGACCACGAGCGCACGCTGGTCATCACCGGCAATGGCGACGTGCTGGAACCGGAACTGGGCATCGCCGCCATCGGTTCCGGCGGCGCTTACGCCCAAAGCGCGGCGCGGGCGTTGCTGGAAAACACCGAACTGCCGCCGCTGGAAATCGTCAGGAAATCGCTGGAAATCGCCGGCGACATCTGCATCTACACCAATCAAAATTTCACCCTGGAGCAGCTTGAAGCATGACTTCCGCCATGATGACCCCGCAGGAAATCGTCCACGAACTGGACAAGCACATTGTTGGTCAGGCGAAGGCAAAAAAAGCCGTCGCCATTGCGCTCAGAAACCGCTGGCGGCGCGCGCAGGTCGCCGAACCCCTGAGAACGGAAATCACCCCCAAGAACATCCTCATGATCGGGCCTACCGGCGTCGGCAAGACCGAAATCGCCCGCCGCCTCGCCCGCCTTGCCAACGCCCCTTTCATCAAGGTGGAAGCCACCAAGTTCACCGAAGTCGGCTATGTCGGGCGCGATGTCGATACCATCATCCGTGACCTGATGGAAATTGCCGTCAAAAGCCAGCGCGAAGCCGCCATGCGCGACGTGCGGATACGCGCCGAAGACGCCGCCGAAGAGCGCGTGCTGGACGCCCTGTTGCCCCCTGCCCGCAACACCGGATTCTTCCCCAACGAAAACAGCGCGCCGGAAGACAGCGGCACGCGGCAGAAATTCCGCAAAAAATTGCGCGAAGGCGAACTGGATGACAAAGAAATTGAAGTCGAAGTCGCCCAGCCCTCGATGCAGGCGGAAATTTTCGCGCCGCCGGGCATGGAAGAATTGACCACCCAGATTCAGGGCATGTTCCAGAACATCTCCGGCGGACGCAGCAAGAACCGCAAACTGAAAGTCAAGGAAGCCCTGAAACTGCTGACCGACGAAGAAGCGGGCAAACTCGTCAATGACGACGACGTGAAACTCGCGGCGCTACACAATGTCGAACAAAATGGCATCGTCTTTCTGGATGAAATCGACAAGGTTGCCAGTCGCGGCAGCCAGAGCAGCGCCGACGTTTCCCGTCAGGGCGTACAGCGCGACCTGCTGCCATTGGTCGAGGGGACGACGGTCTCCACCAAATACGGCATGGTACGCACCGACCACATTTTGTTCATCGCCTCCGGCGCGTTCCACCTCGCCAAGCCTTCCGACCTGATTCCCGAATTGCAGGGACGTTTCCCGATTCGTGTCGAACTCGATTCCCTCTCCGTCGCCGATTTCGAGCGCATCCTGACCCAGACCGACGCCTGCCTGACCGAACAATACCGGGCGCTTTTGGCAACCGAAGAAGTCGAACTCAACTTCTCCCAGGACGGCATCGGACGACTGGCGGAAATCGCCTTTCAGGTCAACGAAAAAACCGAAAACATCGGCGCGCGCAGGCTCTACACGGTACTGGAACGCCTGCTGGAAGAAGTCTCCTTCGGCGCGGGCAACCCGAAACTGAAAACCGTCAACATCGACCGCGCCTACGTCGACGAACGCCTGAAAGAACTGGCGGGGGATGAAGACCTGTCGCGCTATGTGCTGTAAGGCGCGGTAACGAAAACGGGAGAGAAAACACGATGCCGCCGAAAATGTATTTCGCGGTCGTCATCGGTATTTTGGGCGCGCTGGTCATCGGAACGGGCAGCGTCATTGGCGGTACGATTCTGCTGCTTCTGGCGTTCTATCTCGGCATGAAAGGGCATGTACGGATGGCAGTCGCCAATGACCTGCCGAAAATCTATCCGGCGGTCATTGCGGCAACGATTTTCAGCGTGTTCAGCGCAAGCCCAGGAGCGTACTTCATTCTGTTTCCCGGCACGCTATGTGTCTTTATTTGGGGCATTGTTGCCGGGGTGTTTGCCTGGAAATATCCGCCAATACGAAAAATTCAAGCGGCACGGGTAGGCGTCTGGGTGATCGCCATTACAGCAGCGTTTGTTGTGCATCACGTGCGGGACAGCGCCCTGCGCGAGCAGGCCGATGCCCTTGTGACGAAAATTCAGACTTATACAGCGACGAACGGACATTGCCCCGCCACGCTGGAAGACATCGGTCAATCCACCAAAGAAATACGGAAAACCCTGCGCGGCAGTTATGGCTGCCATGAAAACACGATGCGCCTCTTCTATCGCTCATCCACGACCCTGTTCGATATCTGGTCTTACGACTTCGAGAAAAATGAATGGGTTTTTGTGCCGGATTGAAACGCAAAAAAGGCGGCAACCCTTTACAGCGTTGCCGCCTTTGTCTTTACCTCCAAAAATCAATACCGATAATGCTCCGCCTTGTACGGCCCTTCGACGGGGACGCCGATGTAGGCGGCCTGTTCGGGGGTGAGGGTGGTCAGGTTGGCGCCGATTTTTTTCAGGTGCAGGCGGGCGACCATTTCATCCAGTTTTTTCGGCAGCACATAGACACCGACCGGATAATCGGCGGTTCTGGTAAAGAGTTCAATTTGCGCCAAAGTTTGATTGGCGAAGGAATTGCTCATCACGAAACTGGGGTGTCCGGTGGCGCAACCCAGATTCACGAGCCTGCCTTCCGCCAGCAGGATGATGCGTTTGCCATCCGGGAAAATGATGTGGTCGACCTGCGGCTTGATGTTTTCCCAGGTGTATTGCTTCAGGCTGGCCACGTCGATTTCGGAATCGAAGTGACCAATGTTGCAGACAATGCTGTTGTTCTTCATCGACTTCATATGTTCGTGGTTGATGACGCGAACATTGCCGGTGGTGGTCACAAAAATGTCGCCCGCCTTGGCAGCCTCGTCCATCTGCACCACGCGATAGCCTTCCATTGCGGCTTGCAGGGC
>JAITSU010000039.1 GCA_031287525.1 Zoogloeaceae bacterium | reverse complement strand
CACGATTTTCAGGGCGTTGTGCTGGACAAGGCGGAACGGCAAAGCCTGCTGGACGATTTGGGCGACAAGCACAACCTGATTTTAAGAAACCACGGCACGCTCTCTATTGGTCGCAACATGGCGGAAGCCTTCTCCCGCATCTGGCGGGTGGAACGCGCCTGCCGCTTTCAGTTGGCAGCCCAGTCCGCAGGCGTCCCCTTACCAGTTTTGCCGCAACCAGTGATCGACCGCGCGCTGGGACAAGCCAAAGTCATCGTCAGCGAGCAATCCACTTTCCTGCCCGCCGGCAAACGCGAATGGGCGGCGCTCTTGCGCCGTCTGGATCGGGAATTGCCGGGGTACAGGAATTAACGGCGGAATTAACCCGCGCCCCTCATCAATCTGTATTCATCATCAGGAGAAAAACATGACGCTCACTTCAAAATTCACCCGTTTTCAATTAACGCCCTACACGCCCAATATCGGCGCGGAAATTACGGGACTTGATCTGGCAGAGCCACTGGACGCGACCACGGCGGAAGAACTCCGTCTGGCGCTAGCCCACCACGACGTATTATTTTTGCGCGACCAATCCCTGACGCCAGCGCGTCAAGTCGAAGTCGCGCGGATTTTCGGTTCGCCCAGCCGGGAGAAAACCTTTTTTCCCGCAAGCGCGGAACATGAGCTTGTCGAACTCGTGGAAACCAGACCCGGCGGCCCGCGTTACAACGTCGACCAATGGCATAACGACAGCAGCTATCAGGCCGCCCCGCCCGCCGGCGCCATCCTCGCCGCCCGCGTGCTGCCTGAGCGGGGCGGCGATACCCTGTGGTCGAGCGCCCGCAAGGTCTACCAGGCTTTGCCCGCCGGTCTTGCCGCCTGGCTGGAAACCTTGACGACGTTGCATTCCATCGACCACAGCGGCTGGGGAGATGTCTTCCGCGCTCAGGCAGGCGGCGAAGAACGCTATCGGGAGGCGCGTAACAACCACCTTCCGGTCAGCCATCCCCTCATCAAAACGCACCCCGCCACCGGAGAAAAATTCGTTTTCGCCAGCCCGAAATATACCGAACGCATCGAAGGCCTAACCCGCGCCCAGAGCGACGACTTGCTCGCCTACCTGTTCCACCTCTTTGAGCGTCCCGAATTTCAGGCGCGTTTTGTGTGGTCGCCCAATGCCGTCGCCATCTGGGATAACCACGCCACCGTCCACTATGCCGTACCCGATTACCTGCCCGCCTATCGGCTCATGCACCGGGTGACGTTCTAGGTTATGGCAACGGCAACTCAGTGATCAATGAATTCTGAACTACTCCTGATATGTGGATAGCGTTTCCACCTCCCCCGTCCACGCATAGGCGGCGAGTAGCGGTTCGTTGGTGGCTTCCATCGCGTGCGTGATGTTCGACGGATGCAGGATGAGTGTGCCGGGCGGGTGGGCTTGGGTGATGCCGTTTGCTGTCCAGCGCGCGGTACCGGAGAGGACGAGGTAGGTTTCGACGGCTGGATGGTTGTGCGCGGGATAGAGCAGACCGGCGCCGATGGCGGTCAAGCCGATGCAGACTTTTTTGCTTTTGAAGGGGGCGATGGGGCCGACCAGTTCTGCCCACGCCATGCGCTCGCCGATGTCGGGCGCGTCGGGGCGGGGTTCGTAGCTGTAACGCCAGGGCAGGTCGCCCAGATGAGGCAGGAAGGCGGCGAGCACATTGTCATTTTCCGCGCTGGCGCCGACTTGCTGCAATTGCCGGATCACGGGATGCCCGCTGGCTTGCAGGTGTTTTTTATCCGGCTTCGCGAAATCGACGCCTGCCAGCAGGGTCAGGATATTGTCCAGTTCAAGGGCAACATCGGCACTTTCTTTGCCTGCTTTGAGGCGTTGCGCGAAATGTTGCCGCACGGCATCGACGGCGGCGAGGGCAGCGATGGGAGAGAGCGCCATGTCAGACGAGATGCGAGCGCAGCACGACGACCGTGTGGGCGATGGCGTCGCCCTGCTGGTAGGCTGCCCAGGCTTCGGCGGGGGAGAGTTGGTCGGGAATGAGGCTTTGTTCGAGGTCGCGGGCGCGTTCGCCGGATTCTTCCAACGTCACATGGGCGAACACTTCCGCCAGCCGTTCGGCGCGATAGAAATGGTAGGGGCCGAGTCCCGCCGCTTGTTGGGCGAGGTGTCCGGTGAGCACCGCTTCGGTTTCGGCTTGAACTTTCCAGCCGTAGGTGAAAATTTCGCCACGGAAACCCGCAGCCTTCGCCATGTCGAGAAACACGGCGAGCGGCACGCGCGCGCCCAAAAGCGACAGCACCGACCCTTGCGGCGCGAGAAAATCGCGGGCTTGCAGCAGGGCGACGTAGTGCAGCGCGAGCAGATTGCGCTTCAACACTTCCGGCACGGCTTCGCGGCGCGGCGGCACGAAACTGGAACTTGTGCGGGCAGTGGCGATTTCTTCGGCGTCGGCAATGGGGATGTTGGGCAGGTTTTCGTAAATAATCTGGTAGCGCGGTTTTTGCGTTGCCAGCGGCATGAGCAAATCCCCAAAGCCGGATTGCAGCGCGACGCGCTCCGGGTCGCGCAGGTTGCGGCGGATATTGGCGACGGCGGCGGCGACGACTTCTTCATGCACATCGGTGACACCGATTTGGGTCGCGCCCAAAGTTTCAATGGCGGCAAGCGCATCCAGCCCCACGCCGGTGCCGATGCTGCAAAAATTTGTCAGAGCGCCTTCGCGGGCGCGAATCAGCTTGAAAGCAGGCGTGGCGATGGTGGCAACCCAATCGCTCAACAGGTCGTCCACACGCGGCTGAAAGGCGCGTTCGGTGGTGGTGATGACAAGTTCATCGGTGAGATGCCTGGGCGCGGCGGCGAGGCGCAGATAGGGGGCGGCGGCAATATGCAGCGTGGAAGGCGTTGAATCGGACATGGTGTGCGCTGTGTGTGAAGTGAAAGTTAAATCGAAAATTGAATCAAAAATTCAGGCAAGCGCCTGGTCGAAATCGTGAATCAGGTCGCCCACGTCTTCCAGACCGACGGTGACGCGAATTGTATCTAGCGAAATGCCCGCTGCCTTGAGCTGTTCCGGGTTCATCTGCGCGTGCGTGGAAGAAGCCGGATGCAGCACGCCGGTGCGGGCGTCCGCCACATGCACCACCAGCGCCGCCACTTTCAGCTTTTTCACGAAACGGCGCACCGCGTCCATGCCGCCCTTGACGCCGAAAGTCAAGATGCCGCTGCCATTGTTGTGGCGGAAGTATTTGGCGATGCGCTTCTTGCCGGTGGCATCTATTCCCGGATAATTCAGCCACGCCACTTTTGGGTGTTTGGCGAGGAATCTGGCGAGCGCCAGCGCGTTTTCGCCGTGGCGCGGCATCCGCAAATGCAGGGTTTCCAGCCCCAGATTGAACAAAAAAGCGTTCATCGGACTCAAACAACCGCCGAAGTCGCGCAAAAATTGGGCGCGCGCCTTGATGAGAAACGGCGACTGCGGGAATTTTTCAGCATACACCACGCCGTTGTAAGTCGGGTCAGGCGTGGTGAAATCCGGGAACTTGCCGTTCGTCCAGTCAAAATTTCCGCCGTCAATGACCGCCCCGCCAATGCTTGTGGCATGACCGTCGATATACTTGGTTGCGGAATAGGTGACGATGTTCGCGCCGTGCAAAAAGGGTTGGCACAGCCATGCCGTCGCCAGCGAATTGTCGACCACAAAAGGAATCCCGTGTTTTTTGGCGATGCCGGAGAGCTTGTCGAAATCGAGAATCGAAAGTCCGGGATTGCCGATGGTTTCGCCGAAAATGAGGCGGGTTTCCGGGCGGACGAGTTTTTCGATGTCGCGGGTGGGCGCGTCGGCATCAAAAAAAGTCGTGTTGACGCCAAACTTTTTCAGGGTGGAATTCAGCAAGGTAAATGTGCCGCCATAAAGCTGCGTCGCCGCCAGCACATGATCGCCCGCCTTGACGATATTGGAAATCGCCAGCACATTCGCCGCCTGCCCCGAAGCCGTCGCCACCGTCGCCGCGCCGCCTTCAAGCAGATTCAGCCGCCCCTCGAACCCCGCCACCGTCGGATTGCTGGTGCGACTGTACTTATGCCCGAACGCCTGCAACGTCATAATCCGGTTCACATGGTCGATGTCGTCATATTTGTAGGTCGTGCTCTGAATAATCGGCAAAATGCGCGGCTCCCCAAACTTGGGGTCGTAACCGCCCTGAATGCAGAGCGTATCGAAAGAAAGCGGAAGGTCGGCAGACGCGGAAGCTTTCGCGGGAGATTTCTTGACAGCAGTTTTGGGCATGGCAACACCAAGGCAAGGTGAAAGGCAGCGAGTATACGACTCAGAACGGCTGCCAATGAAACAGTGGCTAGAACGATTCGTTCGATTGATAGAACGGAAAGGCATTATCAGCGCGGATGCTCGTGCATTTCACTTGAAACGCACGAAATGATAGACTAAGCTGCTTCCAACCAAGGAGATACAGCAATGTCTGAAACCATCAACGTCACGGTCAGGCTTGACCGTGAAATCAAGGAAAGAGTCGAAAACCTGTTTCAGGACTTGGGTATGAACCTGTCCACCGCATTCAACATCTTTGCGCGCCAATCCTTGCGCCAAGGCAAAATCCCGTTTGAGATTTCCGACCCTTTCTACAATGAAAAAAATCAGGCGCGGCTTGCCCGTTCAATCGCCCACGCCGAGGCAGGGAAAGTCACCGTGCATGAACTGTTGGAAGACTGACATGCAAAAAGCCTGGACGGATGAAGCATGGGAAGAATACCTGTACTGGCAAGGGCAGGATAAGAAAACCTTAAAGCGTATCAACAGCATCCTGAAAGACATCAACCGTTCCCCCTTTTCCGGTATTGGCAAGCCGGAACCGTTGAAGCATGAATTGCAGGGGTATTGGAGCAGACGCATTGATGAGGCGAACAGGATTGTTTACAAGGTAGAAAATGAACAGATTGTGATTGTCCAATGTGGAGCGCATTATGACGATTGATGTTCGTCGGTTCGATTTCCGCGCAGCGCGTGAAGGGTTGGCACACTGAACGAAGTGATGCGCCAGACTTGAAATTCCCCCATCCATCCCCATCTCCTGTTTCATCTTTTTCTATCCAACAGGAGAACCCGCATGACCGCCAGTAAGGAAACGCTCGGATTTCAGACCGAGGTGAAGCAGCTTTTGCAGTTGATGATTCACTCCCTTTACAGCAACAAGGAAATTTTTTTGCGCGAGCTGATTTCCAATGCTTCCGACGCTTGCGACAAGCTGCGTTTCGAGGCGCTGAACAACGCTGCCCTGTATGGCGACGATGGCGATTTGAGTATTCGGGTCAGTTTTGACAAGGATGCTCGCAGCATTACTATTGCCGATAACGGCATCGGGCTTTCCCGTGAGGAGGCGATCGCGCATTTGGGCACGATTGCCAAGTCCGGCACCAGGGAGTTTTTCAGCGCCCTGACTGGCGACCAGGCGAAGGACGCGCATTTGATTGGGCAGTTCGGCGTCGGGTTTTATTCCTCTTTCATTGTCGCGGACAAGGTGACGGTGGTTTCCCGCCGCGCCGGTTTGCCTGCCGAACAGGGCGTGCGTTGGGAATCTGCCGGTGAAGGCGATTTTTCCGTGGAAGCGGTGGAGAAGGCGGGGCGCGGCACTGAGGTGACGCTGCATCTGCGCGAGGGCGAGGACGATTTTCTCGACGCATGGCGGCTGAAATCCATCATTCGCAAGTATTCCGACCACATTACTTTGCCGATTCGCATGGCGGGCGAAAAATGGGATGAGGAGAAAAAAGCGCAAGTGCCGAGTGGCGAGGATGAAACCGTTAACCAGGCCAACGCCTTGTGGGCGCGTGGCAAAAGCGAGGTGAGCGAGGCGGAATATCAAGCGTTTTACAAACACGTCGCGCACGATTTTGAAGACCCGCTCGCCTGGACGCACGCCAGGGTTGAGGGCAAGCAGGAATATACCCAGTTGTTATATATTCCGGCGCGCGCGCCTTTTGACCTCTGGGATCGCAATGCCCGTCACGGCATCAAACTTTATGTCAAGCGCGTTTTCATCATGGACGACGCGGAAAAGCTGATGCCGTTGTATTTGCGTTTCATTCGCGGCGTGGTGGATTCGGCGGATTTGCCGCTGAATGTGTCGCGCGAAATTTTGCAGGAAAGCAAGGACATCGAAGCCATCCGCAACGGCTGCACACGCAAGGTGCTCGCCATGCTGGAAGCGATGGCGGACAGTGACGACGCGGCGGAACAGGAGAAATACAAAAAATTCTGGGGCGAATTCGGCAAGGTGTTAAAAGAAGGCATCGGCGAAGATTTCGCCAACAAGGAAAAAGTCGCCGCCTTGCTGCGCTTCGCGTCTACCCATGCCGACACGCCGGACGAAACGGTGTCCTTGAAAGATTACATCGGGCGCATGAAGGAAGGGCAGGAGAAGATTTACTACGTCGCCGCCGAATCTTTCAAAGCGGCGCAGAACAGCCCGCATCTGGAAATTTTCCGCAAAAAAGGCATCGAAGTGCTGCTCCTCTCTGATCGCGTGGACGAGTGGGTGGTCGGCAATCTCACCGAATTCGACGGCAAGCCCCTGCAATCCGTCGCCAAGGGCGGGCTGGATTTGGGCAAGCTGGAAGACGAAGCCGAGAAAAAGGAAGCCGAAAAAGCCGCCGACGAATACAAGGAACTCATCGACAAGGTGAAAAAATCCCTGGGCGAGCGCGTGAAAGATGTGCGCGTCACCCATCGCCTGACCGATTCGCCTTCCTGTCTGGTCACGGAAGATTTCGACGTTTCCGGCAACCTTGCCCGCATCCTGAAAGCCGCTGGTCAAAAAGCGCCAGACATGAAACCCATTCTGGAAATCAATCCCAACCATCCCGCCGTCCAACGCCTGAAATACGAAGAAACCCGCTTCGATGACTGGTCGGCGCTGCTCTTTGAACAGGCGGAATTGGCGGAAGGCGGTCAACTCGAAGACCCGGCGGGGTTTGTGAAGCGCATCAATGATTTGATGCTGGCGCTGTCGTCCAGATGACAGGGATCAGGTAGGGCACGTTCTCCGAACGCGTCGGGCGTTACATTCGGCGATTTCTTTGAGCCACTCTACCATCGGCAAAACTTGTGCTTCGTGCCGTTACAGAACACAATACAGCATGATTATCGGATTCCGACATAAAGGCTTGGAACAGCTCTACCGCACGGGGTCTGCCCGTGGCGTGCAAGCGGTTCACGCCAGAAAACTTGGCATGATTTTGCAGTTGCTTGATGTGGCGCAGCAGCCGGAAGACATGGGCTTACCAGGTCTGGGGCTGCATCCGCTCAAAGGCGGTCTTGTCGGGCATTGGTCGGTTTCGGTCAATGCCAATTGGCGGGTGACATTCCGTTTTGTTGGCACGGATGTTGAACTGGTTGATTATCAGGATTATCACTGAATTTGAAGGAACATCACCATGCAGCATACCCAAATCCATCCCGGCGAGATTCTGCGCGAAACGGTTTTTGAGCCGCAGGCGCTGTCCATCAGCGACGCAGCCGACTGTCTGGGCATGTCCCGCCCTGCGCTTTCGCGCGTGCTCAATGGTCATGCGGCAATCAGCCCTGACCTTGCCATTCGTCTGGAATCCGCCGGAATTGGCAGCGCCCGCGCCTGGGTTGCGCTACAAGCCAACTATGATTTATGGCGTGCCATGCAGCATCCGCAACCCCCCATCAAACAAATTCAGTTCGCGCACGCCGCCTGATTCTGCAACAGGGATGGCGCTCTGAATTCTCCCATGCTCACCGGACTACCGCCCATCCTCAACGCAGAGGTCAGGCTGCTGATTCTGGGCAGCTTTCCTTCCCCTACGTCCCTTGCGGCGCAGCAATACTATGGGCACAGGCAAAACCATTTCTGGAAACTGCTGGGCGCGATTTTCGATGAGCCGCTTTATGAACTTCTCTATGCTGAACGTGTAGCGCGTGTGTTGGCGCGGCATATCGGCATTTGGGATGTCTATCGCGCCTGCATCCGCCCCGGCGCGCTGGATGCCGACATCCGCGCTGGAAAAGCCAACGATTTCGCCGCCTTGTTGCCGCAAACGCCGCATTTGCGGCGTGTCTGTTTCAACGGTCAAACCGCCGGAAAATTCGCGCCCCGGCTGGCGGCGTTGGGGCTGGAAACCTGCGTCCTGCCGTCTTCCAGTCCGGCTTATACGCTGCCATTCGCGCGGAAACTGGAACGCTGGAAAGCCGGAATCAGCCCGTAGACCGGACACGCCAACGGCGTGCGCGACCTGCGCGGATTGCGATACGAAATGCTATACTGGTATACCGTTAAAATTTCGTAATGCTATACAGGAGGGTGCCATGTGGGTGTTTGAGGACAAGAGCAAGAAATTAAATGTATTCAAGCGGTTTGTAGATACCTACAAGCCTGCCGAAAATCTGGTGCGTCCATCTTCTGAGGAGCTTGAACATTATCGTGATAAATTACCCGCAGAATTGCTCAGTTTCTGGACTCAATACGGGTTTGGGAGCTATGGTAACGGTTTGATAAAAATCATCAAACCCAGCGATTACATGGACAGTTTTTATCCCTGGATTGGCGGAGAAGATTTCAAGAAACTGCCCATCATCGTTACAGGATTCGGTGATGTTTTCTATTATAGAAAGCTGACGGATACGGACGAAGATGTCAGTCTGCTGGATATTCATTACCGAAAAACCAGCGTATGTTGTTGGAGTTTGAGAAGTTTTTTTGATGATTTCATTACCCAGAAAAAAGTCGCTGATGAATTGTTGAAAGCGCAACTTTTTGAACAGGCAACTGAAAAATTCGGGCAGTTGAATGAGGAAGATATTTTCTTTTTCGTTCCCGCTTTGGCTTTGGGTGGAGCGGAAAATATCCAGTATGTGAGTAAAGGAACCGCCACTGTACATCAGTCGATGTTGCTGGGGCTTGTATGATAAGCGGGTAGGCGGGTTGGGTTGGCGTTACGCTACGCTTGCCCAGCCTGCGTGAGGGGCATTATGGTCGAGCGCGGCTTCGCTTTTGATGCCTGCCGCCTTTCACCCGCCGTCTTAGCACCGTACTCCTCGCCTTCGGCAACAAATCCGGGTAATCGGGCGAATAATGCAACCCCCGGCTTTCCTTGCGTTTTAAGGCGCAGCGGACGATCAGGCTGGCGGTGACGACGAGATTTCGGAGTTCAATCAGATTGAAGCTGACGCGAAAATTGGCGTAAAACTCTTCGATTTCCCGTTCCAGCAGGTGAATGCGGTGCAGGGCGCGTTTCAGGCGTTTGGTGGTGCGGACGATGCCGACGTAATCCCACATGAAGCGGCGCAGTTCGTCCCAGTTGTGGGCGATGACCACTTCTTCGTCGGCGTCCGTGACACGGCTTTCATCCCATTTGGGCAGTTTGGGAAAGGGCAGGGGCGGGGTGGCGAGGATGTCTTCGCAGGCGGATTTGGCGAAGACCACGCATTCGAGCAGCGAATTGGAAGCGAGGCGGTTAGCGCCGTGCAGACCGGAGCAGGAGGCTTCGCCAATGGCATACAGTCCGGGCAGGCCGGTGCGCCCTTTCAGGTCGGTGACAATGCCGCCGCAGGTGTAGTGGGCGGCGGGTACGACGGGAATCGGGGCTTTGGTGATGTCGATGCCCAGTTCCAGACAGCGCGCGCGGATGTTGGGAAAATGCGCTTCGATAAAGTCCGCGCCCTTGTAGGCAATGTCGAGAAACACGCAATCCAGCCCGCGTTTTTTCATCTCGAAGTCGATGGCGCGCGCCACCACATCGCGCGGGGCGAGTTCGGCGCGGGCGTCGTGTTCGGGCATGAAGCGCGTGCCGTCGGGCAGTTTCAACAAGCCCCCCTCGCCGCGCACGGCTTCGGAAATCAAAAAAGACTTGGCTTCCGGGTGATACAGGCAGGTGGGATGGAACTGGATAAATTCCATGTTGGCGACCTTGCAACCCGCTCGCCATGCCATCGCAATACCATCGCCCGTGGAAGTGTCGGGATTGGTGGTGTAAAGATAAACTTTGCCCGCGCCGCCGGAGGCAATCAGGGTATGGCGGGCGGCGAGGGTCTTGATTTCGCCCGTGTTGTTGTCGAGCACATAAGCGCCATAACAGCGATTGTCGGCAAGCCCCAGTTTTTTGCCGGTAATCAGGTCGATGGCGATGTGATTTTCCAGAATGCTGATGCCAGGATGCGCGCGCACCTTGCGGGTGAGGGTTTCCTGCACGGCAAAGCCGGTCGCGTCGGCAACGTGGATGATGCGGCGGGCGCTGTGTCCGCCTTCGCGGGTGAGGTGGTAGCCGGAATCGCCCTTGGTGAAAGGCACGCCCTGAAGAATCAACCATTCAATCGCCTGCCGCCCGTTCTCCACCACAAAGCGTGTCGCCTTGGCGTCATTCAGATAAGCGCCCGCGATGAAGGTGTCCTGAATATGGGCTTCGATGGAATCCTGATTGTCCAGCACCGCCGCAATCCCGCCCTGGGCGCGGCTGGACGCGGTTTCTTCCAGCCCGCGCTTGCTGATGAGCAACACCTTGCAATGGTCAGCCAGCAACAGCGCAGTCGCCTGCCCCGCCAGCCCGCTGCCGATAATCAATACATCGTAGTGATTCACCTTGATAATTTCCTGACGAAAAGACGCGTTGGACTATACAACGTGTGGGCGGGTTGCGGGGAGTGGTTTTGAGTTGGGGCGGCTAGCAGCCGCCCGTCGTCGGGTAATGCAAAAAGCGCGGGCGGCTGCTAGCCACACCTACGAAACCGCCAGCGCACAGGGTGAATAGCGAAGCGTCGCCCAACATTGGGCGATTGCGCGTGTGTTGGTGTTCAATGTTGGGTTGCGCTACGCTGACCCAACCTGTGAGCTAACATTCGCCGCCCTTGCGTCATGCAAGCGTAATTTTTGACCAGCGAAACACGACAAGGAACCCGACATGAATGACGTTCTACGCGATTACGAGTCATTGCTTGAACAGTTCATCAATGATGCAATAACGTTGGACGAGCTTCGCAAGCTGTACCTGACCCGCTTCAAAAAAGAAGCAAGACCGATGGACGAGCCGGTGTACGAAGTGCTGCAAGCATTGTTCGGTGACATTGACCTGTGCACGGCTGCCCCAGAATTGTTGAGCAAACACGCTGATTATTACCTTGACGAAGAAACACTCCGACAGCAAATCCGGCAAGGGTTAAAACGCTTGTCGGAGTTGCTGCAAAGGTAAGCCAACACTGAAGGCGTTGGGTAAGCCGAAGACATCGCCCAACATTGGGCGATTGCGCGTGTGTTGGCATCCGGTGTCGGGTTGCGCTGCGCTGACCCAACCTGCGAAAGACGACACACACTGGCGAACATCGCCCGTAATTTCCGGTACCCCTGCAAAAGCATGAGAACAGGCGCGCGTCCGCAGATGACGAAGACTCGTCCATAGACAAATACATATTGGCAATTTACTATTTTCCGCCCGCATGAATACGTCCTGCGGTTTTATGAGCCATGGAGCGGCAAATGGATGCGACGAACATTGAACAAATCAAAGAAGCCGCTGTGCGAGGGGATGCGGAAGCGCAATACAGGCTGGGGTGCGCGTATCGGGATGGCGAGGGCGTTGAGCAGGATGACGTAGAGCGTGTGCGCTGGTTTCGACGAGCGGCGGAGCAAGGGCACGTCGACGCGCAATATGACCTGGGTTGCTGCTGTCGGGATGGCGAAGGCATGGAGCCGGATTGGGAAGAAGCCGTCGAATGGTTCAAAAAAGCGGCAGAACAGGGCGATGTCGGGGCGCAGAACAATCTGGGCTGCTGCTATCTGGAAGGTCAGGGCGTGCCGCAGGATTTGGACGCCGCAATGAAATGGTTTTGCAAAAGCGCCGAACAGTGCGACGCTCATATGCAAAACGAATTCGCCTGTCGCTTGCGGGATGGTGAAGGCATTCCGCAGAATGTCACGGAAGCCGCAAAATGGTTCAGAACGGCGGCAGAGCGGGGCGATGCGGGCGCGCAGCACAATCTGGGTGGCGCGTATCTGAACGGCAATGGCGTAGCGCAAGACGATGCCGAAGCGGTCAAATGGTTTGCGGCAGCAGCAGAGCAAGGCGATGCCTGGGCGCAAAACGATTTGGGAGTTTGCTATCGGGATGGCAAAGGGGTAACGCAGGATGCGGCGAAAGCCGTTCAATGGTTTCAAAAGGCGATAGAGCAAAAATGCTGCTCTGATGCGCTCTACAATCTCGGTGTATGTTATCGGGATGGTAATGGCGTGCCGCAGGACGCAGTAAAAGCCGCGCGCAGTTTTCGGGAAGTGGCAGTGACATGGCTACATTCGCAGGCATATTACGAACTGGCATGTTGCTATCGGGATGGTCGGGGGATGCCGCAAGATGCGGCAAAAGCGGCATACTGGTTCAACAAAAAGGATGATGGCGATGTCGACGCAGAAGAAATACTCGAAAAGCTCGCCATGCTGCGGGACAAAGCGGAAGAAGGCGACATCTACGCCCAGTACCAACTGGGCGACATTTACGCCGATAGGTGTTGTGGTGATTCCGGCGTAGCGGAAGACAAAAGCGAAGCGGTCAAGTGGTACAAAAAAGCGGCGCAACAGGGCTATCTTGCAGCGCAATCCAGTCTCGCTGAATGCTACTACTTCGGTGGCGAAAATCTGGAACCCGATTACGCAGAAGCCGCAAAATGGTTCCATGCTGCTGCCGGGCAAGGGGATCGTAACGCGCAATGCAATCTGGGATGCCTCTATCGGGATGGCGAAGGGGTAGAGCAGGATTACGCCGAAGCGGTGAAATGGTTTCTGCTTGCCGCAGAGCAGGACGAGGCCGGCGCGCAAAACGCGCTGGGCTATGCTTACGATACAGGTAGAGGAGTCGAACAGAATCGTGCCGAAGCGGTTCGTTGGTACGAAAAAGCCGCAAAGCAGGGGCATAGCACCGCACAAAACAATCTGGGGTGTAGTTATCGGGATGGCGAAGGGGTAGAACAGGATTACGCCGAAGCGGTGAAGTGGTTTACGCTTGCCGCCAAACAGGGCGATGCTGACGCGCAATACAGTCTGGGATGCTTCTATCGGGATGGTAAAGGAGTAGAGCAGGATTACGCCGAAGCGGTGAAATGGCTCACGCTTGCCGCAGAACAGGGCAATGCTGGCGCGCAGACCGATCTGGGCTACGCCTACAATGAAGGTAAGGGGGTCGAACAGAATCATGCCGAAGCGGTTCGTTGGTACGAAAAAGCCGCAAAACAGGGGCGTAGCACCGCGCAATACAATCTGGGGTGTAGTTATCGGGATGGCGAAGGGGTAGAACAGGATGACGCCGAAGCGGTGAAATGGTTCACGCTTGCCGCAGAACAAGGCGATGTCGACGCGCAGAACGCTCTGGGGTTTGCCTATAATCACGGGCGAGGTGTCGAACGGAATGATGTCGAAGCTGCCCGATGGTACAAAAAAGCAGCCGAACAGAACAATGGATACGCAGCGCGAGCACTGAAAAAGAAATCCAGATACAGAATCATCTGGTGGATTTTTATCATCGGCTTGTTACTGGCAAAGCTGATTCACCGGGCTACGCAGTAGATGACAAAGGCTTCCGAAAAAAATACAGCGTATGGGTTGGGTAAGCCGAAGGCGCACATATTACCGCCCCGCTACGCTGACCCAGGTGACGAGCCGGGGGGGGTAAGGTTGCGTAGGGGCGGCTAGCAGCCGCCCGTCGTCGGGTAATGCAAAAGGCACGGGCGGCTGCTAGCCGCCCCTACGAAACCGTCCACGCGGTTTTCGTCCTGCGAAAAACGACTTACACCGCCCGAATTTCAAGCTGTTTTCCCAATGCGGAAAAGGCTCTGGATAAGGTGTCGATTTTCGTTGCGTGCGAGAGGTTGACGATGCGTTGCACCTCTTGCGGGCGGGTGTGCAGCCTTCTGGCAAGGTCGGAGTTGCTGATGGAATGGGCGACCATTTCGTTCAACAGCAGCACCTTTGCCCATGCCGACGCGGGCAGTTCCACCAAACGCTCGCCTTTTCTCGCGGGCGAGGGCGGCGGCACCTGACGGCGGTCTTCAAAGTAAAAATCCATTGCGGAAAGCAGGGCGTCGGCAGCCATGAACAGCGCTTCTTCTTCGGTGTCGCCTTGTGTGATGGCTTCGGGGATGTCGCGGAAGGTGACGACATAACCGCCTTCCGGGTCGGTTTCAAAGTGCGCGGGGTAAAGCATATGGATTTCCTTTCATTTGAGACCAAGCTGTTTCTTGACGCCTTCGACCAGCCCGGTTTTCAGTTCTGCCGCGTGTCTGGGCAAATGGCTCTGTTTGCCATTCAGGTAGACCTTGATGTGATTTGTCCCCTCTTTGAACGTTGCTCCTTGTCGAGCCAGCCAGCGGATAAATTCGCTTTGTTTCACCCTGCTTTCCACCTTGTTTGAACAGACTTCATGTTAAACAAAAATGTTTAACAAAGCCAGAGGGAGCAGGGTTGCGTAGGGGCGGTTTTCATGTAAAACCGCCCCTACAAACTCCTACGCACGCTTCAACCGCGATTCCGCCGCCCGTAGCGCGGCGATGATGTTGGGGAAGGCGTTTTCTGTTCCCAGTCGTTCGAGGAAGCCGGTGCGTTGCAGGGTGGCTTCGGCTTGTCCGTGCAGACCGGAGAGCATCAGGGTAGCGCCTTGTTTGGTCAGTTTGCCGTGCAGGTTTTCCAGCGCGTCCAATCCGGTGCTGTCGAGTTGAATCATGGTCTGGGTGTCGAGGATGAGGAATTCCGGCAGGTCGGCGTGTTCTTCCATCAGAGCTTCCAGCTTGGGCGCGGCGCCGAAAAAGAGCGCGCCGTACAGCCGCCAGGCGAGGATGCGCGGTTTGCCGTCCGGGGTGTAGCGTTCGGGCGAGGTGTTGGCGAGGGGGATGGGTTCGATGCGGGTGAGGTCGGAAATCCGGTAAATGAACATCAGGCAGGAGAGCACCATGCCGAGTTCGATGGCGATGGTGAGACCAAACACGACCGTCAGCGCGAAGGTGGACAGCATGATGACGCGGTAATTGCTGCTGAAGGTCTTCAACTTGTGGAACGCTTCAATCTCGAACATGTTGATGGACACGCCCACCACGATGGCGGAGAGGATGGCAAGCGGAATGTGGCTGGCGAGGGGCGCCAGGGTGAGCACGATGATGAGCAGCACAACGGCATGGACAATGCCGGCGATGGGGGTGCGCCCGCCGGAGCGGACATTGGTGGCGGTGCGGGCAATCGCGCCGGTGGCGGCGAAACCGCCGAACAGCGGGACGATGAGATTGGCGACGCCTTGGGCGATGAGTTCCTGATTGGGGTCGTGCGTGTCGTCGATGCTGGCGTCCGCGACACGGGCGGAGAGCAGGGATTCGATGGCGCCCAGCAGGGCGATGGCGATGGCGGGGGAAATCAGGTGTCCCAGGGTTTCCAGCGACAGGGCGGGCAGGGTGATGGACGGGATTTGCCGGGGGATGTTGCCGATGGTGGCGACCGGCAGTTCCAACAGCGCCGCGATAGCTGTACCCACGACCAGCACGGCGAGCGGCCCCGGCGCGCGGCGCAGGAACGCCAGCAGACGGGTTTGCGCCAGACGGTTGTAAAACATGAGGAACAGGAAGGCGCTCGTGGCAAGCAGCAGGGTCGGCTCGTTGAAGGTGTGAATGGACGCGCTCAACACCTTGATTTTGCCGAAGAAATCCGGCGGCAGACTGGCAATGTCCAAGCCCATGAAATCCTTGATTTGGGACATGAGAATCACCACGGCGATGCCGTTGGTGAAGCCGATGACGACGGCAATGGGGATGAAGCGAATCAACTGCCCCATGCGAAAAATGCCCATCGCCAGCAGAAAAGCCCCCGCCAGCATGGTGGCAATCAGCAGGTTGCCCACGCCATACATGGCGACGATGCCATAAACAATGGGAATGAACGCGCCGGTCGGTCCGCCGATTTGCACCCGCGAGCCGCCGAGCAGGGAAGTCAGGAAACCGGCGATGATGGCTGTCCAGATGCCGGTGGAAGGCGGCATGTCGCTGGCAATGGCAAACGCCATCGCCAAGGGCAGGGCAAGCACACCCACGGTGACGCCAGCGGCAACATCCTTGCCAAACTGCGCGCGGTCATAACCGGGCAGACATTCCAGCAGTTTGGGGCGAAAGCGGAGGTTCATGAAAGTGGCTTCGTGGTTGAGGTAGAACAATTACACCCCCTCTCCCCTTGTGGGAGAGGTCTGGGGAGAGGGAATGTATTGTACTATTTTATCCGCATACCGGCTGTCGCGCCGGAGTCGGGCGAGAGGATGTACAGACCGCCGGTTTTGCCGGTTTCATCGGAAGCCGCCAGCACCATGCCTTCGGATAGCCCGAATTTCATCTTGCGCGGCGCGAGGTTGGCGACCATGACGGTAAGGCGTCCTTGCAAGGCGGCGGGGTCGTAGGCGGATTTGATGCCCGCGAAAACCTGACGCGGCTTGTCTTCGCCGATGTCGAGCATGAGGCGCACGAGTTTGTCCGCGCCTTCGACAGGGCTGGCGGAGACGATGCGGGCGACGCGCAAATCCACCTTCATGAAATCGTCGATGCTGAGGGTGGCATTTTCGGTCGAGGTTTCTGTGGTGGCTGCCGCAGGTTTGGCGGGCGCGGGGGGATTCATGCTTTCCTTGTTGGCGTCCACCAGCGCCGCGACCTGTTTCGGGTCGATGCGAATCATCAGGTGGCTGTAGGCGTTGATGCGGTGTCCGGCGGGCAGCCGCGTTGTTGTGTCCGCCCAGGCGAGGGGGGCGATGTTCAAAAAGGCTTCCGCTTTTTCCGCGACTGCGGGCAGCACGGGTTTCAGGAGGGCGGTGAGCAGGCGAAAGAGGTTCAGGCTGTTGCTGCACGCGAGATGCAATTCCGTTTCTTTGCCCGCCTGTTTCGCCAGTTCCCAGGGTTTGACGCTATCCACGTATTGATTGGCGAGGTCAGCCAACGCCATGATTTCGCGCATCGCCTTGCCGAATTCGCGCGCTTCGTAGAGTTCGGCGACACGCGGCGCGGCTTCGGTAATGGCGAGAAGCGCGGGCAATCCGGCGTCGGCTTCGGTCAGCTTGCCGTCAAAGCGTTTGCTGATGAAACCGGCGGCGCGGCTGGCGATGTTCACGTATTTGCCAATCAGATCGGAATTCACGCGGGCGACGAAATCTTCCAGATTCAGGTCAAGGTCTTCCAGCGTGTTGGTGAGCTTGCCCGCGAAATAATAGCGCAGCCATTCCGGGTTCAAGCCCTGTTGCAGATAGCTTTCCGCCGTGATGAACGTGCCGCGCGACTTGGACATCTTGGCGCCGTCCACGGTCAGAAAACCGTGCGCGAAAATACTGGTCGGGGTGCGAAAACCCGCGTGCGCCAGTTCCGCAGGCCAGAACAGGGCGTGAAAATAGAGAATGTCCTTGCCGATGAAGTGATACAACTCGGCGTCGGAATCGGGCTTGAAATAGTCGTCAAAATCCAGCCCCTTTTGCGCGCAGAGATTTTTGAACGACCCCATGTAGCCAATCGGCGCGTCCAGCCAGACGTAAAAATACTTGCCGGGCGCATCGGGAATTTCAAAGCCGAAGTAAGGCGCGTCGCGGGAAATATCCCAGTCGGTCAGCTTGTGTTCGCCGGGTTCGCCCAGCCATTCCTGCATCTTGTTGGCGGCTTCCAGTTGCAGTCGCCCTTCGGCGTGGCGCGTGTATTGGCGCAAAAAAGATTCGCAGCGCGGGTCGGAGAGCTTGAAAAAATAATGTTCGGAATGTTTCAATTCCGGCTTCGCGCCGGACACGGCGGAATAGGGATTTTTCAATTCCGTCGGCGTATACGCCGCGCCGCAGGCTTCGCAGTTGTCGCCATACTGGTCACGCGCGCCGCACTTGGGGCATTCGCCCTTGATGAAGCGGTCGGGCAGGAACATGGCTTTCACCGGGTCGTAAAACTGCTCGATGGTGCGCGTTTCAATCAACCCCGCCGCTTTCAGGCGTTGGTAAAACAGCTCGCAAAACTGGCGGGTTTCAGGGGAATTGGTGCTGTCGTAATGGTCAAACTTGACGCCAAACCCGGCGAAATCCCGCGCGTGTTCGCCATGCACCCGATCAATCAAAGCCTCCGGCGTGACGCCTTCCTTTTCGGCGCGCAGCATGATGGGCGTGCCGTGCGTGTCGTCGGCGCAGACATACCAGCATTCATTGCCACGCATCTTCTGAAAGCGCACCCAGATGTCCGTCTGAATATATTCGACCAGATGCCCCAGGTGAATGGAACCGTTGGCGTAAGGCAGGGCGGAGGTAACGAGAATCTTGCGAGGCATGGCGTTGTTCAGGGGGAAGAAAACTCCCAATTCTAACTGCCTCTCATGCCGACGAGCGGAATTTTTCGGGAAATCTTCCGTGCGGGAACCTGGGGGCAAAGAGCGAGGACGACGGGTAGACCGGAAGTGGTGTTAATTCAGGTCGCGCCGGGTTAAAAGTGGCGGGAGCATCTTGCTCCCGTTCGTGACCTGCCTGCGGGAGCAGGATGCTCCCGCCACTTTTTTCCCTCTCCCGCGAGGGGAGAGGGAAAATGCGGGTCAGAGTTTCACGATTTCCACCCGCCGATTTTTGGCTCTGCCTTCTTCGGTTTTGTTGTCGGCAATGGGGTTGCTTGCGCCGAAGCCTTTGGCTTCCAGACGGTTTTGCGGGATGCCTTTGGCGAGGAGCGAGCCGAATACGGCGCTGGCGCGGTTTTCGGAGAGGGTCTGGTTGTGGGCGGCTTCGCCGGTGTTGTCGGTGTGACCTTCAATGCGAATTTTCAGGTCGGGATTGGCTTCCAGCAGCTTGAAAATTTCCGTCACAATGTCTTGCGATTCCGGGCGGATGGTGGCTTTGTCGACATCGAAATTGATGTACAACGCCACATGCCCCTCCTTGTCCAGCGCGTCTTTCATTTCGCTGGCGGGAATCAGCCCGACGGATTGCTTCATTTCGCCTTTTTGGGCGACGGCGAAGGTACAGTCGTAAGCGCAACTGACATCAATCCATACTTCCGCATCTGCTCTGCGAATGACATAGGTTTGCCGCCTGTCGTTAGCTGCTTCCGACGGACCGTAACGCTGGTTGTCTACACGATCAAGCGCTTTGTATGTTTTGTAATAATCCGGTTTCCCGTCAAAAACCTTGACGCCCCCCGCCGCGACGATGGCATTCTCATAATTGCGTTCAATCAGCAATTCTTCCAGGTTGTGAAAAGCCTGTTTTTCAGTACCGTAAAGGCGTACTCTGAAAGTTTTACCTTCCACCGGATGCAGCGCCTCTGTGCTGGTCGCAAAATAATAGCGGTCGAATCCCTTGACGCTCTTTTTTTCATCAAAATATGTGCAATTCCCACAAGACACATATTTATACCCTTCCGGCGGCGTAAAAAACGGGAACTCGCCCAAGGGCTTGTCCGTAACCGGAATCCGGTTGATGTCAAAAGCGGCGGCGGTGTTTTCCGCTGGCGCGGGTTCTGCTGGCGTTGGCGCCGGTTCCCGCGCGGCGGGCGCGGTCGCTACCGGCGCGGCGGGGGACTCTCCCGTCGCTGCGGGTTCCGCTCCTTTGTCGCCACAGGCGGCAAAGAGCGAAAGGCTCATCAACGCAAACAAAACGCGAATGGATTTCATGGTGTGCTCTCATCAGGAATATGAAAAGCGCGAAATATAGCAGAAGATGGTTTTGTTGTGCGCCATGTATCCAGAATAATCGCGGGGCAATCGCGTGAATGCCATTGAAATCAAAGTGGCGGGAGCATCCTGCTCCCGCAAGAAAACCATGGTAGGGCGGCATCGAAGAACGCGCCGTTTGTTGACTGCGGCGGTTTCTACGATCCCGCCCTACCTGCTCCATCCCCCCTCGTAGGGGCGGGTTTCAAACCCGCCCTGCGCTCCGACAATACAACGGCGGGCAGGTTTGAAACCTGCCCCTACGACATATCTCCTTCCCCACGGTGTACGCCCACAAGGGGAGCGGGTCAGCAAGACGGGCTTGCCATGATAAGAACATTCCCGCGCGGGAAGGATAGGGCGGCATCGTAGAAACCGCCGGACGTTACGTCCGGCGCGCTCGGAGAGCGCGCCCTACCTGATTTTCTCCCCCTGCCCCTACGACATATCCCCTTCCCCACGGTGTACGCCCGCAAGGGGCGGGCGGTCTGCCCTTACCTGCTGTCATCTGATTCCCGCCAATGCCTGCTCCATATCTTTGCAAAGGTCTTGCGCGTTTTCCAGCCCCGCCGCGATGCGGATGAGCGAAGGGGCGATTCCGGCGCGTTCCATTTGGGCGGGGGTCAGGGTGGCTTCCCACATTGAGGCGGCGTGGACGACCAGTGTTTCGACGCCGCCCAAACTGACGGCGTGTTTTGCCAGTTTCAGGGCGGCGACGAAATTTTTGGCGGCCTGAAACCCACTTTCATCCCCCGGCGCGCCTTTGAGTTCGATGCTCAAGACGCCGCCGCCGTGTTGCATTTGTCGTTTTGCCAGTTCGTGTTGCGGGTGGCTTTTCAGTTCGGGGTAATGGACGCGGGCGACGGACGGGCGTGTTTCCAGAAAATGCCCCAGCGCGAGGGCGTTTTCGTTTTGGCGGGCGACGCGCATGGGCAGGGTACGCAGTCCGCGCAGGAGCAAAAAGGCGTTGAAGGGGCTGACGTTGGTGCCCAACACGATGGAACGTTCCCAGATTTTTTCGATGGCTGCGCGACTGCCGCAGACGACGCCCGCAATCAGGTCGCTGTGTCCGCCCAGATATTTGGTGGCGCTGTGCAGCACGAGGTCGATGCCGAAATCGCGCGGGCGCTGGTTGATGGGCGAGGCGAAGGTGTTATCCGCCAGCGTGGTGATGTTGCGGCTTCTGGCGAATTTTGCGACGGCGGCGAGGTCGGTCAGGGTCAGGGTGGGGTTGGATGGCGTTTCCACCACCATCAATCGGGTATTGTCGCGGGTCGCGGCGATGAAGGCGGCGGGGTCGCGCTGGTCGACCAAAGTGACTTCCACGCCCATGCCCGGCAGCAGGTCGGTGAGCAATTTCGCCGTACCCATGTAGTGCGTGGTTTGCGCGACGATATGGTCGCCCGCCCGCGCCAGCGAAAACAGGGTGGTGCTCATCGCGCCCATGCCGGAAGACATCAAGAGCGCCGCTTCCGCGCCTTCCAGTCGGGCAAGCAGGCGTTCGCAGCGTTCCTGCGTCGGGTTGCCATAGCGGGCGTAGTAGCGCGGGTGAC
The DNA here is from genome assembly GCA_031287525.1 of Zoogloeaceae bacterium. Taxonomy (GTDB): domain Bacteria; phylum Pseudomonadota; class Gammaproteobacteria; order Burkholderiales; family Rhodocyclaceae; genus Azovibrio. Next base: position 40,161 of record JAITSU010000039.1, on the reverse strand, counting down.
GCGGCTGATTCGCCATCGCCGCGAATTCGGCGGAAGTGCGGGCGCTGTAAGTCGAAGCCGGATAAATCGCCGGCGCGAGCGCCGTGTCTTCGGTTTCGGGATTGTCCCAGTCCAGATCGCCGTGGATGACCAGCGATTGCGGGTCGGAGAGGAAATGGGCGTTATTCATCAAAGCTGTCCTCTGGATACGAACAAAGTTTCATTGGGAAAAAATGCCGAAACGCACTTCCAAACTTTTCGACAACCTCATATACCGAATTTCCGTTCAACGCATCGCTATCAAACACTTCATCGACAACATAAATCATCGCGTCATTGAGCTGATCCAGCACAACATCATTTGACAGTGGAAAGGTAGGCCGCAATCTGTACGTTTCCAGTCGGTAAACTCTGCCTTCGTAAGCGTCACTTCCTAACTCACGCCGAATTTCCAGACGAAACCGGAAAGTCTCGCCATCGCCTACCTCAACAGGCTCGACATCCAGAACCTTGACGACTTCAAACAACTTTTTCATCATTGGCTTCCTTTGGGTGTGCAGCGAGGGAGCAAAGCACCAGCCGACTGCCCGCGATGCGGTCGTGCAAAAACTGTTTGTCCGGGTCGATGAAGCGCCAGAGCAGACCGACGCCGAAAAACAACAGGCAAGGCCAGGCGACGAGGTAGCGCAGGACGGCCTGAATGGGGCGCAGGGGCGCGCCGCTTTGGTCAATCAGTTTGATTTTCCAGGTTTTCATGGCGAGCGTTTGCCCGCCGCGCAGCCAGCACCAGGTGAAATACAGTCCGAGCAGCAGAACAAGATGTATCTGCTGGACGCGGGCGAGGTGAGCGACATCGACGCGGGCGAGCGCGCCTAACAGAATGTAGGGCAGGATGACGCCGATGGCGATGACGCCCAACAGCAACAGGGCTTCGTAAATCAACGCGGCGAGGCAGCGGGGGAAGGAAGGCGTTTCGGGCATCAGGGATCAGGTGGCAGGTGACAGGGGTCAGTTTATCGCAGATGCGCGCTCTTTTCCGGCTAACCGGGCGATTCAATCCTGTCGGCATGATTCCATTCCTTGACCTCATCGCCCTACGGGATTATCGTTACGGGTTTTCAAGCAAATCGGTCGTAACCATGATAATCAGCGGCGCAGAGATTGTAATCAGGTGCCTTCAGGAAGAAAAGGTGGAGCACGTGTTCGGGTATCCGGGCGGCTCGGTGCTACACATCTATGATGAGCTTTTCAAGCAGGAACAGGTCAAGCATATTCTGGTTCGGCACGAGCAGGCAGCGGTGCACGCGGCGGACGCCTATTCCCGCTCCTCCAACAAAATCGGCGTGGCGATGGTCACTTCCGGTCCCGGCGTGACCAATGCCATTACGGGCATTGCCACTGCCAATTCGGATTCCGTGCCCCTCGTCGTGCTCTGCGGACAGGTCGGCACTTCCTATATCGGGCAGGACGCCTTTCAGGAATGCGACACGGTGGGCATCACCCGCCCCTGCGTCAAACACAATTTTCTGGTCAAGGATGTCAAAGACCTCGCTTCGACGCTGAAAAAAGCTTTTCACATTGCCACCACGGGGCGTCCGGGGCCGGTGGTGGTGGATTTGCCGAAGGACATCACGGCGGATAAATGCGAATTCGCGTATCCGGCAGCGGTGGCGATGCGCTCCTACAATCCGGTGGTCAAGGGTCACTTGGGACAAATCAAGAAAGCCGTGCAACTGCTCCTGGAAGCGGAGCGCCCGATTCTGTACATCGGCGGCGGCGTGGTGCTCTCCGACGCGGCGGAAAAACTGACTGACCTCGCCCGTCGCCTGAATTTCCCCGTCACCCACACCCTGATGGGCTTGGGCGGCTACCCTGCCACTGACCGCCAGTCGGTCGGTATGCCGGGGATGCACGGCACTTACGAAGCGAACATGGCGATGCACAACGCCGATGTCATTCTGGCGATTGGCGCGCGTTTCGATGACCGCGTGATTGGCAATGTCGAGCATTTTTACAGCGAGCCGCGCAAAATCATCCACGTTGATATTGACCCGTCATCCATTTCCAAGCGCGTCAAGGCGGATATTCCCATCGTCGGCAATGTGCCGGATGTGCTGGACGAAATGCTGAAATTGCTGGAAGAAGGCTTTTCGACCTCGCCCCTGCTGCCCGACTGGTGGCGGCAAATCGCGGACTGGCGCGCGAAAAACGGGCTGCAATACCGTCAGGGCGAGCGCATCATGCCGCAGTTCGTGGTGGAAAAGCTCTACGAAATCACGGGCGGCGACGCCTTCATCACCTCCGACGTGGGGCAGCACCAGATGTTCGCCTCGCAGTTCTACAAATTCGACAAGCCCCGTCGCTGGATTAACTCAGGCGGTCTGGGCACGATGGGCGTCGGGCTGCCCTACGCAATGGGTACGAGCTTCGCCAATCCCGGCGCGACGGTGGCCTGCGTCACTGGCGAAGGTTCCATCCAGATGTGCATTCAGGAGCTTTCCACCTGCAAGCAGTTTGAGCTTCCCATCAAGATTATCAATCTGAATAACGGCATGTTGGGCATGGTGCGGCAGTGGCAGGAAATGTTCTATTCCAAGCGTTACTCCCAGTCTTACGTCACCTCGCTGCCGGATTTCGTCAAACTCGCGGAAGCCTACGGGCATGTCGGCATGAAAATCGAAAAGCCGGAAGACGTTGAGCCGGCGCTCAAACGGGCGTTTACCGAATACAAAGACCGACTGGTGTTCATGGATTTCATCATCGACCCGACCGCCAATGTCTTCCCCATGGTGGCGACCGGCAAGGGGTTGACCGAAATGATTCTGGCCGAAGACCTGTAAGGTGAATAACATGCGACACATTATTTCCATTCTGCTGGAAAACGAAGCGGGCGCGCTTTCCCACGTGGCGGGGCTGTTTTCCGCGCGCGGCTACAACATCGAATCCCTGACCGTCGCCCCGACCGAAGACGCCTCGCTGTCGCGCATGACCATCGTCACGCGCGGTTCCGACGACGTGCTGGAACAAATCACCAAGCAACTGAACAAACTCGTCGACGTGGTGAAAGTCGTCGACCTCTCCGAATCCGCCCATGTCGAGCGCGAACTGATGTTAATCAAGGTGCGCGCCATCGGCAAAGACCGTGAGGAGATGAAGCGCATGTCGGATATTTTCCGTGGGCGCGTGCTTGACGTGACCGAATCCACCTTCGTCATCGAATTGACGGGAACCAGCGCCAAGCTGGATTCCTTCATCAATGCCCTGGACACGGGGCTGATTCTGGAAACTGTACGTACCGGAGTTTCCGGCATCGGCCGCAGCGACCGCATTCTCAAAGTCTGAACCCCCATTTTTACCGAAAGAGGATTTTTCCCATGAAAGTTTATTACGACAAAGACGCCGACCTTTCCCTGATCAAGGGCAAGAAAGTCACCATCGTCGGCTATGGCTCGCAAGGTCACGCCCACGCCCAGAACCTGAAAGATTCCGGCGTCAAGGTCACGGTCGGTCTGCGTAAAAGCGGCGCTTCCTGGAAAAAGGCGGAAGCCGCCGGTCTGAAAGTCGAAGAAATCAGCAAGGCCGTCAAGGGCGCCGATGTCGTCATGCTGCTCCTGCCCGACGAAAACATCCCCCAGGTCTACAAGGAAGAAGTCGCCCCCAACCTGAAAAAAGGCGCGGCGCTTGCCTTCGCGCACGGCTTCAACATCCATTACAACCAGGTCATCCCCGCCAGCGACATTGACGTTATCATGATCGCTCCCAAAGGCCCCGGTCATACCGTGCGCTCCGAATACCTGAAGGGCGGCGGCGTGCCTTCGCTCATCGCCGTGTATCAGGACAAATCCGGCAAAGCCAAAGACATCGCCCTCTCTTACGCGGCTGCCAACGGCGGCACCAAGGGCGGCGTCATCGAAACCTCTTTCCGTGAAGAAACCGAAACCGACCTCTTTGGCGAACAAGCCGTGCTCTGTGGCGGCGCGGTCGAACTGATGAAAACCGGCTTTGAAACCCTGGTCGAAGCCGGTTACGCGCCGGAAATGGCGTACTTCGAGTGCGTGCACGAAATGAAGCTGATCGTGGATTTGATCTACGAAGGCGGCATTGCCAACATGAATTACTCGATTTCCAACAACGCCGAATTCGGCGAATACATGACCGGCCCCGAAGTGATCAACGCCCAGTCCCGCGAAGCCATGCGTCACGCCTTAAAACGCATCCAGAACGGCGACTACGCCAAACAGTTCATTCTCGAAGGCAGCCTCAACTACCCCGCCATGACCGCCCGCCGCCGCCTCACCGCCGCTCATCCGGTGGAAAAAGTCGGCGGTCAGTTGCGTGACATGATGCCGTGGATCAAGAAGAACAAACTGGTGGATCAGAGCAAGAACTAGGCAGCGACCACACAATGCCGGACAGCCCCGAAAAGGGCTGTCCGGCTTTTTATGTGTAAAGCCTGAACAAACCCCCGCAACTCGTGCGATAGTACGTAGATTCTTCTGAACCCTGACCCCTGACCTCTGATGCCCGACAACTACCCCCACCCCCTCATCGCCCGCGAAGGCTGGCCCTTTATTGCGATTTCCTTCGCGCTCGCGCTGGGCGTTACGCTGATTTCCGGCGCTGCCGTGGCGTTCATCTTCGGCGTGATTTTTCTGTTCGTTCTGCAATTTTTCCGCGACCCGCCGCGCCTGATTGCCGGGACGGAAGCCTATGATGTGGTCGCTCCCGCCGACGGGCGCATTGTCGCCATTGAGGAATGCGACGACACGTACCTGCAACGCCGCGCCCTGAAAATCAGCGTGTTCATGAACGTGTTTAACGTCCATTCCAACCGCTCGCCCATCGACGGCGAGGTCAAACAGGTCTGGTACAACCCCGGTCAGTTTGTGAATGCCGCGCTCGCCAAGGCGTCGACCGAAAACGAGCGGTGCGCCATGCACCTGAAAAGCGCCACCCCCGACAACGGGCAGGACGTGACCTGTGTGCAGGTCGCCGGTCTCGTCGCCCGCCGCATCCTGAATTACATGGAACCCGGCATGAGCCTCACGCGCGGGCAGCGTTACGGCTTCATCCGCTTCGGTTCGCGGGTGGATGTTTATCTGCCGCTGGACGCGCAAGCGCGCGTCAGCATCGGCGAAAAAGTGTATGCTTCAAGCACTTTGCTTGCTGTCCTCACCAAACAACCCCATGCCTGAACTGAAACCCCGCAAAACCCTGTTCAACCCCGAACTCAAACGTCGGGGCATCTATCTCCTGCCCAATCTGTTGACCACGGCGGCGCTGTTTTCCGGTTTCTTCGCCATCGTGCAGGCGATGCAGGGCGATTTTGAAAAAGCCGCCATCGCCATTTTCTGCGCCATGATTTTTGATGGACTGGATGGCAGGGTGGCGCGGCTCACCCACACCCAATCCGCGTTCGGCGCCGAATACGATTCGCTCTCCGACATGGTGTGCTTCGGCGTCGCCCCGGCGCTGGTGGTCTATGAATGGGCGATGATGAGCCTGGGGCGCATCGGCTGGATTGCCGCGTTCATCTATTGCGCGGGCGCGGCGCTGCGGCTGGCGCGGTTCAACACCATGCTGGAAGTCATCGACAAACGCTATTTTCAGGGCTTGCCCAGCCCTGCGGCGGCGGCGTTGGTGGTCGGCTTTGTCTGGGTGATGATTGATGTCGGCATCCAAGGCGCGGATGTACGCTGGATCGCCGCTGTTGTCACCGTGTTCGCCGGGCTGTCGATGGTCAGCAATATCCGCTTTTACAGCTTCAAGGACGTCAACCTCAAAAAGAGCGTCCCCTTTGTTTTCGTCTTCGCGCTGGTGCTCATCTTCGCCCTGATTTCCTCATACCCCGCCGGTGTGCTGTTCGGCATTTTCTGCGTCTACGCCCTCTCCGGTTACGCGCTGGCGCTGGTACGTCTGGCGCGGCATGACAAAAAACCGGAACCGGACTAGAGGGCTTTCATGCGCTCCGGGTCTGATTCCCCGCCCCTTGGGGCGCGGTAACTAAAAATCTTTTGTTGGTTTGATCCCCCGCCGCTTGCGGCGGGGTCGTTCATTCGCGCCTTCCTCACCCGCAATCCGCTCTGCGGATTCTGATCCGCAGCCCCCCGGTTTCTCCGCGATGCCGTCATATTCCTGTAATACAGGCTCTGTAATCTGCTGTTCCAGGCAGCACTTTTTTACAGGAGCATCGTCATGCAGGATTACGTTATCCGCGTTTCAGAATTGAACAAGACATTCGGGTCGAAACAGGTTTTGTTTGACCTCTCGCTGGACATTGCGCGCGGCGAAATGGTGGCGTTGATCGGTTCTTCGGGATCGGGCAAATCCACGCTGCTTCGTCATCTCTCCGGCCTCACGCGGGCGGACGCGCGGGGTCATCGCCAGCGGGATGAATCCGGGCATATTCATGTCATGGGGGATGTGATTCAGCAGAGCGGGCGTTTAAGCCGGAATGTGCGGCGGCAACGCTCAAGAATCGGATACGTTTTTCAACAGTTCAATCTGGTGGGTCGCTTGAGCGTGATGGAGAACGTCCTGCTGGGGCATCTGGGCAGAATTCCACGCTGGCGCGGCGCTTGCCGTCTTTTTTCCGCGTCCGAGCGAAACGAGGCGATGGCGTCGTTAAGGCGTGTCGGCATGGCGGAATACAGCGACCGGCGGGCTTCCACCTTATCCGGCGGGCAGCAGCAGCGCGTCGCCATCGCCCGCGCCCTGACGCAACGCGCCGAGGTGATTCTGGCGGATGAGCCGATTGCCTCGCTTGACCCGGAATCCGCAAAAAATGTGATGGATATTCTCGCCAACATCAACGCGACGGATAAAACCACCGTGATTGTTTCCCTGCACCAGATTGATTACGCGCGGGCGTATTGCCCGCGCACGGTGGCATTAAAGAAGGGCGGCATTCACTTCGACGGGGCGACGCATTCCTTGTGCGACACCCGCCTCTCGCAAATTTACGGCGCGGAAGCCCCGGAAATCGTAACGCCGCCGCATGGCAATCCGGTAGTGACCGTTCACCAGATGGCGGTCGCCTGATGGCTTCAACCATGTTCTTTTTTTACAGGATGAAAATCATGCGTAATTTTCTCAAAGCGATGGTGTGTACGTTGGGTCTGTGCGGCGCGTTTTTGACTTCACCCGCAGGGGCGGAAGCGCCGAAAGAAATTCATTTCGGGCTGATTGCAACGGAAAGCTCAAACAAATTGCGCGACGCGTGGGAGCCGCTGTTTGCGGACATGAGTCGCGCCATCGGCATTGAAGTCAAGGGATTTTTTGTGACCGACTATGCCGGAGTGATTCAGGGGATGCGGTTTAACAAGGTGGATATTGGCTGGTTTGGCAACAAATCCGCCATCGAAGCCGTTGATCGCGCGAATGGCGAAGTGATCGCCCAGGCGGTAAACGCCGATGGCAAAGCGGGCTATTACAGCCTGTTGATTGCCCATAAAGACAGCCCTTATAACACGGTATCCGATGTGTTGAAAAATTCAAAAGACATCGTATTCGGCAATGGCGACCCCAATTCGACTTCCGGTTATCCGGTTCCGGGCTTCTATGTTTTCGCGAAGAATGGCGTGGACGCCAAAAAAATCTTCAAGCGCACCCTGAATTCCAGCGCCGAAAGCAATGCGCTGGCCGTTGTGAATCAGCAGCTTGATGTCGCAACGTGCTCCAACATGAGTCTGGAACGTCTGAGAACAACCCAGCCCGACAAGGCCGCCCGGTTGAAGGTCATCTGGCAGTCGCCGCTGATTCCGGGCGATCCTCTTGTCTGGCGGAAAGGTCTTGATGCCGACACCAAGGAAAAAATCAGGCATTTCATTCTGAATTACGGCAAAACCGAAGCGGAAAAGAAAATCCTGAATAACCTGACCTGGGGATCATTTCGCGCCTCCAACAATGACCAGCTTTTGACGATACGCCAACTGGAATTGTTCAAACAGCGCGCGGAACTGGAACAAGACAACACGCGCTCTGAAAAAGACAAAACCGCCAAACTGAAAACCATTGACGGCGAATTGTCCAAACTCGATTCGCGCATGAAAAAACTGCAAGCGAACGCGAAATAAACACACCGGGACGACGACACATGACGGATGTTCTTATTTTCCCGACCCGACCCGCGAGACGGACGCGGCTTTGGCGAAACGGATTGAAACTGTCTGGCTGGGGGCTTCTGCTCGCTTTTCTAGGCTGGTCGTGGCAAAGCGCGGAAATCGCTCCCGGTCGTCTGGTTCAGGACGCCGGAAACATGGCGACGCTGGTCAGGGATTTTGTTCCGCCCAATTTCAGTGCGTGGCGGTTTTATCTGGAAGAAATGCTGGTCACGCTGCATATCGCCCTGTGGGGAACCTTGCTGGCGATTGTTTGCGCGATTCCCTTGGGGTTATTGAGCGCCGAAAACATTGCGCCCTGGTGGATATTGCAGCCGGTGCGCCGGGTGATGGACGCCTTGCGCTCCATCAATGAAATGGTTTTCGCCATGATTTTTGTCGCGGCAGTGGGGCTTGGCCCTTTCCCCGGCGTACTGGCGCTCTTTGTGCATACGACGGGCGTGTTGGCAAAACTGTTCGCCGAGGCGGTGGAAACCATTGACCCCGGCCCCGTGGAAGGGGTACGCGCGACCGGCGCCAGCGCCTTGCAGGAAATCATTTTCGGCGTCATCCCGCAGGTCATGCCCTTGTGGATTTCTTATTCCCTGTACCGCTTTGAGTCGAATGTCCGTTCGGCGACCGTCGTCGGCATGGTGGGCGCGGGCGGCATCGGCGTGATTTTGTGGGAATCCATTCGCGGCTTTCAGTTCCCTGAAACCTGCGCCGTGATGCTCATCATCATCGTGACGGTCAGCGCGTTAGACCTGGCTTCTCAAGCGGTGAGAAAGCGGTTTATCTAGTCATTTGATTTTTTTACGGAACCCCATGAATACCAGAACCCACCCCGATACGGAGACCCTCGAAGTCAAGGCGCGACAGCGATGGATGTACGCGCTGGCGCACGCAAAACTTTCGGAACTGGAAGTTTTTGAGCCGGCGTTGAAAGCCGCCGCGTGGCAATTGATTCGTCCGCCCGAAACTGGCATGGCGATGCTGCGCGGACGTATGGGCGCTACGGGCGCGTCGTTTAATCTGGGCGAAATGACCGTGACGCGATGCGTGGTCAGAAACCACGAAAACCGCACGGGCTACAGCTACATCGCCGGACGCGGCAAAAAACACGCGGAACTCGCCGCGCTCGCTGACGCGCATTTGCAGGGCGAACGACAGGCATTCTGGTTAGGCGAAATGATTGAATCGCTCACCGCCCAACGCCATGCGCGCGTATCGCAGCAGGAGAAAGAAGCCGCCCGTACCCAAGTCGATTTCTTTACCCTGGCGCGAGGAGAAAACGATGCGTGACGATACCTTGCTGCAACCGGGATTGAATGACCCCGTACTGGATTCGCTGCGCGTTTTTCGCGCCGCGTTAAAAGCCATGAGCGAACCGGGCATTGAAACGCCGCTGGTGGAAGAAACCTCGATCGCGTCGCTCATGCCATCGACCTGGGCGCTGCTTTTAAGCTTGCTGGACGCCAACACGTCGGTGTGGATTTCGCCTCGTCTGGATCACCCCGCCCTGCGCGCCAATCTGGTGTTTCACTGCAATTGCCCCATTGTGGCGGAACGCGGCAAGGCGGATTTTGCCGTGCTGCATCACGAAGACGCCTTCGATTTGCGGGAATTCAATGCCGGAGACCCGCGCAGACCGGATGAATCCTGCACGCTGGTGATCCAGTTGCCCTCCTTGCGGGGCGGCGTGCCCATGCGCTGGAGCGGCGCGGGCATTCCGGGCGAACGCCGGGTCGCCCTGCCGCTTGATGAGGCATTCTGGATTTTGCGCGCGCGGCGTAACGCCTTTCCGCTGGGATTGGACATTTTTTTCACATCGGGTCGTCATTTGCTGGGCTTGCCGCGCACGACGCGGATCATCAACGCCCGCATCGAGACTTCGCCCATCGCTGTTCTGGAGGTTGCCTGAATGTATGTTGCGGTCAAAGGGGGAGAAAAAGCGATCAGGAACGCGCATCGCCTGCTCGCCCGTACACGTCGCGGCGACACTTCATTGCCTGAAGTGTCGGTCGCGCAGATTCAAGCGCAGATGTCGCTTGCCGTTGCGCGGGTCATGGATGAAGGCGCGCTCTACGATACGGAACTCGCGGCATTGGCGTTAAAACAGGCGGCGGGTGATCAGGTGGAAGCCATCTTTCTCTTGCGCGCCTACCGCGCCACGCTGCCCCGTTTTTGCGCCAGCGTCCCGCTTGAAACAGAAACCATGCGGGTTGGACGGCGAGTTTCCGCCATTTACAAAGACCTTCCCGGCGGGCAACGTCTGGGCGCGACCTTCGACTACAGCCATCGCCTGCTGGATTTTTCATTGCTGGCGGCGGGCGAAACGCCGGAAAAGGACGATTTCAGCGTCCATTCCGCCGAAAATCCGGCGGAAGAACCCGTTATGCCCATGCCATGCCCGCATGTGCTGAATCTGCTGACGGAAGAAGGGCTGGTTAAAACGGAAGAAACGTTAGCGAATCCGGCAGAAGCGGAGATTCCCGACATCACCCGCGAACCGCTGGCTTTTCCGTCTTCACGCGCGACCCGCTTGCAAATTCTGGCGCGGGGTGACGAAGGATTTTTGCTGGCGATGGCCTATTCCACGCAACGCGGTTACGGGCGCAACCATCCCTTTGCCGGAGAAATCCGGGTAGGCGCGGTGGATGTCTGGCTGGAAGCGGAAGAAACCGGCTTTCCCGTTCCGGCGGGCGAAATCGACCTCACCGAATGCGAAATGGTCAACCAGTTTGTCGGCAGCCCCGACATCGCGCCGCAATTCACCCGTGGCTATGGTCTTGTTTTCGGAAGCGCGGAACGCAAGGCGATGGCGATGGCCCTGGTCGACCGCGCGTTACGCGCCGACGAATACAACGAAGAAATCGCCTCGCCCGCGCAGCAGGAAGAATTTGTATTGGCGCATTGCGACAACGTTGAAGCGGCGGGCTTCACTTCGCACCTGAAACTGCCGCACTACGTCGACTTCCAGTCGGAACTGGGGCTGATTCGCAAGCTGCGCGCGGAGTACGCCCGGAAACATTCCGCACGCGCGAACGCGACGATGGACAACCAACCGCTTCAGGTGACGCCATGACCAACATGACCACAGAAACGCGCTTCGCGCAATCCGGCAGGGAAAGCATGGAGAACACGGCGGCGGAAGGCTACAACTTCGCCTATCTGGACGAGCAGACCAAACGCATGATCCGGCGCGGTCTTTTGAAAGCGGTGGCCATTCCGGGTTTTCAGGTGCCTTTTGGCGGGCGTGAAATGCCGCTGCCTTACGGATGGGGGACGGGCGGGATGCAGGTCACGGCCGCCATTCTCGCCCCGGAAGACATCCTGAAAGTCATCGACCAGGGCGCGGACGACACGACCAACGCGGTTTCCATCCGGGCGTTTTTTGAGCGTACCGCCCGCGTCGCCACAACGACCCGCAGCGGGGAAGCGACCATCATCCAGACACGCCACCGCATTCCCGAAACGCCGTTAAAGCGCGATCAGATGATGGTGTTTCAGGTGCCGATTCCAGAGCCGCTACGCTTTATCGAGCCTTCCGAAACCGAAACCGCCACCCTGCACGCGCTGGGCGATTATGGCGTCATGCACGTCAAACTCTACGAAGACATCGTGGCGCACGGACACATTGCCACCTGCTATGCCTATCCGGTGGAAGTCAATGATCGCTACATGATGGATCCTTCGCCCATTCCGCGCTTCGACAACCCCAAGCTCCATATGAGTCCCGCGCTCATGCTCTTTGGCGCCGGACGTGAAAAGCGGCTGTACGCGCTGCCGCCTTACACCCGCGTGGTCAGCATTGATTTTGAGGATTACCCGTTTGAGGCGCAGCGACAGGACGGCGTTTGCGCGATTTGCGGCAGCGCCAACACTTATCTGGATGAACTGATTGTGGATGATCGGGGCACACGCCATTACGTGTGCTCCGATACCGACTATTGTCAGGAACACGCCGGACAACAAGGAATCCGCGCATGAATCCCGCTTTGAACCCCACGCCGCTTGCGGATGAAACTGCCGCGTCGACGCTTCCGCTCCTGCGGGTCAATCAACTCACGCGCCTCTTCGGTCACGAAAAGGGCTGTCAGGACATCAGCTTTGACCTGTACCCCGGCGAAGTGCTGGGGCTGGTCGGCGAATCCGGTTCCGGCAAATCAACCCTGCTCTCCCTGCTCTCCGGGCGCACGCCGCCGGACAGGGGCAGCGTCCAATACCGCGCTGACCATGCGAACTGGCTGGATATTTATGAAGCCGGAGAAGCCAGACGGCGGCAACTGCTTCGTACCGAATGGGGGTTTGTCGAGCAAAACCCGCGTGACGGATTGCGAATGTCAGTATCGGCGGGCGCCAACATCGGCGAACGTCTGATGGCGCAAGGCGCTCGCCACTATGGTCAATTGCGGGAAACCGCCATCCACTGGCTGCAACAGGTGGAAATCGACGCCTCCCGCGTCGATGACCCGCCCCGCGCTTTTTCCGGCGGGATGCAGCAGCGTTTGCAAATCGCGCGCAATCTGGTGTCCAAACCGCGCCTCGTTTTCATGGACGAGCCAACCGGCGGTCTGGATGTCTCCGTGCAGGCGCGCATTCTGGATTTGCTGCGGAGTCTCGTGCGCGAACTCGATCTTGCCGTGATTCTGGTCACGCATGACCTCGCTGTGGCGCGTCTGCTGGCTGACCGCCTGCTGGTCATGCGCCGTTCCCGCGTCGTTGAAAGCGGGTTGACCGATCAGATTCTCGACGACCCCCAACACCCTTACACCCAATTGCTGGTGTCTTCCGTTTTACAGGCGTAACGCTATGGATACGATCATCAAGGTTGCCGGAATTTCCAAAAAATTCGTTTTGCACCAACAGCGCGACGTGACCTTAAACGTGCTGAGGAAAATCAGTTTCGAGGTTCGCGCCGGAGAGTGCCTCGTGCTGGCAGGACGCTCCGGCGCGGGCAAATCGACCCTGCTCCGTATGCTCTACGGAAATTATCTGACCGAAATAGGCAGCATCCAGATTCGCCATGACCGCCGCTGGCTCGAACTCGTGGGCGCAAGCCCCCGGCAAATCATGACCGTCAGGCGGCATACGCTGGGTTATGTAAGCCAGTTTTTGCGCGTTATTCCGCGTGTTCCGACATTAGAAGTCGTGATGGAACCGGCGTTATTGCGCGGATTCTCCGCATCGAGCGCAAAGACAAGGGCAGAGACGCTGCTCACGCGCCTGAATATCCCCGAACGGCTCTGGTCGCTTGCGCCCGGCACTTTTTCGGGCGGGGAACAGCAGCGCGTCAATATCGCGCGCGGCTTCATGGTGAACTGGCCTGCCCTGCTGCTGGATGAACCCACGGCGTCGCTGGATGAAACCAATCGCCGGGTCGTGCTGGAACTGATTGAAGAAGCCAAGTCCGCAGGCAGCGCCCTGATCGGAATTTTTCACGACAGGGAAGCGCGCGCGGAAGTCGCCAGCCGTTTATTGAATATGGAAAGTGAGGAAGCAAGCCATGTCTGACGAAATGATTTTGAACAATGCCCGCGTCGTAACCGCCGATCAGGTATTTCATGGCTCCGTGCTGGTGCGCGACGGGCTGATTGCCGATCTGGACGCAAGCAGGAGCGCCCTGCCGCAGGCCTTCGACCTGCAAGGCGATTATCTGATGCCCGGACTCATCGAGCTGCATACCGATAATCTGGAAAAACACATGTCGCCGCGTCCCGGCGTTGATTGGCCTTCGCTGTCGGCGGTCATCACCCACGACGCGCAGATGATTTCCTCCGGCATCACCACCGTGCTGGACGCCATCTCCATCGGCGACATCAATCCTCGCGGTCACAGGCTCACCAAACTCTCTCCGATGGTTAACGCCATTGAACAAGCCGAAAAAAATGGTCTGACCCGCGCCGAGCATCGCCTGCACCTGCGCTGCGAAGTGGTGCATCCCGAAACGCAGGATGTTTTTGAGCGTCTGGCGACGAACCCGCGCCTGTCGCTCGTCTCGATTATGGATCACTCCCCCGGTCAGCGTCAGTTTGTCAATCTCGACAAATACCGCGCCTATTACATGGGCAAGTATTCGCTGAATCCCGACGAAATGGACGAGCTGATGCAGCGCCAGATCAAAAATGCCCAAAATAACAGCGACCGCCAGCGAAAAGCCATCGCCGCCCACTGCGCCCGCCAGAACGTGCCATTGGCCAGCCACGACGACGCCACCGCCGCGCATGTTGAAGAATCCATCGGACTGGGCATGGCGATTGCCGAATTCCCCACCACAGCGGAAGCCGCCAGCGTCTCGCACAAGAACGGGCTGAAAGTCATGATGGGCGCGCCAAATATCATTCGCGGCGGTTCGCATTCGGGCAACATCGCCGCCAGCGCGCTCGCCAGAGAAGGCGTACTCGATATTCTTTCCAGCGATTATTACCCGTCCAGCCTGCTTCAGGCCGCGTTGAGACTGGCGGAAACGGAAGAAGGCTATTCGCTGCCCAAAGCCATTCGCGCCGTCAGCAAAACACCGGCGGAAACCGTAGGATTGCGCGACCGGGGCGAAATCAGGACAGGGTTACGCGCCGACCTGATTCAGGTACGCGCCAGCCCCGGACACCCGATCATCCATCAGGTCTGGAAACAGGGAAGGAGGGTTTTCTGATGAAAGGCGCGTTGATTTATCTCATCGGCCCCTCAGGGGCGGGCAAAGACAGTTTGCTCACCGCGTTACGAAAAACCGACGCTGAAAAGTTGCTGATCGCGCATCGCTACATCACCCGCCCCTTGAATACACAGGATGCCGAACAGCATGTTTTTTTGAGCGAAGCGGAATTTCAAACCCGGCGTCAGCACGGATTATTCGCGCTTGACTGGCTCGCGCACGAACGGGCCTACGCGATTGGCACAGAAGTGGATAATTGGCTACAGTACGGGTTTCGGGTCGTGGTGAATGGTTCGCGGGAATATTTGCCGACCGCAAGGGCGAAATATGGTCAGCGACTGATTCCGGTCTGTCTGCTGGTCACTCGTAAAACACTGGAAAAACGGCTTGTCGAACGGGGACGGGAAAACGCGGAGCAAATCGCCTTGCGCCTGGAACGCGCCCGGAAATATCAGGACGGCCTCCCGGATGACTGCCTGTTTTTGCATAATGAAAACGACATTCAGGACGCTGCCCGAAGATTTCTGAAACTCATGCGGGACATTTTTGGCGATTCGCCAACCCCGTCTCTTCATTTTTCCAGCCCGTCATGGCACCCGGAAATCGCTCTTTCGAGCCTGTGAGCCGCGCGTCTACTTGCCCTCTCCCCTTGTGGGAGAGGGCGATTTCAGGTAGGGGCGGGTTTCAAACCCGCCCTGTGCTCCGACAATGCCACTGCGGGCAGGGTTGAAACCTGCCCCTACGACCTCTCCTCTCCCACAGAGTGAAAGCAGCCTCCATGCGATTGCCCCGTGGGCAGCCCAACCATTTTTTCCCACTCAAGTTTTCCCGCAATGACTCTACAATTCAGACCCGCTACGCCGCCGGATTTCGACGCCATTCACGCCCTCATCAAAATCCTGGGGCATGACCTGGATTTTGCCCGGACGCGGCAAATCTATCTGGATAATCTTGATAACCCCAACGTGCGCTACCGGGTCGCCGTCGCCGAAGCCGCCCGTGTGGTGGGCTTTATCAGCCTCTCCCTGCAAAAACACCTGCATCACGCCGCCATCATCGGCGAGATACAGGAACTCATCATCGAACCCGCCTGCCGTGGGCAGAACATCGGGCAGACGCTCTTGCGGCAAATGGAACAGATCGCCCTGCAAGCAGGCGCGGTTACGGTCGAGTTATCCACCGGAACGCACCGCAAGGACGCCCATCGTTTTTATGAGCGCGAAGGGTTTTTACGCAGCCATTACCGCTTCGTCAAGGAACTGCAAGCCGCGCGTCAGGACACATGTCAGCAAATTTAAGCGGCGCCCTCCGCCTCACTTTTCTGGGCACGGGCGATTCGGCGCAAACTCCCGCATACGGTTGCGATTGCCTTGCCTGCGAACGCGCGAGACAAAATGAAGCCTACCGCCGTCGCCCCTGCTCCGCGCTGCTGGAAGCGGGCGGGCAACGCTATCTGATCGACAGCGGGCTTGTCGATTTGGCTGAACGCTTCCCCGCTGGTAGTCTCGACGGCATTCTCCAGACTCACTACCACGCCGACCACGCGCAAGGGCTTTTGCCCCTGCGCTGGGGGGAAGGCGCTCCCCTTCCGGTTTTCGGCCCGCCTGACGCGGAAGGGTTCGCCGATCTCTACCAACATCACGGCCCGCTGGATTTTTCCCGCCCGTTCAAAGCCTTCGAGCGCCGCGCTCTCGGCAAACCCGGTCAGCATTTTTTCGTGACCGCCATTCCGCTCACGCATTCAAAAATCACCTTTGGCTACCTGATCGAATCCGGCGACCAAAAACTGGCTTACCTGACCGACACCATCGGATTGCCGGATGAGAGCGCAACCTTCCTCCAACCATTCAGACTGGACGCCCTGATTCTGGATTGCGCCTACCCGCCCCAACTTGACCGCCCACGCAACCATAACGACCTGACGCGGGCGCTGACGGATGTCCGCGCCCTCAATCCCGTCAAAACCTTCCTGACACACATCAGCCACCATCTTGATGTCTGGCTGGAACGCCATCCCCTGCCCAATGATTTTTCATCCGCCATCACTTTCGCCCGTGATGGCATGGTGGTCGAATGCTGAGGAATGTTTGTCGCCGATTTCCTGATCGCGTATTTTAATGACACCCCGCCCGTCATTCCCGCCTGCGCGGGAATGACGGTGGAGTATCTGAAACGGGCAAACCACATCCCCAAAGCGGGGCATTGAACGGGGCGACAGTTTTTTACCTGCCGCCCGTCGCCATTTCTGTTGAGAACTGCCCGCCCTTATTTAACGCCGTTGCGAATCAGATAATCAAACGCTGAAAGGCTGGCTTTCGCGCCTTCGCCAATGGCGATGACAATCTGTTTGTAGGGCACGGTCGTGCAGTCGCCGCCCGCGAAAACGCCGGGGAGGGAGGTTTGACCCTTGGCGTCGATGACGATTTCTCCGTTCGGAGAGAGTTCCAGTGTGCCTTTCAGCCACTCGGTGTTGGGCAGCAAACCAATCTGCACGAAGATGCCTTCGAGGTCGATTTTGCGCGTTTCGCCGCTGACGCGATCCTTGTAGGCGAGACCGATGACCTTGTTGCCGTCGCCCAGGACTTCGGTGGTTTGCGCCATTTTCAATACGGTGACATTGGGAAGGCTGGCGAGCTTTCTTTGCAGCACGGTATCGGCGCGCAGGGCTTCGCCGAATTCCAGCAAGGTGACATGCGTGACGATGCCCGCGAGGTCAATCGCCGCTTCCACGCCGGAATTGCCGCCGCCAATCACGGCAACGCGCTTGCCCTTGAAGAGCGGGCCGTCGCAGTGCGGGCAGTAGGCGACGCCTTTGCCGCGATATTCCGCTTCGCCGGGCACATTCATTGCCCGCCAGTGCGCGCCGGTGGTGAGAATGACGCTCCGGCTTTTCAGGGTCGCGCCGGAGGCGGTGCGGATTTCGATGGGGCAACCATTTTGACCGGGGATAAGTTGCGTGGCTTTTTGCAGATTCATCACATCCACGCCGTACACCTTCACATGTTCTTCCAGCGCCGCCGCCAGATGCGGGCCTTCGGTTTCTTTCACCGAGATGAAATTCTCGATGGACATCGTATCCTGTATCTGTCCGCCGAACCGTTCGGCAATCACGCCGGTATGCAGCACCTTGCGGGCGGCGTAGATGGCGGCGGCGGAACCGGCGGGGCCGCCGCCTACCACCAGCACGTCAAAAACATCTTTCTGGCTGATTTTTTCCGCGTCGCGGGCTGCCGCGCCGGTATCCAGTTTGGCGAGAATTTCCTTGACGCTCATGCGGCCGGTTCCGAACAATTCGCCGTTCAGATAGATGGCGGGCACGCCCATAATCTGACGTTCTTCCACTTCTTTCAGAAAACCCACGCCGTCAATCATCACCGCTTCAAAATCGGGATTCAGCGCGGCAAAGGTATTCAAGGCCTGCACGACATCCGGGCAATTGATGCAGGAGAGCGAAACGAAGGTCTCAAAGCTGAATTTTCCCGTCAGCGCCTTGATTTGCTCAATTTCTTCCGCTTCCAGTTTGGGCGGATAGCCGCTGGCTTGCAGAAGCGCCAGAATGAGCGAAGTGAATTCATGACCCAGAGGAATGCCCGCGAAGTGGATGCGCGGCGTTTCTCCGACTTTTGCGACGGCAAAAGAGGGACGGCGGGAAGCGTTGCCATCTTCACGCAGACTCACCTTGCCGGAGAGACTGGCGATTTCCGTCAGCAGCGCGCGCATGTCTTCGGATTTTGGACTGTCGTCCAGCGAAGCAATGAGTTCGATAGGGGCGACGAGTTTGTCCAGATAGGTGAGTAACTGCGTCTTGATGTTCGAGTCCAGCATGGCGTTCTCCTTTGCGAATGACGTGTTTAGGTAGGGCGCGTTCTCCGAACGCGCCGGACGTTAACCACGGCGGTTTCAGAGAAACCGCCCTACCTTGTTGTTGCCTGCCCGCGCCACGGGCAGTGAGGTGAACCCCTTAAATTTTGCCAACCAGATCAAGAGAGGGCGCGAGGGTCTTTTCGCCTTCTTTCCACTTGGCGGGGCAGACTTCGTTCGGATGGGCGGCGACGTATTGCGCGGCCTTCACTTTACGCAGCAGTTCTTCGGCGTTACGACCGATGTTACCGGCATTGATTTCGATGATTTGAATCTTGCCGTTCGGATCGACCACGAAGGTGCCGCGTTCATCCACGCCAGCGTCTTCGATGTAAACGCCGAAGTTGCGGGAAATGACATGCGTGGGGTCGCCCACCAGCGGGTAGTTGATTTTCTTGATGGTTTCGGAGGTGTCGTGCCAGGCTTTGTGCGTGAAATGGGTGTCGGTGGATACGCCGTAGATTTCCACGCCCAGCTTTTGGAATTCAGCGTAGTTATCCGCCAGATCGCCCAGTTCGGTCGGGCAGACAAAGGTGAAGTCGGCGGGGTAGAAGAAGAACACGCTCCACTTGCCTTTTACGCTGGCTTCGGTGACTTCCACGAACTTGCCGTTATGGAAGGCTTGCGCCTTGAAGGGTTTGATTTCGGTGTTGATGAGGGATGCAGACATGGGTGACTCCTTGTGATGAGTGGTGAATGAGTAAGCGCATGGTAAACGGCAAGCGCCTGTCTTTCCAATTGTTTGTTCATATTTTCATAATAGAATTTGGCTATCGTTAATTCTGTAATCATTAGAATTTGTATATGCCCCGCCCTTTTCCTTTTTTCTTGTGATCACGGGGAAGAATGTAGATATCGTGGCGGGAGCATCCTGCTCCCGTTCGTAACCTGCCTGCGGGAGCAGGATGCTCCCGCCACTTTTAACAAATCCTCGGCAGTTGCTCGCCCGCCAGCCAATCCACCATGCGGCGACCACCCAGGGGCGTTCGCATCTGCACGAAATGGCGAGGGTCTTCCGTCACCCGTCCGATGATGGCTGCCGCGCGCCCCTGTGGATGCGCCCGCAAAGCGGCAAGCGCCTTATCCGCGTCCGCCGCCTTGCACATCACGATGAGCTTGCCCTCGTTGGCGACGTAAAGCGGGTCAAGCCCCAGAAATTCGCAGGCGGCGGCGACGGCGGGCTGAATGGGCAGTTGCGCTTCCTCCAGCATCATCCCGACGCCGGACTGTGCGGCGATTTCATTCAAGGTCGCGCCCAGCCCGCCGCGTGTCGGGTCGCGCAGCACATGAATTTCCGCCCCCGTCGCCAGCAACCCGGCAATCAGCCCGTGCAGCGCCGCCGTGTCGGAAACAATGGGCGCGGTAAACCCCAGTCCCTCGCGCGCGCTCATCATCGCCATGCCGTGATCGCCCAGGGTGCCGGAAACCAGAATGGCGTCCCCCGCCTCTGCCCGCTGCCCGCCCAAATCTGTCCCCTGCGGCAACGCGCCGACGCCGGTCGTGGTAATGAACACGCCATCCCCCTTGCCGCGCTCCACCACCTTGGTGTCGCCCGTCACAATCGGCACCCCCGCCTCCCGCGCCGCTTTTGCCATGCTGACCACAATGCGTTCAAGCTCGGCAAGCAAAAACCCTTCTTCCAGAATAAACGCCGCAGAGAGCCACAAAGGACGCGCCCCCATTACCGCCACATCGTTAATCGTGCCATGCACGGACAAACAGCCAATGTCGCCGCCGGGGAAAAAGAGCGGCGACACCACATGACCATCCGTCGCCATCACCAGTTTTTCGCCGGGAGCGAGGGCAGGCAACACCGCGCCGTCATTCCCCTGCCCCAACCATTCATTCGCAAAATGGCGGACAAAAATCTCGTCAATCACCTGCGCCGTCGCCCGCCCCCCCGCGCCATGCGCCATGTCGACGCGCCCCTGTTGCAGGTCGAGGGGGCGGAGGTAGGGCTTTTTGTGGGGGGTAACTGATTTGCTCATGGGTTCAGGACTGGAAGAAAAATTGTGCCGGGCACTTTAATGAACGAACAGCGCAACCTGGTTCGGGAAAATAAATTTCCCGGAAACCGCAAGAAAAAGTTTCATGCTTCATCACGGACTCCGTTCAAGGTTTAGCGTGAGCAAACGCCGCAAAATTTCCTCGTCGGGCATTTCGGGGGTGTAGTCTGTCCAGCCGTAGGCGGCGGCGACGGCTTGATCCAGGGCTTTGTGCGCCATGTCCAGCCAGACGGGGTGAGTGTTGTAGAGGTTCGTCAGAGTGCGCTTTTTCAAGTCTGCCGCAAAGCCTTGTTTGGCGACGGGACGTTTGGGAAAACCGGCTTTTTCTTCTTCCGGCGTGATGACCCAATCGACCCATTCAGGCGGATTCAGCCAGTTTTCGCGCAGGGTGTTCAGATGCCGCGCGGCGGCGGCGATAGGTAGGGCGGGATCGAAGAAACCGCCGGATGTAACATTCGGCGCGTTCGGAGAACGCGCCCTACCTTTGGGTAGGGGCGGTTCGCGAACCGCCCCTACGATATCGCGGGGCGTCATGCCTTCGGGGAAGGGGAAGGTTTCAAAGCAGGTGGTAGGGGTATAGCGGGGGTCATTACCAACGCCCATCCACGTACACATTTGCAGAGACCATAATTCATGAAAGCGGGAATGCAGGATGCCGAAGGTGGCGTCGTCAGAACGGGCGATGACGATGAGCATTTTGTCCGGGAGAACATTTCCGTTCAGCCAGATAAACAGGCGGTGTTTCGATACGTGCGCCGTGGCGATATAACGCGGTAATCCAGATAGCGCCGCGCGTATATCTCCGCCTGTTCTGCCAAAACGCCACCAGTGATTTTTTCGGCTATTGTCCCGATTCTTGTCGCGTTCTGGTTTGACGTGTTCAAGCACCCAGGAGAATGGAATTTCAAATAACGCGGCATCAGCTTCGGTCATGGTAGTGCCAAAGTCAATAATCCATTTATCGCGCGGACGGCGGGTTAGATCAAGACCATTCCATGAAGGTTTGAGAACTTCGCTATTGGGCTTTCCATTTGGATTAGGTTGTTTCAACCATTGCCGCGCCAATTCACCGTCAATGTCAAATGGACCATTTTTCTCCGGCCCTTGAAAACTGCAATTCGCGTTTTCCTTGAGCGGTTTCGCCCGCGTCAAATCAACACCGCCCCCCGCCGTCAAATCCGCGTAAATGGCAGCGACTTCGCGCCCGTCCAGTCGGCAGGATTCAGGTAGGGCGAAATCGAAGAAACCGCCGGATGTAACGTCCGGCGCGTTCGGAGAACGCGCCCTACCAAAACCCACCAGCGACACTCGCACCGCCGCGCCTTCGTTGATCCACGGCTCATCGCTCCATGCCTCAAAAATGCGCGTGTCGGCAACAATGGCGTCCAGCACGGCGCGGTTTGCGCCGCCGCGTATGGAATTGGTGGCGACCAATCCAGCCGCTTGCAGCTTTCCGGCGAGGATTTGTTGTCTGGCTTTGTGAAACCAGTAACACACCAAATCCGCGCCACCGGGGACGGCATCGGCATAGACGGCGTTCAGGGCGTCGAAATAATCCGCGCCCAATTCGCCGCGCTTTTTGCTGCCGCCCAAAAACGGCGGATTGCCCACAATTACATCCGCTTCCGGCCATGTGGCTTCTATAGGTAGGGCGCGCTCTCCGAGCGCGCCGTTTGTTGACTGCGGCGGTTTCTTCGATCCCGCCCTACCTTCTGTCCCCTGAATCAGCGCGTCCCGATGTTCAATTCCGTCGAGCGGTTTCAGAATCGGATGGATGGCGTGCGGGTAGTTGTTGCGACGACACCATTGGATGTCGCCGATCCAGACCGTCACGCGGGCGAGTTCGGCGGCGAATTCGTTGATTTCAAGCCCCAGAATGTTGTGCGTGCCGGTGTGCATGGCCACCTGGGATTCCAGCCCCATGCCCTGCGCGTCGACGTGGGCGCGTTTTTCCATGTCGCGCAAGGCTTTCAGGGCGAGATAGAGGAAATTCCCGGAGCCGCAAGCGGGGTCAAGAACACGGTAGGTTTCAAGACGACGCATAAAACCGAAAAAGAGCGCCTGTCCGCGTTGCAGGGCTTCATTGGGGCGGTACTGGTTTTTGCCGCGTGTTTTGACCGTGCCGAATTTTGGCGACCATTCCGCAATCCGCCGCCGTATCTGTTCCCATTCGCGGGCAAGCGGTTGGCTGATGAGCGGGTGAATCAGTTTTTCAATCGTGCCGGTATCAGTGTAGTGCGCGCCATGTTTGGCGCGGGATTGGGGGTCAAGCCCCCGTTCAAAGAGTGTGCCGAAAATGGTGGGGTCAATCGCCCGCCAGTCCATTTGGGCGGCGGCATGGAGTTTGTCGAGGTCAGAAACTTCCAGCGCGGGAATGTCGATGGTTTTGAACAGCCCGCCGTTAAACCACGGAATTTCGTTCAAGCCGAACGTTTCGCCGGTTTGCATGGCGGCGAAAAGACGGGCGATATTGTCGGTCGCCTTGCGCGGCTCCTTGCCGTATTTTTCGAGCAGCACGGTAAAGAGTTTGTCCGGGAGCAGATTTTCATCTTCGGCAAACATGCAAAAGAGGCATTGCACGAGAAAGTGCGCGACCTGTTTCGCGTCAAGCCTCCGCGCGCGCATGATTTCAGCAAGGCCCGCGAAATGCCCGGCGACTTCTTCGGTGATGGCGGCGGTGGATTTTTCGGGGCGGAGTTTTTCGGGGTCGGTGAACACCCAACGCAGGAGTTGGCGTTTGCTTTCGTCCGCGAGTTCTTCGATGAGGAGGGTTCTGGGTTCGTCGGGGTAGCCGGTGAAGGCGGTGTGGATTTCGATGCGCTCACGGTCGCAGACGACCAGAAGCGGCGGGTTGTCGAGGTGCAGGGCGTAGTCGGTGAGTTGTTTCAGGGCGGCTTTGAGGTCGCTTTTGGGTTTCTTGTTTTCCCAACCAAAGAAGCCCCGCTTCCAGACATCCGCCCAACCATTGCCCCCGCTGGATTTTTCCGTGCCGCGTTCAAAACAGTAGTTTTCCGGGTCGCGGGGCTTTTCTACGTCCAGCAAATCACACAAATCACAAAAATGCGCCTGCGCTCCGGCACGCTCGGAGAGCTTGTTGTCCTGCCAGCGGGCAATGAAGGTTTCGGGGGTCATGGGGGGAGATGGATTGCGAGGGGTTTGGACAAGGGAATTTAAGTAGGGCGCGCCCTGCTTTCAAAGTCATCATCCCACATCTTCATGCCGTCCATAAGTGTAATGCGCGGCGCAAGCGCCTTCGGAAGATACCATGCAGGAACCGAGCGGGTTTTCCGGTGTGCAGGCGGCGCCGAAAACCTTGCAGTCGCGCGGTTCCCTGACGCCGCGCAGAATCGCGCCGCATTCGCAGACCTTGTGGTCGGGAATCTGGCGGTAGGGGACGGGGTAGCGGCGTTCGGCGTCGTAATGGGCGTATTCGTCTTTGAGTTGCAGGGCGCTATCCGGCAGCGTGCCCAAGCCGCGCCACTCGAATTCGGCGCGACGGGTGAAGATTTTTTCCACCAAGGCTTGCGCCTTGCGGTTGCCTTCCCGACTGACGGCGCGGGTGAATTCGTTTTCCACTTCGGCGCGTCCGGCATTGACCTGGCGCGTCAGCATCAGGATGGCTTGCAGCATATCCAGCGGCTCGAACCCGGCGATGACAACGGGCTTGCCGTAACGCGCCGGAACAAATTCATACGGGGCGCTGCCGATGACAGTGGACACATGGGCGGGGCCGATCATGCCGTCGACGGCGACGCCGCCCGCTTTTGCTTCCGGCGATTCCAGAATGCCCACAATGGCTGCCGGAGTGAGCACATGGCAGCAGAGTACGGAAAAATTATCCAGCCCTTCGGCGGCGGCCTGGGCGACGGCGACCGCCGTGGGCGGCGTTGTGGTTTCAAAACCGATAGCGAAAAACACCACCGGCTTTTCCGGTTGCCGCCGCGCCAGCGCCAGCGCGTCCTGCGTGGAATACACCATCCGCACATCCGCCCCTTTGCCACGCGCTTTCAGGAGCGACAAACCATTTGACGCGGGAACGCGCAGACAATCGCCATAGGCGCAGAGCGTCACCTCATGTTCCAGCGCCATGCGAATCGCCTGGTCGACGCGACCGATGGGCAATACGCAAACCGGACAGCCGGGACCGTGAATCATGCGAATATTGGCGGGCAACAGGTCAGCAAGCCCGTAACGGGAAAGCGCGTGCGTATGCCCGCCACAGAATTCCATGAAGCGATATTGGCGCGCAGGGTTCGCTTCGACGGCGATGGTTTTTGCAATCGTCCGCGCCAGCGCGCCATTACGAAATTCGTCGAGGTATTTCATTGGCTCAGGAAGAGGCTTTCACCACCAGCACATCCTGCATGATGAGATATTGCAGGTCACAACCGTAGAACATTTCCAGCGCGTCGGCAGGTGAGCAGATCATGGGTTCGCCGCGCCGGTTGAGCGAGGTGTTGAGCGCGACGCCGTTGCCGGTGAGTTTTTCCATTTCTTTCATCAGGTCGTAGTAGCGCGGGTTGAATTCGCGTTGCAAAACCTGGGCGCGGGAAGTGCCGTCTTCGTGCACGACTTCCGGCACGCGGGTTTTCCATTCGTCGTTCACTTCAAAGGTGAAGGTCATGAAGGGCGCGGGATGGTTGATTTTGAACATTTCGGGGCCGACGGTATCGAGCATCGAGGGGCAGAAAGGACGCCAGCGTTCGCGGAATTTGATTTGGGCGTTGATGCGGTCGGCGACGCCGGGAACGCTGGGGCAGCCGAGGATGGAGCGTCCGCCCAGGGCGCGCGGGCCGAATTCCATGCGCCCCTGAAACCACGCGACCGGATTGCCGTCAGCGAGGATTTTGGCGATTTTTTCGGGTACGGCGTCGATTTTCCGCCAGTTCAGCGTGATGCCGCGCTGCGTCTCGAAGCGGGCAATGGCGGCAATGACCTCCTCGTTGGCGTATTCGGGGCCAAGGAAGACGTGCTCCATTTTTTCCACGGCGACCTCATGCTGTTGCGACACATAAGCGGCCGCGCCGACGGCGGTGCCTGCGTCGCTGGACGCGGGCTGGACGTAGAGTTCCCTGACTTCCGGTCGGGCGATGATTTTCTGGTTGAGTTTGACATTCAGGGCGCAGCCGCCAGCGAAGGCGATTTTGCCGGTTTCGCGCAGGATGTCGCCGAGATAGTAATCCATCATGTCCAGCGCGAGTTTTTCAAACAACGCCTGTATGCTGGCGGCGTAGTGCACATAAGGTTCGTCGGCAATGTCGCCTTCGCGTTTCGGGCCTAGCCATTCCACGAGTCTGGGCGAGAAGTAATAGCCTTTGCCTTTTTCCTTGTAGCGTTTCAAGCCGATGACGTTGGCGTAATCGGTGTTGACGACGAGTTCGCCATTTTCAAATTTCGCCAGACGCGAAAAGTCGTAGCGATTGGCGTCGCCGTAGGGCGCCATGCCCATGACCTTGAATTCGCCGTCGAGCATGTCGAAACCCAGATATTCGGTCAGCGCGCCGTAGAGTCCGCCCAGGGAATCCGGGTCGTAAAATTCCTTGATTTTGTGAATTTGCCCGTTTTCGCCCCAACCAAAAAAGGTGGTGGCGTATTCGCCCTTGCCGTCGATGCAGAGGATGGCGGTTTTTTCCTTGAACCCGGAGCAAAGATAGGCGCTGGCGGCGTGGGCGAGGTGGTGTTCAACCGGCTCGATTCTGGTTTTTTTGAGGTCGAAACCAAGTTGCGTCAGACACCATTCGATGCGTTTTTTGTAACGGGCGTAACGGCGATTGCCATTGAAAATGGCGTCAAGCGCCCGGTCAGGGGCGTAGGCGTAGCGGCGGGCGTAGTGCCAGCGCGCCTTGCCGACAAGACTGATGGGCGCGAAGGGGATGCTGACGACATCAACATCGGCGGGCGTGATGCCCGCCTGCGCCAGACAGAATTTCGCCGCTTCGTAGGGCATCCGGTTTTTCGCGTGCTTGTCGCGCACGAAGCGTTCTTCTTCGGCGGCGGCGACGAGTTTGCCGTCGATGTACAGCGCGGCGGAAGGGTCGTGGCTTACAGCGCCGGAAAGACCAAGGACAGTCAGGGACATAGGGCGGGTTCAAAGATGAGGTTCAGGGTGCGGATTGTAACGCGCCAGCCTGTCCGTTGACGCGGCGGATTTTCGACATCTGCTTATTGGCATCGGTTTGGGCTAAACTTCGGAGTTAACCAAACACGAGTGCCGCTTCAAATACCAAAAGAGGAATCCGCATGGACATCAAAGCCATCATCGCTCCTGCCATTCAGGACAGAGAAGCATTGGAAGAATTCGCTGACGCCTTGCAGGACAAGGCGGTGGAAATCGAGCGTTACGTCGCCCAACTCAAAATCACCCCCGGCAACCGGGACATCATCGACGACCTGTTTCGCGCCGTGCATAACATCAAGGGCGACGCCGCGCTGACCAAGGTTGAACTGGGCGTGACCATCACGCATGGGGTTGAATCCCTGCTCTCCCGCTTCCGCGAAGGGCACATCCAGTTTTCCGACCGCCTCGCCGAAACCATCCTGCTTACCCTTGACCGGCTGGAACTGGCGATTGAAGGGCTGCTGAAACACAAGCCGCTGGATAGCCTGCGTCTCGTGCCACTGGTGCAGGGGCTGGAAAAAACCGCGCAGGCGTTGCCCGACCAGATTGACGACCTCTGCGCCGAATTGATTGAAATCGTCACCGGCTTCCCCCCCGTCGTCACCGCCCCGTCTACGGTCATGCAAGACAAGCCCGCCATCACGCCGATTGCTGACCATGTGATTGCCGCCGATCTGCAATTTTTCCGCAGCCTCGCCATGCAACTGGAAAATCGCTCCCCGTTTTTCAAGGGGCGCACCACCCGCATTTTGCGTCTGGCGCTGGAAGCCAACAAAGCGGCGGAACATGTTGTCGATCCGGTGCAACTGGAAGCCGCCATCTACATGCACGATGTCGGCATGATGTTCCTGCCGGAAAGCGTCTGGCTCAAAGTCGGACAGATGAGCGCCGAAGAAAAACTCACCCTGCGGACCCATCCCAATTACGCCGCCACCCTGCTGCAACGGATGCCCGGCTGGGAGGGCGCGGCGGAAATCGTCGCCCAGCACCACGAAATGCCCGACGGCAGCGGCTACCCGAACAATCTCAAAGACGAGCAAATCTGCGCGGGCGCAAAAGTCATCGCCATCGTCGACGCCTTTGAAGCCGTCATGCTAAAACACAGTCATCATGGCAAAAATCGCTCGGTGCTGCGCGCCATTGCCGAAATCAACGCCTGCGACAACCAGTTCGCGCCGGAATGGACGCTGCCCTTCAACACCGTCATCCGCCGCACCATCGAAACCACGAGTTGATGTGAACGGTTGATGAGCGCGGACGAACAGGATTTGGAACGTCGCTTCGGCGGCGTTTCGCGTTTATACGGCGAATTCGCCGCAGCGCGATTCCGCTCGGCGCATGTCTGCGTCGTCGGCGTCGGCGGCGTCGGCGCATGGGCGGTGGAAGCCCTGGCGAGAAACCGCGTCGGTCGCCTCACCCTGATCGACCTCGACATGGTGGCGGAATCCAACACCAATCGCCAGATTCAGGCATTAGACGGCAACTACGGCAAAGCCAAGATTGAAGTCATGACGGAGCGCATCCGCGCCATCAACCCGGCGTGTCGCGCGCATGGCGTCGAAGATTTCGTCACGCTGGAAAACCTTCCTCAAATGCTGGAGGGCGATTTCTCCATCGTCATCGACGCCATCGACCAGAGCCGCGTCAAGGCGGCGATGATCGCCCACTGCAAGCGGCAGGGCGTCCCCATCGTCACTGTCGGCGCGGCAGGCGGGCAAACCGACCCCACCCAAATCCGGCGCGCCGATTTGAGCCAAACCACGCAAGACCCGCTGCTCGCCAAAGTCCGCAGCCAGCTACGGCGGGAATTCGGCTTTCCCAAAGCGCCCAAAAAATTCGACATCCCCGCCATCTACTCCACCGAACCCCTGCGCTATCCGGCAAAAGCGTGTGACCACAATGCCAGCAACGCCCCGCAAGGATTAAGTTGCGCCGGATTCGGCTCCTCCGTCTGCGTCACCGCCAGCATGGGACTCGCCGCCTGCGCCGTGGCGCTGGAAATTCTGGGGGCAGGTAACGGGTAACAGGTGACAGGTGACAGGTGACAGGTGACAGCAGTATGGGTTACGCAAAACCATCCAGATGGGGAGAAAAGAACAAAATCAGGCGGGCGACAAATTTTTTTATCATGCAAGAAAATGAATACAGCAAAGGGTTGTTGTTACGCGCAGACGAACGTTTGCGGAAAGATGGGGAATTATCTGTTACTGAGCACAATCTTATTGCGGATATTTACCAAAATAAATTTGGTGACGAGGGATTCAAGCAGAGAGAGCGCAATAATTTTGACGAAGCCTATGAAAAATGGAAAGAAATATGATCGGATGCGTGGTAGTTCAGTCGTACATCTAACAGTTACCGATCGCGCTCAACGCATAAGCGTATAACGTCGGTTAAAGAATGGCTTAATCACGGTCATGGAATGGATCACCATATATCATCTCGGAAACTTGGTCATAGCCATGATATGTAGGGATCTGTTCGGGTTCGTGCATATCGTGCCAATGCCGCATCTCATCATTCTGATTTACGACTTTACCTTTCCGTAAAAGCAAAACTACAATGGCTGCGATCAAGATAAAAATTTTCATTTATTACTCTCCTCTTTACAGGGTTTGACATATTGCCAACAGGCACCAGTCCTGGTTTTCAACAAATGCGTCAACTTCTTGCTTCTGTCCGAAGTTCGTTGTTGTCAGCCAACGCTTTCACTCTAGCACAAGTCATCAGGGAATTTTGTTTTTTGATTTTGTCGACTTCATCCCTAGGCAGGTCACTGTCTCACCCTCCGCCCGAAATCCTGTTGGGCGGCGCTGGCGACGATACTGTGAAATTACGGTGGGGCAGCAAAAAAGCCCCAGTGGAACGGGGCTTTTTTGCCTACACCGACCCCCCGAAAGGAGGTGAACATAGATGGTCGAAAAGTCCAATGGTAGCGGACGGTTCAGACGGCATCCACTGACCAGGTGGATAGCTAGGCTCATCATAGCCGCATTGCTGTTTTTTTGCAATGCGTCGCCCCTGAACTAGGCCCCACGCAGCACCCCGTCCTACGCCTCGGCGTGGGGCGGGCTTATTCGAGCGTTCCTTGTGGGGGCAACTTCCCCGCCGCGACTCTTTGTTGATACCAGCGGTGCATTGCTACGTCATCAACCGCGTATTCTCCCCGCGCGGATTTCCAGACGAGTGACGGGATTTGTTGTCGTAGCGCATCAAGGGCGTTCTTTGCTGCCTGTTCCGGGTCGGACATAATCAGCATCAATTCGATCTTGCTACCGACGTTGATCTGATCGCGCGCCGATTTCAGCGCTTTCATGGCGTTTTCGCCAGCTTCGATTGTCAGCGCGTGTTGTGCCTCGTCAATGATGAAGGCGATGGATTTGCCTGCGACCTTGTGTCATGTCTTGAGCGCATCGACCAGTGTCGCGCCGTCGTTGCCGCCGATTTTGTGCGTATCAAGCTTGATTCCGGCGATGCTGACGCTTTCCAGTCTGGTCGCCTTAACCGCTTTGTGAAGCAAACCGCGCTGCGCTTCGATGGCGCGTCCGATGGCGTCCGCGATGAGTTCGCCGGGGTCGCATGCGGGAATCCAAACCCCTGTCACCTGACATCTGACTCCTGATCAGTGTCCCACTGAGGCCGCGCCTTTTTCGCCGGTGAGCGCGTAATTTTTGAAACGCTCCAACGAAAAGCCGGTAATCAGCGGATGCGGCGTATCGTGGATGAGGGTGTGCGCCATCGTCTTGCCGCTGACGGGCGTTGCCTTGAAACCGTAAGTACCCCAGCCGCAGTCGAGATAAAACCCTTCCACCGGCGTCTTGCCCATGATGGGCGCGAAGTCGGGCGTCATGTCCGCCATGCCCGCCCACTGGCGCATGACTTTGACATTGGAGAGAAAGGGGAACATGTTCAGCATTTCCGCCGTCAGCCCTTCGGCGAATTCCAGCGAGGAGCGTGTGGAATGCACTTCGTAAGGGTCGAGCGACGCGCCCATGACGAGTTCGCCGCGCGCTGACTGGCTGATATAAACATGCAAGCTGCCGGAAACCAGAATCGGGTCGAGCCAGGGTTTGACGGGTTCGCTGACCATCGCTTGCAGGGGGTGGATGTAGAGGGGCGTTTTGACATTCACCATGTTCAGGATGCGCGGCGTTGAACCGGCGACGGCGCACAAGACCTTGGGCGTGGTGATATAGCCGCGTGAAGTCTGCACGCCCTTGACCTTGCCGCCCTGCACGTCGATGCCCAGCACCTCGGTTTTCTGGTGGATTTCCACGCCGCGTTGGTCAGCGCCGCGCCCGTAGCCCCAGGCCACTGCGTCGTGCCGCGCCACCGAGCCGGGCGCGTGATAGAGCGCGCCCAGAATCGGCGCGTGTCCGCTGCATGACAGGTCAATCATCGGCGCGGCTTTTTTCACCGCTTCCGGCCCCACCACTTCGGAATCGACGCCGTAATGCTTGTTCACCTCCGCCCGCCAGCGCATGGTTCTGAGCGATGCGTCGGTATGCGCGAGGGTGTAGTGACCGCGATTGGCGTAGAACAGGTTGAGGTCGAAATCCGTCGACAAATCCTGCCACATGCGTACCGACTCATCGTAAAACTGCACCCCCTCCGGCGTCAGGTAATTGGAGCGGATGATGCTGGTATTGCGCCCCGTATTGCCGCCGCCGATGTAGCTTTTTTCCAGCACACAGACATTGCGAACGCCATGCTCTTTGGCGAGATAGTATGCCGCCGCCAGCCCATGCCCGCCGCCGCCGATGATGACAACATCGTAGGACGGTTTCAGCTTCTGGTGCTGGGTGAACATCCGGGGTTCGGGATGTTTGCTGGAAAACGCGAAGCGTAAAAGTCGCCAAGGCATGTTCGGCTCCTGAATTAAAAATGCGCTGAAATTTCAGCGGAAAACGACCGTTTTGTTGCCATGCGTCAGCACCCGGTCTTCGAGGTGATAGCGCAGGCCACGGGCGAGGACGGCTTTTTCGATGTCCTTGCCATAACGCACCAAATCTTCGGGCTGGTCGGAGTGGTCGACGCGAATCACGTCCTGCTCGATGATCGGCCCCTGATCGAGGTCGGAAGTCACGTAATGACAGGTCGCGCCAATCAGCTTCACGCCGCGCTGAAACGCCTGATGGTAGGGCTTCGCGCCGACGAAACTGGGCAGAAAACTGTGATGGATATTGATGATTTGCCCCGGATACCGGGCGCACAACTCCGGCGACAAAATCTGCATGTAGCGCGCCAGCACCATCACGTCGCCCTCCGCCTCTTCAAACCGCCGCATTACTTCGGCATAGGCTTGTGCCTTGTTATCCGGCGTGACCGGCACATGATGGAAGGGAATGCCATGCCATTCGGAAAAGCCTTTGAAGGTGTCGTGATTGGAAATGATGCAGGGAATCTCGATGTCCAGGTCTTTCGACTGCCAGCGCGAGAGCAGGTCGTAGAGGCAATGCTCCTGCTTCGACACCAGAATGACCACGCGTTTCTTTTTGTCGCTGTCGGAGATTTTCCACTTCATGCCGAAGCGGTCAGCAATCGGGGCGAAGCGGGCGCTGAATTCTTCCAGACTGAAAGGCAACGACTCCGCGAGAATTTCCTGACGCATGAAAAAACGCTGCGCCATCGCGTCGGCGTGGTGGTTCGCCTCGGTGATCCAGCCACGGTGTTCGGCGATGAAACCGCTGACCGCAGCGACCACGCCCACTTGATCAGGACAGGAAAGCGTCAAGGTGTAACGACGGGAAAAAGCCATTTGGGACTCCATGAAGTTCATGTAATGAAACATTGGTTCGCATTGTGCAACCAACTCGAAAGCTGCGTCAACGGTTTTGTGAAACTTTTTTTCGTTCAGGTAAACTTTTCTCCTTTATGTTAGAGTAACGCATTGTTTACTGAATCGGGGGTTGAGTGGGCTGAAAATCGCTGCCCCCTGTTACCTGAAAGCTGACACCTGATGCCTGAATCTGCCAACAGCCTGGAACGCTATCTGGGCGCGACCATCAAGGACATCCGTCTTTCGCACGGCTTGACCATTGCCGACATCGCCACCCGTTCCGGCATCAGCCGGGGCATGTTATCGCGCATCGAAAACGCCCAGACCGCCAGCAGTCTGGACACGCTCTCCCGTCTGGCGCAAGCCTTGGGCGTCTCCCTCGCCGCCCTGTTTCGGGGTTACGACACCAAAGACGGCAGCGCCCAGATGGTCAAGAAAGGCGAAGGCATGGAGGTTGTGCGCCGGGGTACCAAACGCGGACATACCTATCATCTGCTGGCGTATGACCAGGGGCCAAAAAAATTCTTCGAGCCGTTTCTGATTACGATTAACCATGATTCGGAAACCTTCCCCGTTTTCGAGCACCCCGGCACGGAGTTTATCTACATGCTGGAAGGCGAAATCGAATACCGCCACGGTCAAAACACCTACACCCTGAAACCCGGCGACAGCCTCACCTTTCGCGGCGACATCCCGCACGGGCCGGAAAAACTCACCCAATGCCCGATCCGCTTTTTGAGCATCACCCTGTATCCCGGCGGAGAAGCCGCGTGATGGTCATCGAACCCGCCACCCCAGCCGACATCCCCGCCCTGATTGAATTACTGCACATCCTGTTTTCCATTGAACAGGATTTTCAACCCGATGCAAAAAAACAACAACGCGGTCTGGAACTGCTCCTGGCGCGACCGGAAAACGCCGTCATTTTAGTCGCCCGCCGTGCCATTGATGGTGTCGTCATCGGCATGGTCAGCGCCCAACTGGTGATTTCCACCGCCAGCGGCGCGCCATCCGCATGGTTGGAAGATGTCGTCCTGCGCCCCGATCACCGCGCCTGCGGCATCGGTCGCCGCCTGCTGGACGCGGCAGCAGAATGGGCGACCAGCCAGGGCGCGCGGCGGATGCAACTTCTTGCCGATGCGGATAATGCCCCGGCGCTTGGGTTTTATAAGCATCAAGGTTGGCAGCCAACGCGCTTGTTCGCGTGGCGGAAGTAGGGGCGGTTCGTGAACCGCCCCTACGCTTTGGCAAAGAACGTCACGTCCGGCAACCCTTCAAAATGCGCGTCGCAAGTCAGCAGGCTTGCATTTTGACGCTGTGCCGTCGCGTAGACGATGGCATCGGCGATCGCCAGTTTGTATTTGCGGTGAAAATCCGCTGCGAGCAGGGCGATGGCGGTGTCCAGTGGCACGATGACACACTTCTGCGTGTACGCGATAACCTGATCGGCGCGCTCCTCGCCGAGTTCGCGTACCAGCCATTTCGACAGTTCAAGCTGCACGATGGTCGGCACGATGCACCGCGACTTTTCAGGGAATTGTTTGGCGAGTGTTTTGCTGGACGCGCCGCCAAGGAGCCATTCAACCCAGACAGACGTATCCGCCACGACGCATGACGAGGTTGTTGCCATCAGTAGCGATCCTCGCGGTCACGGTAGTTGTCGGGACACGCGCCTTTGGCAATGCCTGCCAACTGTTCCAGTGTTGGCACGGGCATCATGAGTACGCCCTTGCCCTTGGGGATGAACACGAATTCCAGTCCGGCTTGCCAGTGTTGTTCCTCGCGCACGGCTTTGGGAATGGAGATTTGAAATTTGCTGGACAGGGTGGCGGTGGCGCTCATGGTTGTACCTTTTAATGGTCGATGGCGATTTGGTAAGAATACGCCGTTTTTTCCCAGGCAACTAGTTGCTGTTTTGTGCGCCATTCTGCGCGACATCCCCCGTTTTCTCCGCTTTTCCCAACCGTTCCAGCAAAGCCTGCCGATAGCTTTCCGGCGCTTGCAGGGCGTGACCGCGCGCGTTTTCCAGCGTCAGGTCGAGAGCGAGGATGCGGGCGCGCAGGTGGCGTTGTTCGGCGGCGTCGGCGGTTTGCGCCCATTCCTGCCGCAGGGCGCGCAGGCGGCGCAGGGATTCTATGGCGGGCGGGGTCACGCCCGCGTTTTTCAGGATGCGATTGGCGGCGCGTTGTTCTTCGGGAGTGAGCAGGTCGTCGTCAAAAACGAGGGGTTCCCCCTGACCGGGCAGGTCGGTGAATTCGCCTCTCAAGCAGGCGGCGTTGATGCGTTGTTCGACCAGGGTATCCAGAAGGTTCATGCTCGTTGCGCCGC
The DNA here is from genome assembly GCA_031287525.1 of Zoogloeaceae bacterium. GTDB lineage: Bacteria > Pseudomonadota > Gammaproteobacteria > Burkholderiales > Rhodocyclaceae > Azovibrio. Next base: position 5,339 of record JAITSU010000039.1, on the reverse strand, counting down.
TTGTGTCCATGTCCCGCCGCTGATGCGTTCCTGTCCGGCGAGGTCACGCCAGGTTTGTATTTGTGTGAAACCGGCGGCGGCGAGGAGGTGGCGGGCGGTTTCGCCCTGGTCGTAACCGTGCTCGAACAGAAGCCAGCCGCAGGCTTCGAGGTGGCGGAGAGCGGCGGCGGTGATGGCGCGGATGGCGGTGAGTCCGTCGGCTTCGTCGGTAAGGGCGAGGCGGGGTTCGTGGGAGAGACCGTCGCCCGCGAGATGCGGGTCGGCGGCGGGGATGTAGGGAGGATTGGCGACGATGAGGTGAAAACGCTCGTCGGCAAAAGCGGAAAACCAGTCGCTTTGCAGAAAGCGCACAGGCGCGCGCAGGTGGTCGGCATTTTCTCTGGCGACAGCGAGGGCGGCGGGGGAAAGGTCGCAGGCGGTGACTTGCGCGCCGGGAAATTCCAGCGCCAGACTGATGGCGATGACGCCAGTGCCGGTGCCCATGTCCAGAATTTTGCGTCGTTCCGAAAGTGTGTCATGCGTTGTGGAGGGTAGGGGCGGTTCGCAAACCGCCCCTACGTCTGTCAGCGCCTCTCTTGCATCAAAGGCGAAAGAAGACGGCGGTGACAATTCCGCGAGTTTGGCGAGGGCTACGTCGACCAGTTCTTCGGTTTCCGGGCGCGGGGTCAGGGTGGCGGGGGTGACTTTGAAGGGGCGGGCGCGGAAGGCGGTTGTGCCGACGAGATAGGCAAGAGGTTCTCCGGCGGCGCGGCGGCGCAGGAGTTCATGCAGGGTTTGGGCGGCTTCTGCGGTAAGGGGGGCGTCGGGACGGCAAATCAGGTCGACGCGCGATGCGCCGGTTACGTGTTGCAGGAGCAGACGGGCGTCCAGCGCGTCAATCTGCTGGCGCGCGGCTTTGAGCCAGTCGGCGACGGTTTTTAGGGTGGGGGGCTGCATGTTATTAGAATTGAGAGGCGATATTATCCAGTGTTACAAAATCCAAGGTTTGCAGATCATACCCCGTTTCGTCTTGAGACAACCATTTTTCAATAGTTCGGCTAGAGGGTTCATCGTTATCATCGTCCATGATGGTCTCCAGTATTTTTCCGGTAGAGTAATTAACGCTGACGGAATGCTCTCTTTTAGGAGTGATGTGTTTAGCGTCAAGACCAATCAACTCAAAGCGGCTATTCTGATGGCGGAAGGTATAGGTGATAGTAGATGAGGCTGGCTTGCCATATGGGGCATAATAATCCAACTTGATTTTTAGCGTGTTTCCGGGGGTAATCTTAATCCCGCCTTCATCCAGAAGATCATCAAACCACGGTCTTTCTGCAATTGCGGTTCCATTCTCATCCCATACTGTACCATCCTGACAGGGTAGTAGTGTCTCATTCTTTAATACCAGTTCGTAGGTATCGTCCTTCCTGAAAGCAATCAACAACGCTCTTGGGTTGGTAGTCAGTGTCCCATTCCCATAGTTGTCGCTAAAGGAGATGGTTTTCTTCTTATCTGTTCCCTGAATCACCAACGCCACATCTTCTTGACCATCCCGATTCAAATCACCGTATGCGACGCTATGGAGCTTCCAGCCTTCGGGCACAAAATCCTCTGCCTTTGTCGCCGTAGCTTTGATGTCCACACCGCTGGCGCTGCTTGCCAGCAGGAGTCCGATGGTCAACAGCAAAAGTTTGTGGATGTGCATGGTGTTCTCCAAAGCGTTGGGCTTGGGTGAAGTTTAGTCCCCCGACAGCGCGTTGACCAGTTCTTCGGTTTCCGGGCGATGGTTTTTATATTCAGCGTGGCTCGCATGGCGGCTTATCTTTGTCATCCGCAGAAGTAAATGTCCACGTTGCTGTTATTGCGAGAATATCCGCCTCTTGCCGGATTTCGGGAGGAAGGGGAGAGAATGGATGCGCCCGTTGGACGATGTTGATTGCGCCTTCATCAAGGATGCGCTGACCGGAACTTTTGTCTATGTCAACCTTTTCCAGAGCGCCGTCCGACAGAATAAAAACCGTCATTACCACATCACCATAAATTTTGCCGTGAGCCGCTTCGGGATAATGTAATCTGGAACTACAGGTAATCTTGTGTTCAAAATCGGCAAAATATTCAGCAAGCCCTTTTTTCTTTGCGTCGGCAAGGCTGACGAACAGGTAACGAGGTCTTTGATTGTATTCCTGTAAATCACGATCGAGTTCTGCCTCAAGTCTGCGCATTTCTATCTCGATTTTGCGCCTTTGCTCATCAAGGTCAGACGTTTCCCTGCTCTCTGCCGCAATGGAAACCAGCAGCAAAACAAATACTGCGCTTATGGCTGAAATGACCTGTTTTTTCATGGCGTCACAACTCCCCCGACAGCGCGGCGAGTCGTTCCGTCTGGTGTTCGGTGGTGAGGGCGTCGAGCACTTCGTCGAGGTCGCCGTCCATGATGGCAGCGATTTTGTAGAGGGTAAGGTTGATGCGGTGGTCGGTGACGCGACCTTGTGGAAAATTGTAGGTGCGGATGCGCTCGGAGCGGTCGCCGCTGCCGACGAGATTTTTTCTCGTGGCGGCTTCTTTTTGCTGTTGTTCCCGCAGTTGCGCGTCCTTGATGCGCGCCGCCAACACGCGCAGGGCGGACGCTTTGTTCTGGTGTTGCGAGCGTCCATCCTGACATTCGGCGACGATGCCGGTGGGGAGGTGGGTGACGCGCACGGCGGAGTCGGTTTTGTTGATGTGTTGCCCGCCCGCGCCGGAGGCGCGGAAGGTGTCGATGCGGAGGCAGGCGGGGTTTAATTGCACGTCTTCCACTTCGTCGGCTTCGGGCATGATGGCGACGGTACAGGCGGAGGTGTGGATGCGCCCCTGGGTTTCGGTTTCCGGCACACGCTGCACGCGGTGCGCCCCGGATTCAAATTTCAGGCGCGAGTAAACGCCGTTCCCTGCGACGCGGCAGATAATTTCGCGGTAGCCGCCCAATTCCGATTCGTTGGCGGAGAGGATTTCGACTTGCCAGCGTCGCCGCTCGGCGTAGCGGCTGTACATGCGAAACAGTTCGCCCGCGAACAGGGCGGATTCGTCGCCGCCTGTGCCGGCGCGGACTTCCAGCAGAATGTTGCGTTCGTCGTCAGGGTCGCGGGGCAGGAGCAGTTTTTGCAGTTCCAGTTCCAGTTCCGGCAGCTTTTGTTGGATGCTTGCCATTTCTTCTTCGGCGAAATCGCGCATTTCCGGGTCGTCGCGCATTTCTTCGGCCTCACGCAGGTCGCTTTCGGTCTGGCGATAGTCGGCGTAAAGCCGCGCCGCCGGTTCGATTTCGGCGCGTTCGCAGGAGAGGCGGCGAAACGCGTTCGCGTCCTGCGCGGTTTCGCAAGTCGACAACAGGGCGTCGACTTCTTCGAGCCGAAAGGCGATGCGTTCGAGTTTTTGGCGGATGCGGTCTTTCATTGTTTTTTGATACGATACAACGCGACTTCGGCGTTCAGATTGGGGTCGTCCTCAATCGGCTGCCCTTTGGCAAAGGCGCGGCGTTCGCAGATGGCGATGCCTTCGTCGGCGCACAGGGCTTCAAAGTCGGCGATGGTGAAAAAGCGCACATTGGGCGAGTTGAACCACTGATAGGGCAGGTGGCGGGAAACGGGCATACGACCCGCCGCGATGGCTTCGCGGTGCGGCTTGTAGCCGAAATTGGGGAAAGACACCACGACCTCGCGCCCGACGCGCAGCATTTCATGCAACAGCGGCACAGTCTGGCGCACGGTTTGCAGCGACAGGGACATGATGACGTGATCGAAAGAGGCGTCTTCAAAGCCGGACAAACCCTGCTCCAGATTGAATTGCAAAACATTGACGCCTCGCCGGATGCAGGCGACCACGTTATCCGGGTCAAGCTCCACGCCATAGCCGTCGATTTGCCGGGTTTGCCGCAAAAAGGCAAGCAGCGCGCCGTCGCCGCAGCCCAGGTCAAGCGCCCGTTCGCCGGGGTTAATCCAGCGGGCGATGTGCTCGAAGTCAAAACGCCCGTCCATGCGGGTCAGCGCGCTGCTCATAGGATCATTCCTTCCAGATAGGCGGTCAGGGCGGCGTGGTAGTGCGGCGTCGCCAGCAAAAAGGAATCGTGCCCGGCGTCGCAGTCGATTTCGGCGTAACTGACATTGCGCCCGTTATGCAGTAGGGCATAGACGATTTCGCGGCTTCTTTCCGGCGCGAAACGCCAGTCGGTGGTAAACGAGGCGACGAAAAAATCCGCCCTGGCGCGCGAAAGCGCCGCGTCCAGATTGCCGTCGTAGTCAAAGGAAGGGTCGAAATAATCCAGCGCCTTGGTCGCCAGCAGGTAAGTGTTGGCGTCGAAGGTTTCGGCGAATTTGTCGCCCTGATGACGCAGGTAGGATTCGATTTCAAATTCCACATCGTAATTGAAACGATGCTTGCCGTGCCGCATCCGCCGCCCGAATTTTTCCGCCATCTGGTCATCGGAAAGATAGGTGATGTGCCCCACCATGCGCGCCAGCCGCAAGCCATTTTTGGGAATAACGCGCCCCGTGGTGGCGTCGCGTTCGTAATAATGCCCGCCGTGAAAATCCGGGTCGGAAATGATGGCTTGCCGCGCCACTTCGTTAAAGGCGATGTTTTGCGCGGAGAGGCGCGGGGTCGAGGCGATGACCATGCCATGCCGAACGCGATCGGGATATTCCAGCGCCCATTGCAAGGCCTGCATCCCGCCCAGCGAGCCGCCGATGACCGCAGCCCAGGCGTCGATGCCGAGATGGTCGGTCAGCCGCGCCTGCGCGAGAACCCAGTCTTCCACCGTGACCAGCGGAAAATCCGCGCCGTAGGGCTTGCCGGTGGCAGGGTTCAGCGACATCGGCCCCGTCGAGCCATGACAGCCGCCCAGATTATTCACGCCGACCACGAAAAAGCGGCGGGTATCCAGCGGCTTGCCGGGGCCAACGAGGTTATCCCACCAGCCAGAAGTCTGTTTCTGCCGCTTCTGGTCGTAATAGCCCGCGACATGATGATTGCCGGAGAGCGCGTGACAGACCAGCACCGCGTTGCTGCGCGCGGCGTTCAATTGTCCGTAGGTTTCGTAAGCGAGCGTAAACCCCGGCAGGCTGGCGCCGCTTTTCAAGGCGAGGCGCTCGGTGAAAGTTGCCGTCTGCGGCGCGACAAGACCGACGGATTGTGGATGATTCATGGTGCTCCCAAACAAACAAAAACCCGGCTGGCGCGTCGAAAAAGCAAAAGCGCGGTGACCGGGTTCGTCGCCTCGCTTTAGCGAAATTTATAACGCGCCGGCAAGCTGAGTTCAAAACGGCGCAAAGATGGCAACAGTAAGGGCGAGGCGGAGGAAAGTCAAGACACGGGGTCGGGCAATCGCG
>JAITSU010000032.1 GCA_031287525.1 Zoogloeaceae bacterium | reverse complement strand
TCGCCACTATATCGCATTCCGGCGCGGAAAATCTTGAATGCTTTAGTCGGGAATCCTACAATGCCTGACTTCCTTAACCATGATTGATGGGGATGCCCATGTTGCGGCGTTTGCGTGATGATATTCAGTCGGTATTCGCCCGTGACCCGGCGGCGCGGTCGTTTTGGGAGGTGTTGACCTGCTATCCCGGCATCCACGCGCTGGCGCTGCATCGCTTCGCGCATCGGCTCTGGCGGTGGCGGCTGTATTGGCTGGGGCGGTGGGTGGCGCATGTCGGGCGTTGGCTGACGGGGATTGAGATTCATCCGGGCGCGGTGATCGGGCGGCGGTTTTTCATTGATCACGGCATGGGCGTGGTGATTGGCGAAACGGCGGTGGTTGGCGACGATGTGACGCTGTATCACGGCGTGACCCTGGGCGGCACTTCCTGGGAGAAAGGCAAGCGGCATCCGACGCTGGGCGACAGGGTGGTGGTCGGCGCGGGCGCGAAGGTGCTGGGGCCGATTACGGTGGGAGCGGGGGCACGCATTGGTTCCAATGCGGTCGTGACCCGCAATGTGCCGGCTGGCGCGACGGCGGTGGGGATTCCGGCGCGGATTCTCGACGCGCGGCAGACGGAGCAGACGCGGGATACGCGCGAGGCGCAGGCGAACCGGCTGGGGTTTTCCGCTTACGCCGTGGGCGGCGACGAAAACGACCCGTTGACGCTGGCATTGCACGGGCTGCTCGATCACGCGGCGGAAACTGACCGGCGGCTGGCGCTGTTGCTGGAACACTTACGCGCGGCGGGTATTGCCGTGGAGGGCGCGACAGAGGCGCGTGACCGATTCGACCCCGAATACCTGAGTAAAATAGTTGACTAATGGGCGGTCATCCCGCTACGCTTGCGGCTCTTTGTTGACTGAAAACGTAGGAATAAAAAGGAGACCCCCCATGCGCTTGACCACCAAGGGACGTTTTGCCGTGACGGCCATGATGGATTTGGCGATGCGCGACAAGCACACCGACCAGCCGATTCCGCTCGTCAGTATTTGCGAGCGGCATGGCATTTCGCTCTCATATATGGAGCAACTTTTTTCCCGTCTGCGCCGTGGCGAGCTGGTCAACAGCTTGCGCGGCCCCGGCGGTGGCTATCATCTGGCGCGACCCGCCGAACAGATTTCGGTGGCGGACATCATTCAATCGGTGGATGAGCGTCTGGACGCGACCCTGTGCGGCGGGCAGGAAGATTGTCAGGATCGGCAACGCTGCATGACGCATGAATTGTGGAGCGAATTGAACCGGAAAATGCTGAATTATCTGGCGTCCGTCAGCCTCGATGATTTGGTGCAGCAATACACCTACCGGCAGGGCGGCGTGGTGTATATCGAAGAAAAGCCCCGCCGCGCGAAGGCGCGGCAGCAGATTGGCGACGTGAAGGCGCGGCAGATTACTGGCGTCAAGATGGGTAAAATGGCGGCTGTCCACCATTGAGTCTCAAAACCTTTCATGTCTGTTTATCTCGACTACAACGCCACGACGCCGCTTGATGAGCGCGTGCTTTCCGCCATGCTGCCCTATCTGTCAGCGCGCTACGGCAATGCGTCCAGTCGGCATGAACCGGGGCGCGTCGCGCGGCGGGCGGTGGAGTTGGCGCGCGAACAGGTCGCCGTCGCCGTGGGCGCGCATCCGACCGAAGTGGTGTTTACGAGTGGCGGCAGCGAGGCGAATAACCTGTTTTTGCAGGGCGTGGCGGCGACCTTCAGCACGGCAGGCACGGTCGCTTTCGGGGCCATCGAACATCCTTGCGTACTGAACGCGGCGCGGCAACTGACCCGTCGTGGCTGGCGGCTGGCGGAATTGCCCGCCGACGCCGAAGGTCGAATCACGCTGGCGGGAGTGGACGCGGTGTTGTCCGCCGCCAAAAAGCCCGAACTCTGGTCGCTGATGCTCGCCAACAACGAAACCGGCGTTTTGCAGGAGGTCGAAAGCATCGCGGCGCGGGTGGGGGCAGAGGGTCATTCGGGTTACTGGTTTCACACCGACGCGGTGCAAGCCTTCGGCAAAATTCCGGTCGATTTTCGCAGACTGAATCAGGCGGGCGTGCACGCGCTCACCTTGTCGGCGCACAAAATTTACGGCCCCAAGGGGGCGGCGGCGCTGATTTTTGACAAGCATCTGGACTTGATGCCGCTGATTGCGGGCGGCGGTCAGGAAGGCGGCTTACGCTCCGGCACTGAAAACGTCGCCGCCATCGTCGGCTTCGGCGCGGCGGCGACGCTGGTTTCCGAACACCTCGCCCACTTGCCCGCCCGCCTGCAAGCGATGCGTGAGCGGCTTGAAGCGGGCGCGCGCGATTTGGGCGCGACCCTGTTCGGCGCGAATGCTGCGCGGCTGCCCAACACCAGTTATTTTGCGTTTGCCGGCATCGAAGGCGACACCCTGCTTTCCCGCCTTGACCGTGCCGGATTCGCCGTCGCCAGCGGTTCCGCCTGTTCCAGCGCCAATCCCGACCCTTCGCATGTGTTGCTGGCGATGGGCGTGCCGCCGAATCTGGCGCGTGGCGCGTTGCGCGTGAGTCTGGGCAAAGAGACGACGCCCGCGCAGATTGACGATTTTTTACGCGCCCTGAAAACCGCGCTTTCCGATTTACAAAAACTGACGGCGCTGCAATCCTGACCGCGCCGCGCAAGCTAAAACCACGGAGTTTCCTGCAACCATGACCTTGCCCAACCTGCCGATTTATCTGGATTATTCCGCCACCACGCCGGTCGACCCGCGCGTGGCGGAAAAAATGATTCCTTACCTCACCGAAAAATTCGGGAATCCCGCCTCGCGCTCACACAGCTTCGGCTGGACGGCGGAAGCCGCCGTGGAAGAAGCCCGCGCCGAAGTCGCCAATCTGGTGAACGCCGACCCGCGCGAAATCATCTGGACTTCCGGCGCAACGGAATCCGACAATCTGGCGATCAAGGGCGCGGCGCATTTTTACGCGGAGAGCAAAGGTCGCCACCTCGTCACCGTCAAGACCGAACACAAAGCCGTGCTCGACACTATGCGCGAACTGGAGCGCGAAGGTTTTACCGTGACCTATCTTGATGTGCGGGAAAACGGTCTCGTCGACCTCGACGTTTTTCGGGCAGCGTTGAAACCCGACACCAGCCTCGCTTCCGTGATGCTCGTGAATAACGAAATCGGCGTGATTCAACCCATCAGCGAAATGGGCGCCATCTGCAAGGAAAAAGGTGTGCTGTTCCACGTCGACGCCGCGCAAGCGACCGGCAAAGTGGCGATTGACCTCGCAAACTGGAACGTCGACCTGATGAGTTTTTCCGCCCATAAAACCTATGGGCCGAAAGGCATCGGCGCGCTCTACGCGCGTCGCAAGCCGCGTGTGCGCCTTACCGCGCAAATGCACGGCGGCGGACATGAGCGCGGTTTTCGTTCCGGCACATTGCCCACCCACCAGATTGTCGGCATGGGCGAGGCGTTTCGTCTGGCGCGGGAAGAAATGACCGTGGAAAACGCGCGCATCGGCAAACTGCGCGATCGCCTGCTGCATGGCATTTCCGACATCGAGGCGGTGTATGTCAATGGCGACATGGCGGCGCGTGTGCCGCATAACCTGAATGTCAGCTTCGCCTATGTCGAAGGCGAGTCGCTCATGATGGCGCTGAAAAATTTGGCGGTTTCCTCCGGTTCCGCCTGCACCTCCGCCAGTCTGGAGCCTTCCTACGTGCTACGCGCTCTGGGGCGCGAGGATGAGTTGGCGCACAGCTCCATCCGGTTTACCCTTGGACGTTTCACCACTGAAGCCGAAATCGACTACGCCATCCAGCTTTTGCACGAAAAAATCGGCAAACTGCGCGACATGTCCCCTTTGTGGGAAATGGCGCAACAAGGGATCGACCTGAACAGCGTCCAATGGGCGGCACACTGATTCAGAGGACAGAAGACGGAAGACAGAGGACAAGTCGGTATGAGTGACGTAAAACCATCCACGCGCAACGTGCAGCGTGCTTTTTCAACACAACGGAGCGGAGCGACAGAAACTTTACTGTCTTCTGTCATCAGTCCTCGGTCATCTGAATAACAAGGAGAAAAACATGAGTTACAGCGT
>JAITSU010000015.1 GCA_031287525.1 Zoogloeaceae bacterium | reverse complement strand
GCCCGCGCGGAAATGACATCATATGCAAAAAATATCCCGGACAGGTTAGGTAGGGCGCGTTCACCGAACGCGCCCACACTGTTGACAAACCTCCCAAGTATTTTTAAGGGAACGCCGACGTCCACCTCGGCACCTCGGCGGTACGCCGACTTTGAGCGCAGATTGCCGCACAAACACCGCTGCCAGCGTGGACGCTGGCGTTCCCAGGAAAACCTTCACTCAAAAAAACGCTCTGTACAACTTTGTCAGCAGCTTGGGCGCGTTCTCCAAACGCGCCGGACGTAATTTGCCGGATTCAAGAATAACCGGGTGATTGGCGCGTGATGGGCTCGACAGGGTGAAAGCCTTTTGTAACAGATGTCCGGCGGTACAGGTCAGGGCTTTATGGCGTGGCGGTTCGCCCTTGCGGACGATGATGGATAAACACTGTTACAAACGGCGGAAAACATTTTTTGTATGGTGAAGATTCACTTTTATCTCAAAGGAGCACCCCGTGCGCTTAATGTATTCATGCAAGAGAATGGTCGTTGCCCAGGCGATGTTCCTCTCCCTCCCCGCGATGGCGGCTGATTTTGTGGCGATTGGTGGAAATGGCGGGACAGGCGGCGCGACGGCAACCGTACAAGGGGCTTACAATCCGGGGCTGTCAGGGAGCAACGGTATCCTTAACGGCGCTGCTGACGCGCGACTTGCGGGCGGCGCGGGCGGGAACAGTGGTACAGGAGACGCTTCGAGTATCGCCAATCCCGCCATCGGAAATGGCAGGTCGGGAAATTCGGCGACGGTCAGCGGCTTCACATTGAATACCGCCTACGACAACCTGACGCTTCAGGGCGGTCATGGCGGCAGAGGGGGGCAGGGATCAAATGATTTTATTGGCGACAACGCGGGCGGCGCGGGCGGCGGCGGCGGGGGGCATGGTGTGGAAGGCGCAGCGGGAAATCTTGCCGTAAGCGGTGATTTTAATTTGATGGCAGGCAATGGCGGCAATGGCGGCAATCAGGTCGACGTGGCGAGCGGTACAGGAGGCGCTGGCGGACTCGTCGGGGAAGGTGGGCGAGGCGGCACCGTGGGTCTGGGGATCGGTGATCCGGCGGGCGGCGGCGGCGGCGGTGGTGGCGGCGGTAACGCAAGCTTCGCCGCAACCGGAAGCGTGCAGGTGGACGGCGCTTTGAATGTGACCAGCGGCGCGAACGGCAGTCAGGGTCGTTTTGGGACGAATGGCACGCCTGCGAACGCGGGTCAAGGCGGCGCGGGCGGCAATGTCCGTTTTGCCGCCGACACCCTCAAGGCAGGCAGTATCATTTTGAACAGGAACGCGGGCGCATTGAATTTCAACATTCAGTCGCTCGATGTCACTCATGGCGACACCACGATTGGCACCACAAACACGGCGGCTGCCGATGTTGATTTCGGCGCGATCCATTTAGGCGGCGACAAGACGCTGGATGTGAGCGGCGCGGCGACGGATTCTTATCGTTTTAACACGCTGAATGTCCATGCCGAAAACGCCCGGATTGTCGGCGACATCGACCTGTCCCAGCGCCATCTGAATTTTGCCATCCCGAAAGGAGAAGAAAAAACCTTGCTTGCGGTGACAGGAGACGCCAATGTCAGCGGCGCGACCGTCACTTTTCCCCATCAAACGCCCATCACGTTTCAGGGCGGGCGCGCTGACCATCGTCAGGTCTCCCTGCTCACGACAGGCGGCGCGCTGACCGGCAAGCCCGCGAACGAAGGCGCGCGTTTTGACGGGGTGCAAGGCGTATCCATCGCGTATGAATATGTGCTTGAAACCGATAACGCGGGCAAGGAAATGCGCCTGCAAGCGACCTCCACCCATGCGACACCGCAAGCCAGGGCGCTTTCCGAGGGCTTTTTGAGTGGCGTCGCCCTGATGAATCAGGGGGTCGATCTTTCTGTGACCCGTGGGATTCGACTGGCGGTCGACAGCGCCGAACGGCAAACCGGCTACAGCGTCTTTGGCGCGATGTCCGGCGGACATTCAAGTTACGAGAGCGGTTCCGATATGGACATCGACGGCGTTTCGCTCATTCTGGGCGCTTCCGCCGGACTGAACCTTGCCCACGGTCGCCTGACACTGGGCGCTTTCGCCGAATACGGACAGGGCGATTACGACACCAATCACCGTTTCGATTCTTCCCGTTTCTCCTTAAAGCCCACGACGCGCGTCAAGGGCGATGGCGATACCCGCTACGCGGGCGGCGGTCTGCTTGCCCGTTACGCGGATGACAAGGGCTATTATGCGGAAGCCACCGTGCGCGCGGGGCGGGTCAAGACGGATTTTTCCAGTTCCGATCTGGTCAGCGCCCTGGGGCAACCCGCAAAATACGATATCGACATGAACTACTACGGCGCGCATGTGGGCGTCGGCTATGTCTGGCAGTTCAGCGAGCAAGGCGCGCTGGATTTTTACGGCAAGTATCTGTGGCTGCGTCAGTCCGGTGAGCATACGACGCTATCTACGGGCGACGATATTCGTTTCAAGGATACCGATTCCGAACGTCTGCGTGTCGGCGCGCGCTACGTGCGCGATTTGTCGAACGCGTGGCAAGGCTACGCCGGTCTGGCTTACGAGCATGAGTTCGACAGCAAGGCGCGGGCAACGACCCATACCGTCGCCGGTGCCTACGCCATCGACTCGCCTGACCTGAAAGGCGACACAGGCATCGGCGAAATCGGTCTCTCCATCCGGCAAGGTCGCCATTCCCCGATCAGCCTTGACCTGGGTCTGCAAGGCTACAGCGGCAAACGCGAAGGCGTTTCCGGCAGTATCCGACTGGGTTGGGCATTTTGAGGCGCATCAAGGTAGGGCGCGTTTTCCAAACGCGCCGGATGTAACGTCCGGCGGTTTCGGAGATACCGCCCTACCCTTGCTCCGTCATTCCCGCGCAGGCGGGAATCCAAAAAAGCATGCTTTCGGCAGGGCGCGCCACCCTTCTTTGATGGGCAGCCATTCCGACTGGAAAAAACGAACTGGATTCCCGCCTGCGCGGGAATGACGAACGTATGTGGAAAATATCCCGGACAACGGTACGCGCAGGCGAAAATCAGGTAGGGCGCGTTCTCCGAACGCGCCGTTTGTTGACTGCGGCGGTATCGGAGATACCGCCCTACCTGCAAAACGCCCACCTCTCTATGGGAGAATGGGCGTTTTCTGTCACCTGATTCCCGATGCCCTATCGTGGTCGTTTCGCGCCCAGTCCGACGGGCGAATTGCATTTTGGCTCGCTGCTGGCGGCGTTGGCTTCCTGTCTGGAAGCGCGTTCGCGCGGCGGGGAGTGGCTTGTCCGCATGGAAGATGTCGACGCGCCGCGCGTAGTGGCGGGCGCGGCGGGCAGTATGCTCGCCTGTCTGGAAGCGCACGGTTTTGTCTGGGATGGCGAGACGCTCTGGCAAAGTCGGCGACTGGACGCTTATCGGGCGGCGCTGGATGAATTACGCGCCAGAGGTTTGGCATACGGCTGCGCCTGTTCGCGCAAGGAAATCGCGATGAGCGCCAAAACTCGCGCCATCGACGGCGGACTGTTGTATTCCGGCAAATGTCGCCACGGCACGCCATCGGGACGCCCGCCCCGCGCCTGGCGGCTGCGGGTGGAGAACGCGGATATTGCTTTTGACGACCCGATACAGGGGCGGGTCAGCCAGAACCTTGCCCGCGATGTCGGCGATTTCGTGCTGCTACGCGCGGATGGACAATTTGCCTATCAACTGGCGGTGGTGGTCGACGACGCTTTTCAGGGCATCACCCATGTGGCGCGCGGCGCGGATTTGCTGGATTCCACGCCCCGCCAGATTTATCTGCAACGCTGTCTGGGCTACGCCGCGCCGGACTATCTGCATGTGCCGGTGGCGACCAACATGGCGGGTGAAAAACTTTCCAAACAAACCGGCGCAAAGGCGCTGAACCTCAACCCACCCGCCGCCAATCTGACGCGGGCGCTCGGGTTTTTGGGACAATGCCCACCACAGGAATTGGCGCGGGCGAGCGTGGGGGCGGTTTGGGAATGGGCGCTGGAGAACTGGAAGCGGGAGGCGATTCCGCGTTGCCGGGGGCTGAGGACAGAGGACTGAGGACAGAAGACAGAAGACAGAGGACGGCTGTGGCGGTGAATTTCTGTCCTCAGTCCTCAGTCCTCTGTCTTCTGCTCCGCCATAACACATCTTCTCCGCCCGCCGCGCGATTCAGAAAGCGCCCCAGAATAAACAGCAAATCCGAGAGCCGATTGATATAGCGGCGCGGGGCTTCGCGCACGTTTTCTGTTTCCGCGAGACGCGCAATGCCGCGTTCGGCGCGGCGGCAGGTGGCGCGGGCGAGGTGGGCGAGGGCGGCGGGGCGGCTGCCGCCGGGGAGGATAAATTCTTTTAAGCGCGGCAGGTCGGCGTTAAATTCTTCCGCCAGATTTTCCAGTCGTTCGACATGCGCCGCGTCGATGATTTCCGCGCCGGGAACGCACAATTCGCCGCCCAAATCGAACAGGTCGTGTTGCGCGGAGAGTAACGCCGCGCGCGCGGCGGGCGGCAAGTCGGGTTCGGCAAGCAACACGCCCAGCGTGGAATTGAGTTCATCCACCTCGCCGATGGCGTTAATCCGCAAACTGGTTTTGGCGACGCGCGAACCGTCGCCCAGCCCCGTTGTTCCGGCGTCGCCGGTGCGGGTGATAATTCTGGAAAGTCGATGGCCCATAATTTGTGTACCGCAAGAACATTGTTACAGTGCAGTATACTGACTGTTTCTGCCCATGAGCCAGGTTCGGAACAGATTTTGAAACGGGAGCATGAATGACGCTAAAACTTGACGCCTGCGTCGCGCAGCATCAGGGCGACCGCCACGAACAACAAGATCGGTTGGCGTTGGTGGCGCATACGCGCGTCCCCGGCTCGGCGCTGGCATTGGTGGCGGACGGCATGGGCGGTCATACCGGCGGGGCGCTGGCGGCGGAACAGGTGGTGCACACGGTAAGCACCAATTTTCAGCGTTGGGGTTCGCACGAAGACCCGCGCAAAATGCTGGAAGAAAGTTTCGCCGAAGCGCACGGAATGATTAAAACCACGCGCTTTCTGAATGAAAAAGACCCGCACAGCACCGGCGTCGCGCTGATGTTGCAACCCGGTGGACGCCAATGCATCTGGGCGCATTGCGGCGACAGCCGCCTGTATGCGTTTCGCGGGCTGCACCTGCGGATGCGAACCATCGACCATTCCTATGTGGAACATCTGGTGCAAATCGGCAAAATCACCGAAGACGAAGCGGAAACGCATCCCAACCGCAATATCCTCTTGACCTCACTGGGCGGCAACGAAGCGCCCAAGGTGGATTTCGGCGGCGTCAGCGACGTGCAACCCGGCGACAGTTTTCTGCTCTGCTCCGACGGTTTGTGGGGCTATTTCGACGATGTGGAACTGGGCGCGCTGATCACGACCGGCACCGCGCGCGAGGTTTCCAACACCCTCATCCGTCTGGCGCGGGCGCGGGGAGAAGGCAAGGGCGACAATATCTCGCTGGCGTTGTTGAAATTCGGGTAAGTTGAAAGCGCAATCTTCAGACCTGTTGGAAAAATGGGGGCAGGGTTGACGACAAAGACAGAAAACTATCCGAAGCTGGCTTTTTGTACGCCAAAGAGAAAGAGGTGATGTTTGACCCGATAACTGCCTGATAGAAATTCTGGCGTGTGTCGGTATTCTGAAAGCCGCATCGGACGACAGAACGACACCAGGTCAACCAGACTGGAATTTTGCAGCGTGCTGGCGCGGAGAAGATAAATATAACAAAAAGGCAGTGCAGAAATATTTTGGGAAATATCTGAATAAGCGCGCGTAGGGTCAATGCCATCAAGTTAAGCGTAGGTTGGCATTTGTAGTTGGTAGGGCGGTTTCTCTGAAACCGCCGTTGTCTACATGCGGCGCGCTCGGAGAGCGCGCCCTACCTAAACTCGCCCTGCCTAAACCTGCCATTTGCGTTCCCGTCTGCGTAGGTATGCCACGCTCTGTTCCCCGCTCTTGATTTCTGATTCCTGAACCCTGAACCCTGTATACTTGCGCGTTTTCACGCTTCCAAACCCATCATGACCGAATCCGCTACGTCCGCGCCCGCCTGTTATCACTGCGGTCTGCCCATTCCGGCGGATGTGGATTTGTCGGTCAATATCCTTGAACAAAGCCGCGCCGTGTGTTGCGCGGGTTGTCAGGCGGTGGCGGAGGCGATTGTGGCGAATGGTCTGGCGGATTATTACAAGAGCCGCGACGCCATGCCGGAGTCGCCGCGCGAGGCGAAGCCCGCGATTCTCGACCAACTGGCGCTATTCGATCACGACGAATTCCAGAAAAGTTTTGTGCGCTCGTCAGGCGAACATGAACGCGAGGCTTCGTTGATGCTGGAAGGCATTACCTGCGCCGCCTGCGTCTGGTTGAACGAGCGTCAGGTCGGGCAGTTGGCGGGCGTGACCGGCGTCGAGGTCAATTACGCGACCCGCCGCGCCCGCGTGCGCTGGGACGCGACGCGCATCAAACTTTCCGACATTCTGGCGGCCATTGCCGCCATCGGTTATCGCGCCCATCCTTACGACGCTTCGCGCTACGAGGAACTGGCGCAGAAGGAGCGTCGCAGCGCGCTCTGGCGCGTGTGGGTGGCGGGCTTCGGCATGATGCAGGTGATGATGTACGCTATCCCCGCCTACCTCGCGGGCGAAGGCGAGATGACGCGGGACATCGACACCCTGATTCGCTGGGCGAGCCTGTTGCTTACCTTGCCGGTGGTGCTGTATTCCGCCGCGCCGTTTTTCAAGGGGGCGTGGCGTGACCTGAAATTTTTGCGCGTCGGCATGGATGTGCCGGTGGCGCTGGGTATTGGCGCGGCGTTCGCCGCCTCGGTCTGGGCGACGCTGACGCAAAGCGGCGAGGTTTATTTTGATTCCGTCGCCATGTTCGTATTCTTCCTTCTGGGCGGGCGTTATCTGGAAATGACCGCGCGTCAAAAAGCGGTCAGCGTCGGCGAGGCGCTGGCGAAACTGATGCCCGCCTTCTGCCAGCGTTTGCCGTGTTATCCGGCGGCGGGCGAGGCGGAACAGGTGATGGTGGCGGAACTTTGCGCGGGCGACGCGGTGCTGGTGCCGCCCGGCGAGATTATTCCCTGCGACGGTACGGTGCAGGAAGGCGCGAGCAACGCCAACGAAGCTTTGCTGACCGGCGAGAGCCATCCGGTGAAAAAAACGCCGGGCGACGCGGTGACAGGCGGCGCGGTGAATGTGGACAGCCCGCTGATTGTGCGGGTCGACGCCGTCGGCGAGGATACGCGCCTGTCTGCCATCATCCGGCTGATGGAACGCGCCGCCGCCGAAAAACCCGGACTCGTCGTCCTCGCTGACCGGGTGGCGCAATGGTTCGTGCTCGCCGTCCTCGTCGTCGCCGCGCTGACGGCGGCGGGGTGGTACTGGTTCGCCCCGTCGCGCGCGCTGTGGATTACGGTTTCCGTGCTGGTCGTCACCTGCCCCTGCGCCCTGGCGCTGGCGACGCCCATCGCGCTCACCGTCGCCTCCGGCGCGTTGGCAAAAGGCGGCTTGCTGGTCACGCGCGGACACGCGCTGGAAACCCTCGCCCGCGCCACGCATTTTGTGTTCGACAAGACCGGCACGCTGACAGAGGGCAGGATGCAGTTGCTCGACATCAGCGTAAGCGACGCCAAAGAACAGGCGTTGATTCTGGCGGCGAGTCTGGAACAGGCTTCCGAACACCCGCTGGCGCAAGCCCTGAAACGGGCGGCGCATGAACGCTACCCGAACGCGGCGTTCATGCCGGTGAAAGACGCGCGCGCCGAAACCGGACAGGGCGTATCCGGCGAAATCGCGGGGCGCAGGCTGTACATCGGGCGTCCCGATTACGTCTTCGCGCATTCCACCCCCGCCAGTTCTGGCGATTGGCAAGGCTGGCAGGCAGCGGGCGATACCGTGTTGGCATTGGGCGATGACAAGGGCGCGCTGGCGTTTTTCCGTTTGGGTGACGACATCCGCCCCGAAGCGAAAGCCCTGATTGCCGATCTGCAAGCATCCGGCTGTCGCGCGCTGCTGATGTCCGGCGACGCCACGCCAGTGGCCGAACGGGTGGCGGCGGAACTCGGCATGGACGCGGCGCAAGGCGCAATGTCGCCGCAAGCCAAACGCGACGCGGTGCAAGCCTTGCAAGCCGAAGGCGCGATTGTGGCGATGGTGGGCGACGGCGTGAATGACGCGCCGGTGCTGGCGCAAGCGCAGGTTTCCATCGCGATGGGTTCCGGCGCGCAACTGGCGCGTACACAAGCCGATCTGGTGCTGCTCTCCGAAAACCTTGAGCACCTCTGCGCCGGTATCCAGAAAAGCCGTTTCACCCTCGCCGTCATTCGCCAGAATCTCGCCTGGGCGTTCCTCTACAATATCCTCGCCCTGCCGCTGGCCATCGTCGGTCTGATTCCCCCCTGGGCAGCGAGCATCGGCATGTCGGCAAGCTCGCTGCTGGTGGTCGTGAATGCCCTGCGTATTCAGAAAAATTCGCAAAAAAATCCGCAGAAAAATTCACAGAAAAAGGAAGCCTGATGGAAAGCCTCTACCTGCTGATTCCCTTCTCCGTCGTCCTCGTCTTTGCCATCGCCGTGATTTTCTGGCGCTCGGTGCGCGGCGGACAATTCGACGACCTCGAAGGGCCGGGATTCCGTATTTTGATGGATGACGACCTGCCTCGTCAGCGGACAGAAGACAGAGAACAGGAGACCGTTCAGAATGCGGCGGCAAAACCGCCGGAAGTTAATCCCCCGGATGAACCCTTTATGCTGCCCGCGGAAATTTTCAAAGCCTATGACATTCGCGGCATCGTCGGCAAAACGCTGACGCCCGCCATCGCGCGCCAAATCGGACAGGCGTTAGGGTCGCTCGCCCGCGAAAAAAACCAGCGCGCCATCGCCGTCGGGCGCGATGGACGCCTTTCCGGTGCGGAACTGGCGGACGCCCTGATGGAAGGCATTTGCGCGGCGGGCGTCGACGCCATCGACATCGGCTGTGTGCCGACGCCCGTGACCTACTTTGCCGCGTATGAACTCGATTGTCATTCCTGCGTTTCTGTCACCGGCAGCCACAACCCGCCCGATTACAACGGTTTGAAAATGGTCATCGGCGGCGAAACCCTGGCGCTTGCCGCCATCCAGAATCTGAAAACCCGCGCCGAATCAGGTCATCTCAGTCAGGGAAAAGGAACACGCCGACAAGCCGACGTGCTGCCCGCCTATCTGAATCGCGTCGTCGGTGACGTGAAACTCGCCCGCCCCTTGAAAATCGTCATGGATTGCGGCAACGGCGTCGCCGGAAAAGTCGCGCCCGAACTTTTCAAGCGTCTGGGCTGCGAGATTACGCCCCTGTTTTGCGAAGTTGACGGGCATTTCCCCAATCATCATCCCGACCCCTCGAAACCCGAAAATCTCGCGGATGTCATCAAGGCGTTGGCGACCGGCGACGCCGAAATCGGCATCGCCTTCGATGGCGACGGCGACCGTTTGGGCGTGGTCAGCAAGGATGGCGAAATCATCTACCCTGACCGCCAGTTGATGCTCTTCGCCGCCGACGTGCTTTCCCGTGTGCCGAACGGCGAAATCATCTACGACGTAAAATGCACCCGCCTGCTCGACCCGTGGATACGCGAACATGGCGGCAAACCCCTGATGTGGAACACCGGACACGCGCTTGTCAAAGCCAAACTGAAAGCAACTGGCGCGCCGCTGGCAGGCGAAATGAGCGGTCACGTCTTTTTCAGGGAACGCTGGTACGGCTTCGACGACGGTCTCTACGCGGGCGCGCGTCTGCTGGAAATTCTCTCCCGCAGTCCCGACGCCAATCCGATATTGCGCGCCCTGCCCAAAGCCGTCTCCACGCCGGAACTCAACATCAGGATGCAAGAAGGCGAACCCGCCCTGCTCGTGGAAAAACTGAAACGCGACGGACAGTTTACCGATGAGCGTACCCGCGTCACCATCGACGGCCTGCGCGTCGAATATGCCGACGGCTTCGGTCTGGCGCGTTCCTCCAACACCACGCCGGTTGTCGTGCTGCGCTTTGAAGCCGACGACGCGGCGGCATTGAACCGGATTCAGGAAGATTTCAGACAGGCGCTGACGAGCGTTTGGGCGGGTGTGGCGTTGCCGTTTTGAGGACAAACAAAATTACGAATTCTCTTTCGTGCCAGCGGCAGAGAGTTCGTTTTCAAGGCTTTCGATACTCGGCAGACTGGTCGCCAGTTGTTCCGGCAAGGCGTGCGTCAGTTCGTAGTCCGCCACGCCGATGGGTTTATGAATATCCCGCAAGGCATATTCGGCAAGCACGCGGTCTTTGGTTTGGCAGAGGATAAGACCAATCGTGGGGGCGTCGTGTTCGTGGCGCAGCAGGTCATCCACGGCGGAACAATAGAAATTCATTTTGCCCGCGTATTCGGGCTTGAAATCGCCTTTTTTCAGTTCAACCACCACAAAACAGCGCAGGTTGAGATGGTAAAAAAGCAGGTCGATATAAAAGTCGCGGTTGCTGACTTCAAGAGGATATTGACGCCCGACAAAGGCAAATCCGCGCCCAAGTTCGAGCAGAAACTTCTGGAGATGAACCAGTAAGCCGGTTTCCAGTTCGCGCTCGTGGAAAGGTTCTTCAAGGGTCAGGAAATCGAAGAGGTAAGGGTCTTTCAGAAGACTGTCCGCAAGCGAGGCGTGAGGCGTCGGCAGGGTATTCTGAAAATTGGTGACTGCGTTGCCAGCGCGTTCGTGGGCGTGGTTTTTGATTTGGATACTCAACGTATCGCGGCTCCAACCGTGCGTCAGCGTTTGATAGGCGTACCAGTGGCGAACGGGCAGGTCTTTTATTTTCTGCATCAAAACAACATTGTGCCCCCAACTTAACAGGGACACTGCCTGTGGCGCAGTGGGCATTTGAGAAAGGGGCACGGGTTGTGCCCTTTCTTTTGTGTCGTTGGAAATGGAAGCGGGCAATTGGGGCACGACCAGTGCCCCAATTGAAAAAAGTTCGGGATATTCGCGACTGAATTGCACCATCCGCTTGAGGTTGGTCACAGAAAATCCTTTTTCTTCAGGAAGCTCATTTTTCAGGTCACTCGCAAGGCGCGGAATCACGCCCGCGCCCCAACCTTCCCGCTCCTGCCGCGCCGCAATCATGCGCCCGATGTCCCAATACATGCGGAGCATTTCGGCATTCGCCGAGAGCGCCGCCCGTTGCTGGCTCTGGCGGAGGCGAGCCTTGATGTCGGCGAGCAGGTCGCGGTAAAAGGTGAGCGCGTTTGTCATGGCTGCGCGTGGCGCTTACACCTGTTTCCCGCGTACCCAATCCCCAACGCTTGCCAACGCCGTCGGCAATTTCGCCGGTTCCGTCCCGCCCGCCTGCGCCATATCCGCGCGTCCCCCGCCTTTGCCGCCGACTTGTTGGGCGACGAAGTTTATGAGTTCTCCGGCTTTCAGTTTGTGGGTGAGGTCGGCGGTGACGCCGGCGATCAGGCTGATTTTGCCCTCGGAGACGCTTGCCAGCACGATGGCGGCGGATTTGAGTTTGTCTTTCAGTTTGTCCAGCGTTTCGCGCAACGTCGCGCTGTCCGCGCCTTCCAGCGTGGTGGTCAGCACTTTGACGCCGCCGATGTCGATGGCTTGTTCCAGCAAGCCGTCGCCCTGGCTGGCGGCCAGTTTTGATTTCAGGCGTTGCAGTTCTTTTTCCAGACCCCTGGCGTGTTCCAGCAGACTGGCGACGCGCTCGGCGGTTTCGGCGGGTTGCGCCTTGACGAGGGCGGAAATGTCGTCCACCCGATTTTCCTGTTCCTGCGCGTAGGCGAGGGCGTTCAGCCCGGTGACGGCTTCGACCCGACGCACACCGGCGGCGACGCCCGCTTCGGTGACGATTTTGAACTGACCGATGTCGCCGGTACGCGCGACGTGGGTGCCGCCGCAGAATTCCCTGGAACTGCCGATGGAGAGCACGCGCACGCGCTCGCCGTATTTTTCGCCAAAGAGCATCATCGCGCCGCTGTTTTTGGCGTCGTCAATGCTCATGATGTCCGTTTGCACAGCGGCATTCGCCAGAATTTCGGCGTTCACCAAGGCTTCCACGGCGCGAATTTCCGCCTTGCTGACTGGCGCGTGATGCGCGAAGTCGAAGCGGGTTTTGTCGGGGTCGACCTGCGAGCCTTTTTGCTGCACATGCGCGCCCAGCGCTTCGCGCAACGCCTTGTGCATCAGGTGGGTGACGGAATGGTTGCGGGCGGTGGCGGCGCGGCTCTCGTGGTCGACACGCGCTTCTACCATTTGCCCCACCGCCAGGTGGCCGGTGGTGACGACGCCATGATGACCGAATACTGCCGCCTGAATTTTTTGCGTATCCTCAACGGCGAAAATGCCGTTGCCTTTCAATGCGCCCCGGTCGCCAACCTGCCCGCCGGATTCGGCGTAGAACGGCGTGTTGTCGAGTACCACGACGCCTAAATCGCCTTCGTTCAATGCCGTAACCGACGCGCCATCCTTGTAGAGCGCGAGGATTTTGCCCTGCGTTTCCAGCGTGTCGTAGCCGTGGAAGGCGGTGTTCGCGCCTGCGTAGGCGAGATTCGCCGCCATTTTGAATTTGCCCGCCGAACGCGCTTGCGCCTTTTGCCGCGCCATCGCCGCGTCGAATGCCGCCGCGTCGACGCGAACGCCGTGTTCGCGGCAAACGTCGGCGGTCAAATCAAGCGGAAAGCCGTAGGTGTCGTGCAGCTTGAAGGCGGTTTCGCCGTCGAAGGTCGTGAGCTGTTTTTCTTTTAACGCCGCGAGTTCCGCTTCCAGCAGCGCCATGCCGTGTTCAATGGTGATGAAAAAGCGCTCTTCTTCCGTTTTCAGCACATCCACAATACGCGCTTCGCCCGTTTTCAATTCCGGGTAGGCGTCGCCCATTTCGGCGACCAAATCCGGCACGAGGCGATGGAAAAATGCCGTCCGCGCGCCCAGTTTATAGCCGTGACGAATGGCGCGGCGGATGATGCGGCGAAGCACGAAACCGCGCCCCTCGTTGCCGGGAATCACGCCGTCCGCAATTAAAAAACTCGTGGCGCGGATGTGGTCAGCCAGCACTTTCAGGCTGGGGCTGTCCATATCGGCAGCGGATGTTTCACGCGCGGCGGCGGCAATCAGCGTTTTGAACAGGTCGATTTCGTAATTGGAATGCACGCCCTGCAAGACGGCGGAAACGCGCTCCAGCCCCATGCCGGTGTCGACGCTGGGTTTGGGCAACGGGTGCATGACGCCTGCCTCATCCCGGTTGAACTGCATGAAGACGTTGTTCCAGATTTCGATGTAACGGTCGCCGTCTTCTTCCGGCGTTCCGGGCAGGCCGCCGGGAATGTGCGCGCCGTGGTCGTAGAAAATCTCGGTGCAAGGTCCGCAGGGACCGGTGTCGCCCATCATCCAGAAATTGTCGGAAGCGTAACGCGCGCCCTTGTTGTCGCCGATGCGAATCACCCGTTCGGGCGCGAGTCCAACGGTTTTTGTCCAGAGGTCATAAGCCTCGTCGTCCTCGGCGTAGACGGTCACGTAGAGTTTTTCCTTCGGCAGCCTGAAGACTTCCGTCAGCAGTTCCCATGCGTATTGAATGGCGTCGCGCTTGAAATAATCGCCGAAGCTGAAATTGCCCAGCATCTCGAAAAAGGTGTGATGGCGGGCGGTGTAGCCGACATTTTCAAGGTCGTTATGCTTGCCCCCCGCCCGCACGCACTTTTGCGAGGTGGTGGCGCGAGCGTAAGGGCGCTTGTCGAAGCCCAGAAAAACGTCCTTGAACTGGTTCATGCCCGCGTTGGTGAACAGGAGCGTGGGGTCGTCGTGCGGCACGAGCGAGCTGGACGCCACAATTTGATGCCCCTTGGAAGCAAAGAATTCGAGATATTTGGCGCGGATTTCGGCGGATTTCATGGGGATGCCCGTTCATTCGGTAAAGGCGGAATTCTAAAAGAAAAACCCGTCATTACCGAATTTCTCCGCTGGTAGGTTGCGTCGATATGACATGGGATGTGGCGCGAAATCCATCCAGAACGCGCAATCGTATTGACAACAGCGACACGCTATCGCACCATGCGTATATCTAATGTGTATCTGAAAGAAGCCATCATGCGTGATGCCGCCATCAATCTGCGCGCTCTGCCCGAACAGCGGGATTTGATTAACCATGCCGCCAGTCTGTTGGGCAAAAACCGTTCTGATTTCATGCTGGAAGCGGCATGTGACCGCGCCCGCGCCGTGGTGCTGGATCAGGTCTTTTTTGCGTTGGACGCAGACAGGTTTGAGCAATTCACTGCCCTGCTGGACGCCCCCGCCCCCAATCCGGGGCTTGAACGCCTGATGGCGGTCAAAGCGCCGTGGAGCGACGCGGCAAAATGAGCTTGTTACTGACCGCGCCGCAACCCCTTGCTACAGCCCATTTCCTGAACGAATTTTCCTGCGGCGAAGCCAGTCTTGACGAATGGCTCAAACGGCGGGCGCTGGCGAATCAACTGGGCGGCGCCAGCAGAACCTTCGTGGTCACAGACCCGCAAGGTCAGGTCTTTGGCTACTACGCAATGGCAGCAGGCGCGGTTGTGCGTGAAATGGCAACGAGCAATGTGCGGCGCAACATGCCCGACCCCGTGCCGGTGATGGTGCTGGCGCGACTGGCGGTTGACCATCGCGCGCAAGGCATCAAACTGGGCGGCGCGCTGCTGCAAGATGCCGTCAAGCGCGCCGTCACGGTTTCGCAAAACGCGGGTGTGCGGGCATTGCTGGTACACGCGCTGAACGAACGGGCGCGGCAGTTTTACCGCCACTATGGATTTCAGGAATCGCCGCAACATCCGATGACCTTGATGCTGCGGCTGGGGTAGGGTCAATGCCATCCAGTCAAGCCGGCACAACGCGAACCTCCGTCCTGCGGGCTAAAGCTTGGTGAGGCGTAAAAGTGGCGGGAGCATACTGCTCCCGCAGGCAGGTCACGAACGGGAGCAGGATGCTCCCGCCACTTTGTTGAGACGCGCCGCGCTTATCCCAACGCCGCGAAAGCCGGGGGCATCATGTTCTTGACATGTTTTTATAATTTTGTAATATAGCGGGTATCTGAAAACACAACGCTGTAGATTTCCATTTTACTTAATTGGGTGTCATATGAACCTCAGAACCTCAGAACCTCAGAACCTCAGAACCTCAGAACCTCAGAACCTCAGAACCTCAGAACCGGGACGCAAAAATGTTGAGCCGCTTGTCCATTTCAGCCAAGTTAAACCTGATTTTGCTTGTCGCCATCGCGGTGGTGTTCGGGCTTGCCGGCATTGTCATCAGCAGTTTTCTGGACAAACGCGCCGAAGAGCGGTGGGCGCTGAATCTGCAATACACCAGCCAGCAAATTACGGACATGACGAGCGCCTATGCCGCCACGCTTGAACAATACGCGGAAACGGTTGGTCTTGAATTTACAAGGGGTTTTGTCGGCAACGTCCGGCTTGATTCCGGCAATCTCATCGCTTCGGGCGCAACGGTCGCGCCTGCCCTGATTTATGAAGGCGCGCCCCTGAATAACAATTTCAGTCATGTCGATAAATTCACCGCCAGCACCAAGGCAGTCGCCACCCTGTTTATTCGCAAGGGCGATGATTTTATTCGCGCCTCAACCTCGCTTAAAAAAGAAAACGGCGAACGGGCAATTGGCACAATGCTCGATCAGCAGCATCCCGCTTATAAGGCGCTGATGTCAGGTTCCGGTTATACCGGACGCGCCGTTTTGTTTGGCAGGGATTACATGACGCACTACGAGCCGTTGAAAGACGGACAAGGCAATCTGGTGGGTTCGGTTTTCATCGGGATTAACTTTACGGAAGGGCTGAAAGCCCTCGAACAAAAAATCCGGGATGTCAAAATCGGCACGACAGGTTATACCTTTATTCTGGCAACAGCGGGGAGCGACGCGGGCAAGGCCATTATCCACCCGACAGAAGAAGGCAAGAATCTGCTCGGCATCCAGGATGCGTCAGGGCATTTTGTCATCAAGGAAATTCTTGAGAAAAAAGAGGGCAGTCTGGAATACGACTATCAGGACAGTACGGGAAAAATCAGAAAAAGTCTGGCATACGCGCATTCGTTTGCTCCCTGGAACTGGACGATTGTCAGCGTTTTGAACAAAAGCGATATTGCCGCTGAAACCGGAACCGTTCATCTCATGCTCCTGATCACCGGACTGGTCGTGGTGATTGTACTTTCGGGTTGCGTATTCCTCGCCACCCGCAAGTGGGTCAGCCTGCCGCTGAGTGAGGCGGCAAGCGTCATTCACAAGGTCGCGTCGGGGGACTTGAATGCGCGTGTCGAACACAACAGCCAGGATGAAGTCGGCAAGCTGTTTGCGGCAACACAGGAAATGTGCGCCCATCTCCGCGCCACGATGAGTGACATCAACACGAGCATTGATGTTTTGACCCATGAGGCGCATGAACTTTCCGAGGCGTCAGGTCAATCAACCCAAATCGCCTCCGACCAGAATACCGCCGCAACCGCAATGGCGAGCGCGCTCGAACAGATTGCCGTCAGTATTCAACAGGTTTCAAATCATGCGCGTGAAACCAGGGAAGTCACCAATCGTTTCAGCAGCATTTCCGATAATGGCGTTAAAACGGTAGGTGAAACCATCAGCAGCATCAATGAAATTGCCACAACGGTACACGATGTATCGGAGGCGCTGACTTTGCTGGGAGCGCAATCCGAGCAAATTTCCAGCATTGTCGGCGTTATTCAGGATATTGCGAACCAGACCAACCTCCTCGCGCTCAATGCCGCGATTGAAGCGGCGCGCGCGGGGGAAGCGGGGCGCGGATTTGCCGTGGTCGCCGATGAAGTCAGAAAACTTGCCGAACGTACCGCGAGTTCAACGCATGAAATCAATACCACCGTCGTGGCCATTCAGGAGCGTTCAAAAAATACCATGACGCAAATGAACAGCGGTCTGGAGAAAGTAGAAACCGGAGTCAATCTGGCCAATATCGCCGGAAACAGCATTGCTGAAATCCGACAAAACACTTCGCAGGTCGAAGAATCCATTTCAGCGATTGCCCTCGCCATTGACGAACAATCCATTGCCAATCAGGAAGTCGTCGCCAGAGTGGATAAAATGGCTGAACACGCTGAATTGAATCACCATCAGGCGCAAAGTATCTCTTTGACGGCCGACAAGCTGAACAAAATGGCGGAAAAATTGCGGGAAAGCATCAGCCGATTCCGGTATTGAAAACCGTTTTTGGGAGCGCGGCGGGAAAATCGGGGGCGCTCCCCCGGTTTTCCTGTTTTGCGCGTCATTAAAAAGAAAACACCTTCTTCAACGCCGGTTTGGCGGAGAGTACGGCGTTGCCGCGTTTGACCGCCGTGTCCAGCGCCGCCTTGGCGGGTTTTTTGTTGGCCCAGACCTGTTCCAGTTCTTCGTCGACGATGATGCGTACCGGGTCGAGGGTGGAGACGCGCAGGGTTCGTTCCGCGCCTTTGCCTTGCAGCGAGGCATACGCCACGTCAAGCGCCTGTTCTTCATCTTTCAGCAGGTCGCTGCGGATGGCTTCGCGGGCGGTTTCGGTGAGGGGCAGAAAGCCGCCGGTGCGGGCGAGGGCAATCTGGATGTCCGGCGCGAGCAGGAAGCGGATGAAACGGGCGGCGACCTTGTAATCTTTTGCCTTGTAACCCGCGCCGACCCAGAGCGCCGCGCCTGCCGCCAGCGTGTGACCGGGACGCGCGTTGTAGATGTCGTCGTGATAGGGCAGGGGGGTGACGCCCAGTTCCACGCCGGGGGCGTCGCGCAGGGTGGCGTGCGCCCAGGCGTCGGAAGTCAGCATCGCGCATTCGCCGCTGTAAAAATGGCTGTCGGCTTCATTGCCGCGCCCGAAAGTCTGGAAATAACGCGCCTTGTGCCATGATGAAAGCATGGCGATGTGTTTGACTTGCGGCAAGCCGTTGAAGCCCAGTTTGCCTTTGCTGTCCGCCACTGGCGCGCCTGAAACCGCGCTCATGTTGTCGATATGCACCCAGGTCGGCCAGGACGAGGTATAGGGGCAGCCGATGCCGTTATCCATGAGCGTCCCCGCGATTTCCTGCATTTCGCGCCAGGTTTTCGGCGGCAGGTCAGGGTCAAGCCCCGCTTGCCGGAACAGGCGTTTGTTGTAAAACAGCACGGGCGTGGAGAAGGCGACGGGCAGGGCGTTCAGCTTGTCGCGTTTCTCGCCTGCCAGCAGATCAGCGGAAAATTCACCGCCCGACAACGCGCCGCCGTTTTCTTTCAAGACTTGATACACGGGCTTGAAGGCGGACTTGTTGACGAGAAAATTCGCCATCGCCCCGGCGGTGACAAGATTCAGCGGCGCGGGTTTTTTGCGCTGCGCTTCGGCGCGCGCCAGCCGGATGAGGGGTTCGCCCTCTGCCTGCTGGCGGTTGAAACGCTCGACTAACGCCGCCAGCCGTCCGGCGTCACCGGCGCTCAACTGGTGGGTGAATTCGATTTCATTACTTTCCGGCACAGACGCGGCGGGTTTGGCGGATTTGACTGCTGGCTTGGTTTTCGCGGGGGCGGCGAGCGCGGGGGGCGACACGCCGAGCGAGAACGCGGCGGCAAGGATGAGGGCAAGGGGATTGAGCGACATGGCGGAGTCGACCGGATGACAGAAAGCATAAATTATAGCGCGTCGGGGGGCTGCTCTTTTTCCCCTATTTGATATGGATGTGGGAAAATCACGCCCCATGAATACCTTGCCCCGTTCGCTTTCGTTCGTAATCATTTGTTTCTGCCTGCTGCTTGCCGGTTGCGACCAGATTCAAAATCGTCTGGGTCTGGAAGACCCTGCCAAAAAAGCCGCCCGGCTGGAAGCCGAAGGCAAGGCCGTCGGCGGCGGTTGTCGTCAGTCGGGTCGCGCCATCGAAGATTGCTACGCCATTTATACTTGGGTGCCCAAGGAATCGGTGTTCGAGGGTTGGCGTGAAATGGACGAATACATGCGGGAAAACAATCTGGACACGATAACGCCCGTCCTGCCCCCGCCGCCGCCGCCCCCTGACCCTAACGCCCGGAAAAAGAAAAAAGCCCCGGCGGATGAGGATGCCGCCGAAGACGCGGAGAATAGCGAAGGCGAAGCGGGCAAAACGCCCGCATCGACGAGCGCCGCCTCTGCCCTACCCATTCCCCCGACGACGCCGCCATTTTCCGCGCCCGTGCCGGTGCAGCAACCCGCGGCGCGTGTCGTCGCCGTTACGCCACCTGCCGCCGCATCGACCACACCCGCCGCTGCCCCTGCCGCGCCTGCCGCAGCCCCAACGACACCCGCCCAGCCCTGACCCGCGCGCCTTCCCGCCGATCGCCGCAAACAGGGCGCGTATAATCTTCTGTCTTATGAACGAACCCACCTCCGAATCCGCCAGCGACAACACTGCCGCGTTTGTCGCGCCCACTGCCGACGCGCCCGTCACCACCGCTTTCTCTGACCTCGGTCTTGCGCCCGAATTGCTGAAAGCCGTTGTCGATTCCGGCTACACCATCCCCACGCCCATTCAGGTCAAAGCCATTCCGCTGGTGCTTGCCGGGCGCGACATCATGGGCGGCGCGCAGACCGGCACAGGCAAGACCGCCGCTTTTACGTTGCCCATCCTGCAACGCATGTTGCCCTTCGCCAGTTCCAGCCCTTCGCCCGCCCGCCATCCGGTGCGGGCATTGATTCTCGCGCCGACGCGGGAACTCGCCTTGCAGGTATTCGAGTCGGTCAGGTCTTACAGCAAATACACGCCGCTACGCGCCATGTGCGCTTTCGGCGGCGTGGATATTCGACCGCAGACTGCCGAATTGAAACGCGGCGTGGAAATTCTGGTCGCCACGCCGGGGCGTCTGCTTGACCACGTGGAGCAAAAGAGCGTCCATTTCAATGCCGTGCAAGCGTTGGTGCTGGACGAAGCTGACCGGATGCTGGATATGGGGTTCATCCCCGACATCAAGCGGATTCTGGCGATGCTGCCCGTCGCGCGGCAAAGCCTGCTCTTTTCCGCCACCTTCTCCGACGACATCAAGCGGCTGGCGGATTCCATGCTGAAAGCGCCGACCTTAGTCGAAGTCGCCCGCCGCAATCAGGTTTCGGAAACCATCCTGCACCGCGTTTATCCGGTCGCTGAACACGACAAACGCGCCCTGCTGACCCGCCTGTTGAAATCCGGCGAAATCAGCCAGAGCATCGTGTTTACCCGCACCAAACAGGGCTGCTCGCGGTTGGCGCGGGAACTGCTCCGCGCCGGAATCCAGGCGGACGCCATCCACGGCGACAAAAGCCAGCACGAACGTATCAAGGTGTTGGATGACTTCAAAAACGGACAGGTCGCCGTGCTGGTGGCGACCGATGTCGCCGCGCGCGGGCTGGACATCGAAGAACTGCCCTACGTCATCAACTATGAACTGCCGCATGTGCCGGAAGACTACGTGCACCGCATCGGTCGCACCGGACGCGCCGGACGGCAGGGCAAGGCCATTTCGCTGGTTTCGGCAGCGGAAAAAATCTATCTCGCCGACATCGAAAAACTCCTCAAGAAGCCAATCGAACAGGTCATCCTGCCCGGTTTTGAACCCGAATCCGGTCACGAAGACGCGGCGGCGCAAAGGGGAAAACGCGCCGTGGGCGCTCCTGTTCGCGCTCCCGTTGCCGCGCCCCGCGCGAATGATCGGGAAAGCCGTTCTCCCAAAAAGCGCATGATTGCCGCCGACGGCTTCGACTTTTCCAAGCCCTACGAACCGCGCGGCGAAATCCCCACCGACGCCAAAGCGCCGCCGCGCCAGCCGGTACGACAAGCGCAGAAAATCGTCGCCGCGCTTCTGGGCGGACTGGGGCGCACAGAAGAATAGATGACGGGGGAGCGAAAACGGAATAAATTACAGATTGCCTGTCCGATAATGTCTGCCAACGAAAGTCCATACCGATGAGCACCACGACCAGCAACAATAACGTCACCGCAAAAAGCAACACGACCGGCAACGCCGCCCTGCACTTTCACATTCTGGAAGACATTGCCCAGGATTTGTCTGCGGACACGAATTTTCCCACCTGTCTGGACGCCAGCCTGAATGTGCGTAACACCTTGAAAGACCCGCTGGTGGCGCTCGACAAGGTAGCGCAGGTGGTCAATGTCGAACCGCTGATTTCCACCCGCCTGTTGCGGCTGGCAAACTCCGTCGCCTACAACGTGACCGGCTCGGAAATCAGCGACCTCCATCTGGCGATTCAGCGCGTCGGCTTTGAAACCGTGCGAACCACTTCATTGAATGTCGCGATGGAGCAGATGTTGCACTCGCGCAATGTCAGCGCCTTTGAAGACATCGCCCGCCTGACCTGGGATCATTCCCTGCAAGTCGCCGCCATCGGGCGCGTGCTGGCGCGGCGCGTTGGTCGCGACATCCGTGGCGAAGACGCCATGTTAGTCGGCATGGTGAACAACATCGGCGTGTTTTACCTGCTCTACCGCGCCGCCGACTACCCGGAATACCACGAAAACCGCGAGGCGATGCTGGAACTGCTTACCGGCTGGTCAGACAGCATCGGCGAAAACCTGCTCGCCGTACTGGGGCTGCCCGAACCCATCCTCTCCGCCATCCACACCCACAACAGCCAGCAACACAACAGCGACCCCTTCTCGCTCGCCGACGTGCTCTACTTCGCCTGCCTGCTGGCGGAAAACAATTGCCCCTGGCTGGGCTATTCCAGCCACGCCAACAGCGAACAGGCAGAACAAGACCGCGCCCGCTACGCCGACCTGCTGGAAGAAGCGCAGGACGATATACGGGAAATCCAATACGCGTTGAGCGC
>JAITSU010000053.1 GCA_031287525.1 Zoogloeaceae bacterium | reverse complement strand
CATTCCAAAAAAATCACCAGAGGTTGCAGCATGGCATTGTCGTGGGTTGAAATTCAGGAGCGCGCCAAGGTTTTCGCGGGCAAGTGGAAAGCCACCCAAGGGCGCGAAGAAGCGCACGCCCAGACCTTTCAGCGCGATTTCTTCGACGTGTTCGGCGCAGCCAGTGTGCTCGACAACGCCGACGAATTCGAGCACAGGGTCAAGGTCGATGACGGGCGCAATGGCTACATCGACTGCTTCTGGAAAAAACACATCGCCATCGAAATGAAGTCCAGAGGCAAAAACCTTGAAGACGCCTACGAACAGGCAAAAAACTACGTGGTTCACCTCCCCGCCGACGAAATCCCCGAACTCGTCATGGTCAGCGATTTTGACAACATCATCCTGTACCGTCGCGTCACGGGCGAAAAAACCGTCATCAAGCTGGAAAATCTTGCCCGACACGTTAAAAAATTCGCCATCCTTGCCGGATACGAAGCCACCAAAACCTACGACCACCAGATAGAACTCAACATCAAAGCCGCCGAAAAAATGGCGAAGCTGCACGACGCCCTGAAAGCCAGCGGCTACGAAGGACACCCCCTTGAAGTCTATCTGGTGCGGCTTCTGTTCTGCCTCTTTGCCGACGACACCGACATTTTCCCCAAAGACGGCTTTCATGGGTACGTCGACAACGCCAGGGAAGACGGCAGCGATTTGTCTTTACGTATCCACAAACTTTTTGAAACCCTCAATTTGTCGCCGGAAGAACGCGCCAAAAAAACGCTGCTTTCCGACGACCTGAAACAGTTTGGCTACGTCAATGGCGGATTGTTTGAAAACCCGCTGCCCACCGCCGATTTTGACGCCAACATGCGGAAAATTCTGCTCGACTGCTGCGAATTTGACTGGAGCAAAATCTCCCCCGCCATCTTCGGCGCGATGTTTCAGGGCGTGATGGACAAAGACAAACGCCGGGAAATCGGCGCGCACTACACCAGCGAAGACAACATTCTGAAGCTCATCAACCCGCTGTTTATGGATGACCTGCGGGCGGAATTTGAAAACGACAAAGCCTACACAAAACGGCTGGAAAAATTCCATGAAAAAATCAGTCGGCTCAAATTTTTAGACCCGGCGTGCGGCTGCGGCAATTTCCTGATTGTCGCCTACCGGGAACTCCGTTTGCTGGAACTGAACATTCTGAAGATGCAGGCAAAAACCCGACAACTGCGCCTGGATATTTCATCGCTGCTCAAAGTCAGCATCGGGCAGTTCTACGGCATCGAAATTGAAGATTTCCCCTGCGAAGTCGCCAGAGTCGGCATGTGGCTGATGGAACACCAGATGAATCAGCTCTTTAGCAAGGAATTCGGCGTTTCCTATCTCCGGCTGCCCCTCAAGGAATCCGCCCACATCACGCACGGCAATGCGCTGACGATTGACTGGAAAAGCATTGTTCCAAAGACGGAATTGAGCTACATCATGGGGAATCCGCCGTTTGTGGGTGCACGCATAATGAGCGTTCCCCAAAAAGAGGATATAACAAATATCTTCAAGGACACCAAAGGCGCGGGCAATCTGGATTACGTCACAGCATGGTACAAAAAGGCGGCGGAAATCATGGACGGCTCGACCATACGGACAGCCTTTGTATCGACAAACTCCATCACCCAGGGCGAACAGGTTGCGCTGCTCTGGAAACCCCTGTTTGAGCAACACCAAATCGAAATTGACTTTGGCTACCGAACCTTCAAATGGAGCAATGAAGCCAAAGGCAAAGCCGCCGTGCATTGCGTGATTATTGGATTCAGCAGCGTACCCGGCGACAAGCCAAGAATAATTTTTGACGGCGACGGCGCAGCAGTAATCGCCAAGACCATCAATCCCTATCTCGTGGATGCGCCGATTGTATTCATCGAAAGCCGGACAAAGCCCTTGTGCGACGTACCGGAAATCAGAATGGGGAATCAGCCGATTGATGACGGAAACTATCTGTTTACGGAAGCTGAAAAAGCTGAATTTCTTGCGATTGAGCCGCAAGCCGAAAAATGGTTTAAGCCGTGGATAGGAGCCGACGAATTTATTAACGGCTGGGAAAGATATTGCCTTTGGTTGGGAGCGTGTCCACCAAATGAACTAAGAAAAATGCCGGAATCCATGAAGCGCGTCGAGGCTGTTCGGGAATTTCGACAAGCCAGCCCAAGAGCTTCGACAAACAAAATTGCAGCTACGCCAAGACGCTTTCAGACGGAAAACATGCCGTCCACAAATTACGTGGTTATTCCTGAAGTGTCTTCCGAGCGCAGACCCTATATTCCATTCGGGTTTGTGACGCCTGCCGTGCTTTGCAGCAACAAGCTGCGCCTGATGCCAGAAGGCACGCTTTACCATTTCGGCATTCTGTCGTCGGTGGTTCACATGGCGTGGACAAGGGCGGTGACTGGACGCCTGAAAAGTGATTTTCAGTATTCCATAAACATTGTCTACAACAATTTCCCATGGTGCGACGCAAGCGACGCCCAAAAACAAAAAATCGAAGAAGCCGCGCAAGCTGTTTTGGATGCGCGCGCCTTGTTTCCCGGTAGTTCCCTTGCCGACCTCTACGACCCACTTTCCATGCCATCAGAACTGCTGAAAGCGCATCAAGTTCTGGATAAAGCCGTCATGCAAGCTTACGGTTTTTCCAGCAAGGAGTTTACCGAAGCCAACTGCGTCGCCCGTTTGATGGAACGCTATCAGGCGCTGACAAGGTAGGGCTGTTTCTCCGAAACAGCCGTGGTTAACGTCCGGCGCGTTCAGAGAATGCGCCCAAAGTACTGACAAACCTCCGAAGTAGCTTTCCGGGAACGCCGACGTCCACGTCGGCATGTCGGCGGTACGCCGACTTTGAGCGCAGATTGCCGTGCAAACACCGCTGCCAGCGTGGACGCTGGCGTTCCCAGGAAAACCTTCACTCAAAAAACGCTCTGTGCAACTTTGTCAACAGTCTGAGCGCGTTCAGAGAACGCGCCCTGCCTGATCATGTCGTCGCGCACCCAAAACGCGACAGTCTGAATAATCCGAATGCCAGCAACACGCCCGCAACGAGGAGCACACGCGCGGGTTTGCCGTGTTTGCGCCATTCCAGTCCAGCCGCTATCGCCAGCGGTACGAGGCAGAGGGCGGCGAGCAGGGACATTTCCACGAGGGACAGTTTGGGCGGGGGCAGTTGGCAGAGTGACGCGCGTCTGCGATCTGATTCAGCCAGCATCCATTCGTATGGATGGACGGTCAGCATGTAAATCCACAACAGGCAAAACCCGGCGTAGCCGTACAGCCCCAGGGTTTTGATGACGTTTTTCACATTCATCCCCTCCCGTCACCTGTCACCTGCCCCCCGATCAATGCAACACCCGATGTTCCTGTTCCGGGCGCAGCATGGGGTTGGAGCCGGGGGAGGCGTGGCGGCAGACCAGTCGCCAGCCGTGCGGGCCGCGCAGGTAGATGTGGGTTGCCTGAATGGGGCCGCTCACGTCTTTGCCGGCGTGCAGGTTTTCGAGCATGTGGCGCACGGTCATCATCATGCCTTGCCATTGGGCGATGACCTGTCTGCGGATTTCGACCCTGGGGCCGGAGAGGATGCCGCGCCAGCTTGCCTGAATCGCGGCGAAGCCGACGAGGTGCGCGCCGGTGGGATGGACGCAGACGATTTCTTCGTCTTCCGCCCAGACGCTCATCAGCGCGGTGAGGTTGCGTTTGGCGATCGCCTGATAAAAGGCGGCTTCGGCGTCTTCCGGTGTGGGGAAAGTGTTGATGGGCATGGCTATCCGTTCAGGCGCGCCTGACACATTTCGATGACCTGGGCGGGGAGCAGTTTTTCCAGGCAATCGGTGTGTCCCAGCGGGCAAATCCGTTTGAAGCATGGGCTGCACACGATGTCGGTTCGCATCACGGTCGCTTTGGGGGAAAGCGGCGGCGTAAAGTCGGGTGAGGATGAGCCGAACAGGGCAATGGTGGGTCTGTCCAGCGCGGCGGCGATGTGCATCAAGCCGGAATCGTTGCAGACGACGAGGCTTGCCTGGGCGATGAGGTCAATGGCCTGGTCGATGCGGGTGTGTCCGCAGAGGTTGCGACAATCGCCGGGGACTTGTTCGCGGATGCCCTCGGCGATGGCGTGGTCTTTGCTGGAACCCAGAAGCCAGACGGGATGCCCGCTGCGTATCAGTTCCCATGCCAATGCGGTGAAGTGTCGGGCAGGCCAGCGTTTGGCGGCGCCGTATTCCGCGCCGGGGCAGAGGATAACGGGGCGTATGGCGTTGGAATCGCCTTCCTGCGCCAGCCCCAATGCTGTCCGCACGGCGGCTTGTTGCCCGTGCGATGAAACCAGACGCGGCGGGGCGACGGGACGGGGCAGCGGCTCGCCCACCGGCTCCGCCAGTTGGGCGAAGCGTTCGACCATCAGGGGCAGCGCCGCCTTGTTGAGACGGTGACGTTCGTTAATCAGACCGAAACGACATTCGCCGGTAAACCCGATGCGGCGGGGAATACCGGCGAGCCAGGGCATGAGCGCGGATTTGAAGGAGTTGGGCAGAATGTAGGCGCGGTCATAACCCCCTTGTTTGAGTTCGCGGGCGATTTGCAGGCGTTGCCCCAGATTCAGTTCGCCATGCGCGAAGGGCGAGGCATGTACCGCCGCGATTTCCGCCATGCGGGAGAGCACCGGACGCACCCACGCCGGAGCGAGGGCGTCGATTTTGAGTTGCGGGTTTTGCGCCTTCAAACGGGCAAAAAGCGGCTGCGCCATGATGGCGTCGCCAATCCAGGAAGGGACGACAACCAGGGCGCGTTCGTTAGCCACGTTGCGCCTGCTTTCTGTCTTTATTCATCGTAAACTAACTCCGGTTGAAACCTCGCTCTTCAGGGCGGTGGGAGCCATACCCCTTTCTTACGGACGGGGTTTCGGCAACCTCCCGCTTTCGCGGAAATGACAAACTCCTACATTTTGAGTACTGGGTTAGAGAGCTTCTTGCCGCAGTTCCTTGACAGCCCGCAAGACACTAATGCTGCGGAACAGCATGTTAATGAAAGGGGCGGCAACTATGACGCCGGAAATTGTCAAGGGGCCCCAAAAGGGTGGCGAATCCAAAAAGCCAAGGACTATCATTGTAACTCCAAGGCAAGAACAGAGCACGCTACAAATGAGCTTCTTAATCCAGCCTCCATTGCCTTCAACATGCGTGGAGATGTTCTTATACGCAAGCGCATTGAAAACGCCGCCGCGGGTTTTGCCAACGACAAGCACTTGGTCGCCATCATTGATCATTAGCGGCTCTTCTGACTTGGCTTCGATCAGCCTACTATCAATCTGAAATACAGAAATATAAGTAGTTTCTGTTTCGCTGCCACCACCGCTAACGCTAACGGTATTACGGATGTTGCTCACAAATCCTTTTGCTTTTTCCATACAGACTCCATATATGAATTTGGGGAGGAGATGCAAACCCCTTCCCAAATACCAAATACGTTTGACCGACAGACCTCAAACTCTGTCGCTAATTTCTTGCTGGCGCGGTCGCTTTTCAAATGTTGAAGCGCCAATCCGCGTGTTCGGCGGAACGCCCATACACCACGTCAAAATACTTTTCCTGCAAGCGTTGGGTGATGGGGCCGCGCGCGCCGCTGCCGATGGGGCGATTGTCGAGTTCGCGGATGGGCGTGACTTCGGCGGCAGTGCCGGTAAAAAAGGCTTCGTCGGCGCAATACACTTCGTCGCGGGTGATGCGTTTTTCCTTGACCGGAATCCCCAGTTCGCCCGCCAGCCGGATCACCGTGTCGCGGGTGATGCCTTCCAGACAGGCGGTGAGTTCGGGCGTGTAGAGATTGCCGTTTTTGACGATGAATACGTTTTCGCCGGAACCTTCCGCCACATAACCTTCCGGGTCGAGCAGCATGGCCTCGTCGTAACCGGCGGCGGTGACTTCGTTGTTGGCGAGAATGGAGTTGATGTAGTGCCCGGACGCCTTCGCCCGCACCATCGAGATATTGACGTGATGGCGGGTGAAGCTGGAAATTTTGACGCGAATGCCCTGTTGCAGCGCGTCTTCGCCCAGATACGCGCCCCACGGCCAGGCGGCGATGATGACATGCACCTGCGCGCCATTGGGGGAGACGCCCATTTTTTCGGAACCGTAAAACGCCAGCGGGCGCAGGTAGCCGCTTTCGAGCGCGTTTGCGCGTAACACTTCTTTGTGCGCTTCGTTGAGGGTCGCCTTGTCGTAAGGCATGGTCATCTGGAAAATGCGGGCGGAATTAAAGAGACGGTCGGTATGCGCGTCCAGACGAAAAATGGCGGTCGTCCCCGCTTGTGTCCTGTAGGCGCGCAGCCCTTCAAAAATCCCCATTCCGTAATGCAGTGAGTGGGTCAGGACGTGCGTGGTGGCATCCCGCCACGGCACCAGTTGACCGTCGTACCAAATAAAACCATCCCGATCTGACATGGACATGATGTGCGCTCTCCTCGCGTAAGAATCAACCAAAGCGGGGTATTTTAGCGCATCAGCGTCAGAAGACAGAGGACAGATGACAGAAGACAGGGTAAATTTCCAAACCTTTCTGTCTTCAAGCCTCTGCACTGAAATGATTGAACGCCTCTGGAAACCCAATGTCACCGTCGCCGCCCTCGTGCTGCGCGATGGAAAATTTCTGCTGGTGGAAGAAGAAACCGACGCCGGCATCCGCTTGAACCAGCCCGCCGGTCATCTGGAACAGGGCGAATCCCTGCTGGAAGCCGTGGCGCGTGAATGCCGCGAGGAAACCGGCTACGATTTCTGCCCGAAATATCTGGTGGGCATCTACCAGAGTCCCCGTCCGATGAGCGACATCACCTACCTGCGCTTCGCCTTCGCGGGGGAGGTCACAAGCTATGACCCAGAACGACCTCTGGACGCGGGCATCATCGCCCCGCACTGGCTGACCCCCGCCGCCATCAAAGCCGCGCCGGACAAACTGCGAAGCCGGATGGTGCTGGCGTGCGTTGAAGATTATCTGGCAGGCAAACGCCTGCCGCTGGACGCGATTACGCATTACGCATGAAACAGCGGTTTTTCTTTCAGACGGGGTACATTCTCCGTTCAGACAGGGCTTTGGGTAGGGCTTTGGGTAGGGCTTTGGGTAGGGCTTTGGGTAGGGCTTTGGGTAGGGCTTTGGGTAGGGCGCGCTCTCCGAGCGCGCCGCATGTCACCCACGGCGGGTTCGGAGAACCCGCCCTACCTTTTCTCCTTTCCCCTCAACGGGGCGAAAGAGGGGGAGGGTTCAGCAAGTTCTGGCGTAGTTTCGCGCTGAACTGCCCCCTCTCCCCAGCCCTCTCCCACAAGGGGAGAGGGAGAAAGGCGCTGCCCCTGCTCCTCTGCGCGTTACTTTTTTCGCCGCTCGCCCACGCAGAACCCGCCGCCGAAGTTGCCAACGTCAACCTCTGCTTCAACTACGGCTGCGTCACCCGCCAGCCGGTAACTTTTGACACGCCGCGTTTGCAAGCCTTGATACAGGATTTACGGCACACGCAAAACGCGGCGGAAGAACGCGCCCGCCTTGCCGTCGTCATTGGCAGGCTCTACGCGCTGGCGGCGGAGCAGTCGCCCATCGGCAACGACAAAGCGGGCAATTTTGCCGATGATGGCGTGTACGGGCGCATGGATTGCATCGACCATTCCACCAACACCACCGCCTTTTTGCGTCTGCTGGATGAACGCGGCGCTTTGCGTTGGCACAAGGTATTGCCGCCCGCGCGTCGGCTACGTTTCTGGCTGTCGCAACATTTTTCGGCGTTGATTGAAACGCAAGAAAGCGCAAAATACGTGGTGGATAGCTGGTTCGTTGACCACGGCGAACCCGCCATCATTTTGCCGCTGGACGATTGGGAAAAAGGAGAAGGTCCGGATGTCTGAACACAAAAAAACCGTCGTTGTGGGCTTGTCGGGCGGCGTGGATTCCTCGGTCGCCGCGCTGTTGTTGAAGCAGCGGGGCTACCACGTCATCGGCATGTTCATGAAAAACTGGGAAGACGACGACACCGAAGAATACTGCGCCTCGCGTCAGGATTTGATTGACGTGATGAGCGTCGCCGACGCGCTCGGCATCGACGTGGAAGTGGTGAATTTCGCCGCCGAATACCGCGAGCGCGTGTTCGCCGAATTCCTGCGCGAATATCAGGCGGGGCGCACGCCCAACCCGGACGTGCTCTGCAATTCCGAAATCAAGTTCAAGGCGTTCCTCGACCATGCCGTCAAGCTTGGCGCGGACGCCATCGCCACGGGGCATTATGCGGGTGTGCGCGAATTCGACGGTCGCTACCAGTTGCTTAAAGCCGAAGACGGCAGCAAAGACCAGAGTTATTTTCTCTACCGCCTGAATCAGGCGCAACTCTCGAAAACCCTGTTTCCGCTGGCGAATCTCTACAAGCGCGAGGTTCGCAAAATCGCCGCCGACGCCGGTTTGCATGTCGCCGCCAAAAAAGATTCCACCGGAATCTGTTTCATTGGCGAACGCCCGTTCAAGGATTTTTTAAGCCGCTACCTGCCCCCCCAAAAAGGCGAAATCCGGCGACTGGATGACGACAAACTCATGGGCGAGCACGACGGTCTGATGTATCACACCCTGGGACAACGCAAGGGTTTGCATATCGGTGGCGTGAAAGAAACGGCAAAAAGCGGCGACCACGAAGCCTGGTTCGTCGCCGGTAAAAACATGGAAAAAAACGTGCTCTACGTCGTGCAGGGTCACGACCACCCCGCGCTCACCCGCGACCATCTCATCGCCGAACAACTCTCCTGGATTTCCGGCGACGCCCCCAAAAGCCATTGGGTTTACACCGCCAAACCCCGCTACCGCAGCGAAGACGCCCCCTGCGACATCGAACAAGTCGAGCGCGAAAGCTGCGAAATCCGCTTCGCCCAGCCCCAATGGGCGCTCACGCCGGGACAATCGGTGGTGGCGTATGAAAGCCGGGTTTGTCTGGGAGGGGGGGTAATCAGATGACAGAGGACAGAGGACAGGTGTCAGGGGACAGAGGCGGTATCGTAGAGACCGCCGCAGGCTGTTGACAAAGTTGCACAGAGCGTTTTTTGAGTGAGGGTTTTCCTGGGAACGCCAGCGTCCACGCTGGCAGCGGTGTTTGTGCGGCAATCTGCGCTCAAAGTCGGCGTACCGCCGACGTGCCGACGTGCCGACGTGGACGTCGGCGTTCCCAGAAAGCTGCTTCGGAGGTTTGTCAACAATCTGGGGCGCGCTCTCCGAGCGCGCCGGATGTTAACAACGGCGCTTTCTTCGATCCCGCCCTACCTTTTCTGACACCTGATACCTGTCACCTGATTCCTGACGTAGTACAATCTCACCCCTTCCGAGGGGCGCTGCGAGATTTTTATCCCAGGCTCGGAATTTCCTGTTTCAACGGCGCTCACTTTCATAACCCTGCCGGACGCGGGGAAGTGGGTGGGCGC